>CAZOOE010000028.1:0-24977 GCA_964581275.1 uncultured Clostridia bacterium
CATCAGGCTTGCGACCCAGATCGGCTCCCAACTGCGAGGCGTGTTATATGTGCTGGACGAGCCTTCGATCGGTCTTCACCCTCGCGACAATCGCAAGCTGCTCGACACGCTCGAGCACCTTCGCGACCTGGGTAACACTGTGCTGGTAGTCGAGCACGACGAAGAGACCATTCGCCGGGCGGATCACGTAGTCGATCTGGGACCAGGGGCCGGCGCACACGGCGGTTTCGTGGTCGCGCAAGGCACGCCTGAGGACATCGCTCGCAATCCCGCCTCGCTGACCGGCCGGTACATCGCTGGTGACCTGTCGATCCCCGTTCCTCACGAGAGACGACGTTCGAACGGCAAGGCAATCGGGGTGCTGGGTGCCCGCGCGAACAACCTCAAGAACATCGACGTGACGTTTCCGCTAGGATTGTTCATCGTGGTTACCGGCGTCTCCGGTTCGGGCAAATCGACGCTGGTAGACGACATTTTGTATCGAAGTCTTGCACGCAAGCTGTACCGCAGCCTCCTCGATCCGGGCGCGCATCGCGAGGTCACCGGACTCGAATTCATCGACAAGATCATCGAGATCGACCAGTCGCCGATCGGCCGCACGCCGCGCTCCAACCCCGCGACCTATACCGGGGTGTTCACACCGATACGGGAGTTGTACGCGATGCTTCCGGAGTCGAGAGAGCGCGGCTACAAACCGGGGCGCTTCTCATTTAACGTCAAGGGTGGGCGCTGCGAAACATGCCAGGGCGATGGGATGAAGCGCATCGAGATGAACTTTCTCCCCGATGTGTATGTTATGTGCGATGTCTGTCGCGGCGCCCGGTACAATCGCGAGACGCTTTCGGTGCAGTACAAGGGCTATTCCATCGCAGGCCTGTTGGACACCACGGTTGAAGAAGCATTGCCGCTTCTCGAGAACATTCCCCAGATCAAAGTAAAGCTTCAGACGCTCATTGACGTGGGGTTGAGCTACATCAAACTTGGCCAATCGGCGACTACGCTTTCAGGAGGCGAAGCGCAGCGTATCAAGCTGGGAAAGGAGCTTTCGAAGCGCGCTACCGGGCGCACGCTATACATTCTGGATGAGCCGACAACCGGTTTGCACTTCGAGGACGTCCGCAAGTTGCTCGACGTGCTTCATCAACTGGTGTCGCTCGGCAACACGGTGCTCGTGGTAGAGCACAACCTCGACGTGATCAAGAGCGCGGATTGGGTGATTGACCTGGGGCCCGAAGGCGGCGAAGAAGGCGGGAAGGTGGTGGCTGAAGGAACCCCGGAGGAAGTCGCACGTTCGCGGCGTTCTTACACCGGTCAGGCGCTACGGCCGCTGCTTAATGGAAATGGGCACCGGAACTAGTTGCTTGTAACAACTATTTCGATAGTGACCTGGTCCGACAAGCTGCCAGCTTGTCGCTCCCGGTCTGACGAGCTGCCCGTTCCTGGTCCGACAAGCTGCCAGCTTGTCGCTCCTGGCCTGACGAGCGACCATTGATTACGGTGCCCCGATCCTCGACAAGCTGGCTGCTTGTCGCTCCTGGTCTGACGAGCGACCATTGATTACGGTGCCCGATCCTCGACAAGCTGGCAGCTTGTCGGACCATCGTTAAGCAAGAAAAGAGCCCTCGTTCACCACCTCACCCGAACCCGATACGCCAGGGTTGCCGATCCGTCAGCGGCGACCGGGACCGTGAATCGTGACGCGAACGCCGCGGTCTTCTCCCACTTGAGACTGGATGACAGCATCTCCCAGTCGCCGCCGATCGGCTCGTTCACAGTCACTGTCACCGCTTCCTTCTTATGATTCCGAATCACGATCTGGTAGGCGTACTCGTACACACGAGAGCTTATCACCCGATAGTCCATCATCTTTCGCTCGCCTACTATGTCGAACGCGTCGCCGACTTTCACCTTCACATTCTCGTCTTTCGGCGTGTGATCAATTCTGTCTTCGCCAATGAATTGCTGCCCGCCGGCGGAGTCTGCCTTGTACAGACGAATGATGCCCGCAGGCAGTGGCTGACCCAGTCCGTTCTTTTGCGAGTTTGCGAACTCGATATACACGCCGATCTTTTCCTTGATCGGCTCGCCCGGGTTGTTGTAGCCGTGGTAGTAATAAGGCTGTCCATAGATGACGAACTGTTTGTTCGCCCCGACATTGTTCGCATCCAGCAAGCTGACCTGTTTGGTCTGTGCGTTCTTGATCGTGGTGCGCCGTTGCAGGGTGTAAAGATGATACTCAAAGAACGATTCTTCTCTGAATTGCTCTGACTTCGCCGCCTGAGCGTTGACCATATCACGCATCTTACCTTCGTACGCTTCGCGGTCCTTTGCGCGGTTTACGTCGCCCGCAACCAGCTTCAGTTCAGCATTGCGATACTCGGCGCCGCTGTTGTTGTCGATCGTCACCCAACCGGTCACATCCGCGCGAGTCTCGTCTGAGTTGACCAGCACGACGTAATCGGCTCGCCAGTTAATTCCGCCGGTCAGGTAAGAAGCTTCGACTGATTGAGTAGCCGCCCGGTCGCTCGAGAGCCGCCAAACCAGCGTCGGTTGGGCGATCAAGCTTTCGGGAAGCTGCGCAAATCTAATCTCGGCGATGTTTGATGGGTTGATGACGATGTGATCACCGATCTGCCAGACCGAGCCGCTGTTGTTCGAAAGCAGCGTCGCTTCGGTGGGCGTCAGTACCTCAGTCTGATTGGCGTAAGATCGCAACACGAGCGTGACTTTCTTTCCAACGTACTTATCAAGCAGTTTCTGGGGTGAGAGCAAATCATACTCGTAGTTCTGCTCGACTACCGACAACCCATCAGGTGATGTCAGCGATTTGATGTGTACCGTTGCCGGGTTTATCTGCTGCGCGACGCCTCCGAATTTGAGCGACGATTCACCTCGCTGGAGTGCAATGTCGCGCCGATCGCGCACAAGACCCAGGTTGACGTTGTAGATAGTAATGGCTACGGATTTCTGTTCCTCGGGCGTGCTGGTCAGATCATTGCTGGTCGTGCTGCCAAACGACGGCACGATGGGCACCAGCAAAAGCGATGTGAGCAGCACGCCTAACGTCTTCTGGAGCAATCTCTTTTTTTTGTCTCTCATGTTCTGTTCTCTCCATACAAAGGCGCGCCCGATCCATTTCTTGGATGGAGGCGCGCCGGATATCTGTCCTTCGCTGAGTTGAACGGAATGCAGTGTGAAATCTTGCAAAGAAGGTTCGGCTGAACGATGCTTGAGTATTGCGGATCGCGGATTTGGCTCGGCGCGAAGTGATCGAATCACCCGGGTGGGTGACGGCCGTCTGTTCGCGGATGCGCAATCAGCCTACGAAGATCGCAAGCGGAACAGGGCCGCGCTTCGATCTAGTACAGGCCACACGCGCGATCCTCGTCGTCACAGCACTTTTTGTAGAGCTACTGGCGCACCTCGCCTCACAGCGGATCAGTCTCGCCGCTCATTTCTTCTTGCCAGCCGCAGTCTTCTTGATCACAGAGATAGCCTTTCGCGTGTCGGCTTCGCTCTCAAATCCGAAAACCGCCGAGTACCGTCTGTCGACCGTTTGGGCGACCACGAAGCTCATGTTGATCCCGGCATCGGCTATCGCTTTTGCGATGGCCTGTGCAATGCCGGGTTTGTTGTCCCCTTCGACCTGGAGACACGGAATCTCTGCGGAGCTGAGTCCGGCAGTTTGCGCTGCAGCCGCTGCCTTCCTGCCAGATACCGGATACAACTCAATCGCGGCTTTGCCCTCGTTGCCGGGAAAGCGATAGCCCATCAACACCTGAAAGTCCGAACCTGCCGAGACCAGTGGTCCCAGCGTGTTTGCGAGCTCTCCCGGTTTGTTTTCTACTTCCTTGCGCCACAGCTTGATGGATTTCACTGTCAGTGCCATCTCGATTCCTCCTGTGAAAGAGTTTGTAGTCCGGCCTTCAGGTTGGAGGTAGCATAGACTTTCTAGTCTGTCTCATATCTATGTCATCAATCGGGGTTGCGGTACACAGACTGAAGTCTATGCTACTTCCGCCTGACTGAAGGCTGAACGACAAACTCTGATCATTTTGACTCCGTTAATTTTCCTTCGCGCCAGCGCGCCTGCGAGCACGAAGGTATACTCGTACTTCATCATTGCGAGGATTGACAACGTAGATCGACACGCGTCCGTCCGGAAGCGTCTGAATTGTTGATGGCGACGACAGTGCGGTCAGATACCATCCAGACGGCAGCACCACCGTATTTCGCAACCGCCCAAAGGTTCGATCCCAAACCAGTTCGTCGCCGTCCAGGTAGAGGCTCTTCGGGTCGGCGTAAGTCTCTTTGAGCCGAATCCGATTCGTCGTACCCGCAGCAAGCGGACGGGAGAGATAAGTGACGACGATCTCGGTGTCGTCCTTTACCTCGCCGACGGTAAGCTTTCGGTCGCGAGCGGTCTTGCCGTCGATCGTTTCCCATTTCAGGGTTTCTCCGCTGTCGAGGTCAGTGCTCTCCGGATCGGTGACGCGACTCCCGGCCCGAACAATGTTGAAATAATACTTCTCGCCGGCGGCGCGCACAGTGTAGTCGTGGGTGATGCGGAATGCATGGGTCTCGGGCGCTTGAAGCTCGTAAAGGATCTCTCGATCTTGGTGTGCGCGTTCGTCGAACCCCGAGTTTTGACCGAAAGCGTCACCTCCGGATGAGCCAAAAAGTAGGGCGCCGCCAATCGCGACCACACAACCGAATGCGATCTGGCTTTGAGCGTGATTCATTTGGGGACCTCCGCTCTCTTTGCACTTGCCGGAAGCTTGCCGGCCTTGATCGTAACTTCAAGTTGCCCTCCGCTCCCCGGATTAACGAACGCAAGCTTCAACCGCCCGTCCTTTTCACTCAGCACCTGCGCCGCAACCGAGCATGAGACGATCTCGTAGCCGGCGGGAAGGACGACGCTGTTGCGCGGGATGCCGAGAGGCCGCTTGAAGACAATGGCGTCACCTTCCGTGTAGTAGCTCTTATCGTCTTTGTAGGTCTTTATTATTGTCAGACGGTATTCCCCACGAGCGGGTACTGGGTGGGCGAGGTAAACCTGGATGTACTTGCTCGAGGAATTGAAGCGTTCAGCGGTTGGGGACTTGTCCGCGGAGGCTTCGCAGGCTTGCGCTCCGGTTACCACTTCAAACTTCAGCGGCTTCCCGGTCGCCGAATCCGTCACGGACTCGTCTGAAGCTTCGGCCCCCTCACGGATTGCGTTGAAATGATACTTCGCACCGGGACGCGTCTCGGTCACTTCGTAGTAGATCTTGAACTGATGGCTTTCAGGAGCGAGCAGCTCGTAGCGCGTGTAGGTGTCGCCGGACACGAACTGGGCCAAGATGGTGATTTGATCTTGAGTCGGCGCAAGTATGAGCGCTAACGCTCCAAGGAATCTTAGAAGTGTTTTCACGGGAGTCCTCCGGTGCTTTGTTACGTTTGGTTGTGAGCGAAAATAATCATCCGCGTGCCTGGGAATGCGTCACTGCGCGTTAAGAAAACTGCGCGGTATCACTGCTGCTCCACGATCACGTTCAAATGTCTACTAATGTGAGCGCACAATTACGCCACCTTTCATCACGAACTTAACTCGTTGAAGCTCGGTGATGTCTTTGAGTGGGTCGCCCTCGACTGCAATCAAGTCGGCGAACTTGCCTGCTTCGATGGTACCGACGCGCTCGCTCCACCCCATCAGTCGTGCGGCGTCGGCGGTCGCCGCTCGGATCGCCTGCACCGGAGTCATCCCGGCTTTTACCATCCACTCGATCTCTTTCGCGTTCTCGCCGTGAAGCCCGGCAACTGCGTCTGAGCCCATCACGATCCAGACCCCAGCTGCAAGCGCCGTGCGGAAGTTGTTCGCCGTCACGCTTCTCAATTGATCCAGCGCCTGCCAGCGAGCTTCGTTGAAATTGAACTTCTCCCGGTGACCCAGGTAGTGATTCGGAAGATAGAGCGTCGGCACAAGCGCGGTGTGATGCGCGATCATAAGCTTGATTGCCTCATCGTCGAGCTTTGAGCCGTGCTCGATCGAGGCAACTCCGGCGCGAACGGCTGCCTTTATGCCTTCCGTCGCGTGAGCGTGCGCGGAAACCTTCAGGCGAGCCTTAGAAGCTTCGTCGACAACCGCTTTGATTTCCTCTTCGGTATACAAAAGTATGTCGCCTCCGCCCGCCCCCGGGGTGACAAAGATCTTGACCACTTCCGCGCCGGCGCTAATCTGCTTTCGCACGAACTCGCGTATGCTGGAGATGCGAGCGCTCAAGTCATCGGTTGATTCCGGCGCGCGTGAACGAGTGAGCGGCGCTCCCGACGCCTGTATCCGCGGCCCGGGCACGGCTCCCTTGTCGATCGTGTGGCGGAGATCGAAGTCGACTCCATCGCCGGCACCCAGATTCCGCACGGTCGTGAAACCGGCCTCCAGGGTCTTTCTCGCGTTCTCTGCCGCGTAGATAGCGGTCACCGCCGCTTTCTCGTTCTGCTCCGTGTCGTAGTGATAAGTCAAGTGGGTGTGCGTGTCGATTAAGCCGGGAAGGACCGTTGCGCGGCTCCAGTCGATCACCTCGACACCGGCGGGAATCTGCAAACCGCGGCCAACCGCTGTAATGCGATCGCCATCAATCAGGATCACGGCGTCTGAAACGAGACTGGAGCTCTTCCCGTCGAGGAGCTTGCCGCATCGAACCGCAAGTTGCTTAGCGGACTGCCTGGCTTGGGCGGAAGCTTGAAGTTTGCACTGAAGTGTGTCGGGAAGCGGAGCCAGGAATGCGAGCGAGATAACAGTGAGTATGAGTATGAGTCGACACCTTCTCACACGACACGTCCTTTCGATTGCTCGAACCGAGGAGGGCTCTACGATGCCGTCCGGACTGGACGGCGCGCAGTCTACCACCGGGGTACTTTAATTGCCATTCTTGTCTGGTAGTCGACATACGTCTAAACTCCAGTCCGCCCACTGTCCGTTGGTGGGATTTGTCGGAGGCATCGCCAGAGTCTCTACCTGCGTGGGGGCACGAGAATCTGCCGCGCCACCCATTCACTACCATCCCGTTGTAAGCCGCGCGGCGCTTTGTTAATATGCCGCCAAAATTGGAGGCACATTATGCGGGCTAAAACTGGATTGACCAGGCGTGGTTTTATCGCGAACGCAGCCCTGGGCGCTGCATCGATAGGTCTTGGATTTCCCTCTTCCATCGGTGCCGCTGCCAGGCATCGGGCAGCCAAGGGCGTAACGCCCGATCGAGTGCCAATGAGGCTGAACCGCAACGAGAGTCCGTACGGCCTCGCACCGTCCGCGGCGGAAGCAGTCCGGAGCGCGGTCGATCCCAAATCATACCGCTACCCGATTGATGAACCAAAGGCGCTCGAGGAGGCTATCGCAAAGCGTTTTGGCGTCGAGAAGGAGAACGTGGTTCTTGGCTACGGCTCGACCGAGATACTAAAGATGGCGACTGAAGCGTTCTGCAACTCGTCGAGGCCCGCGGTCGTCGCCGAACCAACCTTCGAGGGCGTTCTTGGATTTTGCCCGTTCATTCACTCCCGCGCAGTGAAGGTCAACTTGAACGCGGAACACAAACACGATTTGCCGAGAATGCTACGAGCAAGTCACGGCGCCGGCATGATCTTCTTTTGCAATCCCTCGAATCCGGCCGGCACGTTTGCGGACAAACAGGAAACCGAGCACTTCGTGCGCAAGCTCACACGACCGACCGTGCTGCTCGCCGATGAAGCGTACGGGGATTACGTCGAACATCCCGACTATGAAAGCTGTTTGCGCTACGTCAAGGAAGGTCTGCCGGTCGTGGTATCGCGGACCTTTTCAAAGATCTACGGCATGGCGGGGCTTCGAATCGGCTACGCGATCGGGCGCAAAGATCTGATCAAGCGAATGGCCAAGCGTCGGCTTGTGAACAATCCTAATCAGCTTGCGATCGCGGCGGCGATGGCCGCGCTAAAGAACGACGGCGAGTTCTGCAATCGCGTGCGCAAGATGAACGCCGATGTGCGCGACTATGTCTGCCAGGAAGCGAAAGCGATGGGGCTGACCTTTATTCCATCGCAAACAAACTTCGTCATGATCGGGGTTGGCCGCCCGGCGACCCCCTTGATCGAGGAATTGAAGAAACGGAACCTGCTAGTCGGGAGATTGTTTCCGTCTATGCCCGAGCATCTGCGAGTGAGTTTTGGCACGATGGCGGAGATGAAGTCATTTTTCAAAGAGTTCAGGGAAGTGATGAGCGCTCAGTTCGCCGCCGGCTCAGCGACAACTAACCTGAAATGACCGAACGGCCTTGAATATACACTGCGCACCGTACCGTCAGAGAATGACGTTTTCTAGAATCACCAATCTGCGTCTTGATGAATCTTTCGACTCGAGTTTCGATCTCTCCATTCAACCCCTCGAAATCTTCGTTAACGCTTCTGACCTATGCCGAACTGATCTCCGGCGCGAACCGGCTTTCCGCCGGCGAAGTCTACCTCTAATAACTTTTCGCTCTGAACATGCTTTCCCGTCTCGTCTTCCAGCGTAGCCACGACACGTTTGGTGCGAGTGTCTAGTACGTCGCCGGTAGAAGGATAAGCGTGTCGTCCGTCGATGCTGAAGCTGACCCACCCGGGCTGGTCTCTCAGCTTGATGCTCATCATCTGCTTGGGCGGCATCTTTGTGTTATCAAATACATGAATACTGCTGTTTGCAGCATCGGTCAGCCATAGCTCTCTTTCATCGGTAGTCAACCCGATGCCGTGACTTGGACAGCCGTGCCGCTTCGTGGCACCCTTCTGGTAGCCTGCAACCAAAACGCGATGTAACATCTTTCCGGTCTTGAGGTCTCCCACTTCAAAACCGAGCAACTCGTTCACGTTGACGAAGCATAGCGTCTGGCTCCCATTAATCGTAAAAGGTCGGATCGATGCGCTGAAGGGCCCCACCTTATTCACGATCGTATGGGTCTTGGCGTCCGCCACAGAAAGAAGTGGCGACTTCAGACCCGCAAGATAAACGCGCGAGCCATCGGGACCGTAGATCGTGTTATGCGCGCCCGAGTTAGGCTCGACCTTGGCGATGATATCGCCGGTCAGCGCGTCAACCACATGCCAGTGCGGCCCTTCGAGTGAAGGCACATAAAGGACGCGGCCATCGGCCGATATCGCCATCCGATCACAACCGCCATCGTAGGTCTTATCCCAAATCTTCTTCTCGGTGATGAGGTCGAAGCAGGCCAGTCGCTTGATCGTGCTTACGTACAGTTTTCCGCTGTTGGCGCTTGCAGCTATGCCCTTCACGTTTTCCGGCATCGCGCCTTCGAACACGTCCCAGGTAGGAATTCGCTTGACGAACTTATAACCACTATCTATGTCAAAAACCAGAATTCCGACCCCGCCATACTCGACGTAATTGCGAATGCCGGGAACGGCGACGTATAGCAGGTGTTTTTCCTTTTCGGCGGCGCGTTGAATGTCAGACTGAAAGCCAAAAAGTAGAGCGAACAAGCAAGACACCCCAACTTTGCTGCGCATACTCATGAGCATTTCTCCTTACCCGTGAGGGAGTCTGGAAGGTGAATGTTCTCTATCTCGATTCTATTTTCTAACCGTAGGATACTGAATCCCGAGCTGTTCCAGATAAGTCTTGTATTTCGCCGAATCGTAGTAGTACTTCTTCAACTCTGGCCGGAACTTCTCCATCTTCTCTTTATTCAGCTCAATCGCCGGCTGGTCCGTCGGGTTTATCAGCGGCGTGTACTTGACGTCTTTTGTTTGAACGTCCTTGAAATACGCCCACGCCTGCTTGATCAGATCGGGCGACAGCAGGTAGTCGAGCGCGGTCATAGCTTGCACCTTGGCCCCTGCAGTCGAACCCTTGTGCGCGATCGGCGTAGCCATCGCAATCGCATTTGGCCAAGCATGGCCCGGCAGGTTGGGAATATTCGCAGGGAAGCGCAGATAGACCATCGGCAGGTTCCAGGAAATGTCGCCGACGTCATCCGAGCCGCCGCCGGTAGGGTCCTTCGGCACCTCAAGCTCCTTCACCTTCGTCTTCATGCCTTCGACTTTCGCGCCGATCTCGTTCTGCAAAGCCTTTGCCAACGTCTGATCGGCTTCGCTCCATTCAGGCATGCCAACCATCTCGATGTTTTTCTGCTGGACTTCGGCGATGGGTTTGTTGAAGTGACAAGGCCACGCCGAACCTACGACGCGTTGAGTCACCGTGGTGTCGGTCATCATCGTCGCCGCTTGAGCCATCTTGTTGCCAAGCTCGTATAATTCCTTGATGCGCGGATAGTCCAGTTCGCGGAAGTAATACCACACCGCGGCTTCGGACGGCACGACGTTGGGCTGATCCCCGCCGTCGATGATCACGTAATGCGAGCGTTGCTGTAAGCGCAGATGCTCGCGGCGGAAGTTCCATGCGGTGTCCATCAACTCGACCGCATCAAGTGCGCTGCGGCCCGACCACGGGGCACCCGCCGCGTGAGCAGCTTTGCCGTGAAAGAAATACTGCACCGACACCAGTCCACTGTTGTTAGCGGCCTGGCCGTAGTTGGTCGCAAAGTCGCTATCGACGTGACAGCCCAGCACGATGTCGACGTCTTTAAACAAGCCGGCCCGCACGAAGAAGGCTTTCGCCGCGACGAGTTCCTCGGCGACTCCCGGGAGGAGCTTGATCGTCCCGGCAATCTTGTATTTCTCCATGAGCTTCTTGAGGACGATCGCTGCGGTCACGTTGACTCCCTGGCCGGAGTTGTGACCTTCGCCGTGTCCGGGCGCGCCTTCGACGAGGGGTCGTGATAGGCGACGCCGGGCTTTTGTGAGGCCTTTGGTATGCAGTCGATATCGGTGATAAAGGCGATCACCGGCTTGCCAGAACCGTAAGTCGCGACCCAGGCGGTGGGCATGCCTACGACCCCGCGGTCGACCTTGAACCCGTTCTTCTCGAGAATGCCGGTGACGTATTTCGAAGTCTCGTACTCCTGGAAGCCCAGCTCGCTGAAGCTGAATATCTGATCGACCATTTGCTGGGTCAGTGCTCGAAGGCCGTCGACTTCGGCGATCGCTTCGCGCTTCAAGTGGTCGAGATCCGGGGCGGGTTCAGTAGAAGCGGGAGCGCCGCCTCGCGCCAACATTATTGCGAGAATCACAAAGGCGATTGGTTTCATTGTTCCTCCACGCAATCGAATTATCGCGCCCTTCTCAAACGCACAAAACAAGAGAAATCGTTACAGACTCCAGGAAGCCGATGCCGATCCGCAATCACGGGCTACGGTGCGCGAGATTATGACTTTTCATCGATCAAGTCAACGAGCCCTCAGGAACGTCATATCGGCCCGGATACCCGGCTCCGAGATGCGCTGCAGCCTTGCAAAACGGTGCCGTTGCTGACAGGATACCGCTTCCAGATTTCGGCTGCAGTTTTTTGTAACCGTCCGACCACTTTTGAAGTCTTAGGCGTCAGGCGGGCGCGCTCGTGGCCGTGCTTCCACTGGCGCGGACGCGAGCACGCTCTGCCAGCTTCTCAGAATTAAACAGGGATAGACAGGATGTGCAGGATGGTCAAGGGCTGTCGGTCTATGCTGCGCATCCGGTGTATCCCTGTTTGGATCTTCTCTGCCAACGATTTCCAGTAATCAAAGCCATCCCCATGGAGGAATCATGAACCGAGGTCGATTGTTTCCACTCACACATACCTATGCGCTGGTGATCGCCGGTGCCATGCTGGCCGCGTTTACCGCGACCGGCCGCGCCGCAGATTCGACACAGAAAAAGGACAAAGGCAAACCCGCAGCGTCCGCCTCGAAGATCAATCAGGAGTACAGCGCGAAGATCAAAGAGTACACCACCGAGAAGTACTTTTTGACGGAACTCGTCGACCATCTGCCGGCGTCCGACAAAGTGCCCTCGCCCGATAAGGTCCTCGGCTACGTCGTGGGCACGCCTAACAAGCTCACCTATACAAAAGATATGTATCGATACTATCGCGAGCTCGAGAAATCGACGCCGCGGGTTAGAGTTTTCACCGCGCCGGAGCGAAGCGAAGAGGGCAGGGAGCAGATGCTGGTGGTGGTCAGCGATGAAGCGAATATCGCGAAACTCGATCGTTACAAGGAGATCACTGCCAGGCTCGCCGACCCGCGCAAGATCAATGACGCCGAAGCCCAGCAGTTGATCGGCGAAGGCAAGGCAATTTATTGGGCGTCGGGATCCATCCACTCGCCCGAGCAGGGTTCGTGCGAGATGCTGATGGAGCTTGCATATCGGCTGGCCGTTGAAGACTCAGCGCTAATCGAGGCGATCCGGAAGAACGTCATCGTGTTGATCACACCCGCGCTCGAAGTCGACGGCCGCGACCGTTCGGTCGACGTGTACAACTATCGAAAAGCGAATCCCAACAAGCAGGCGCCTCCGCTGTTGTACTGGGGCAAATATGTTGCTCACGACAACAACCGGGACGGGCTTGGGATGGCGCTGGCGCTGTCCCGAAATCAGATGAAGACATTCCTCGAATACCATCCTGTGGTCCTGCACGATCTGCACGAGTCAGTCCCGTTCCTGTACACATCGACCGGCACCGGCCCGTATAACGCCTGGCTTGACCCGCTGGTCATCGACGAATGGCACGTGCTCGCATATCACGAAATCGAAGAGATGACTAAGCGCGGAGTGCCAGGCGTGTGGACGCACGGTTTCTATGACGGTTGGGCGCCGAACTATATGTTCTATGTTGCGAATGGGCACAACTCAATCGGAAGGTTCTATGAGACGTTTGGTGGTCAGGGCGCGGACACCAGCATACGTAACGTCGGCCCGCAGTCTCAGCGCGATTGGTTCCGTCCCAATCCGCCACTGCCCTGGGTGAACTGGTCGATTCGAAACAACATAAACATGCAGCAGTCGGCGATCCTGTTCGCGATGAACTATGTTGCGAATCAAAAGGACCGGTTCCTTAACAACTTTTACATCAAGGGCAAGCGATCGGTTGGGAAGGCGGCGAACGAAGGTCCGTACGCATGGGTTGTCCCAGGTGACTCGGCACGTCCGGTTGAAGCGGCGGACATGATCAATCTGCTTCGGTTGATGGGGGTCGAGGTCCAGACGGCTACAAAAGACTTTAGCTTTAAGGATCAGAAGTTCCCGGCGGGTTCTTACATCGTTCGCATGGATCAGCCGTATTCCAGGATGGCTGACATGCTGCTCGACACACAGTACTACAACGTGAACGACCCGCGGCCTTATGACGACACTGGCTGGACGCTGGGCGCGCTTCGCAACGTGAAGACCGTTCGGGTGACAGACAAGAACGTGCTCGATGTCCCGATGGTGTTGTTGACTGGCGATGCGAAAATAAGGGGCAAGATCGCAGGATCGGCCTCCACAGCCGGTTTTATCATCAACCACAACGCCGACAACACGCTGGCGACGCTTCGTTACACATTGAAGGATCTGAAGATCGGCGCGGCCGAAGATTCCTTCAAGATCGGCGATCAGCAGTTCAGCGCCGGTTCGTTTATCATCAGGACCGAGGCGAATCCTGCGGATGTGCGTCAGCGGCTCGAAGCTGCAGTAACCGAGCTGGGACTCACGGCGGTTGCAGTCGATCGCCTGCCAGAGGTGAAGACTCACGAGATCGCCGTCGCGCGGATTGCTATCGTTCACACCTGGACCAACACTCAGAACGAAGGCTGGTTCCGAATAGAGTTTGACCGCCTGCAGATTCCCTACTCATACATTTCGGATCACGTCATCCGCGATACGCCGAACCTTCGCGAGAAGTACGACGTGATCCTCTTCCCGCCGGTTGGCGGCTCGGCCCAGGGGATCGTGAACGGCACACCGATGCGCGGCGACCCCGTGCCGTGGAAGCAATCCGACATCACACCTAACATGGGCTTCTCTCCGGATCAGACCGACGACATGCGCGGCGGCATGCAGCTTCGAGGCGTGTTGAATCTTCAGCGGTTCGTCGAAGACGGCGGGTTGTTCATCACGATTTCGAACATCGCCCAGATACCGGTCGATTACGGCATTACGACCGGCGTCTCGATTCAGGATGCGCGTCAGCTCAATGCGCGGGGCTCGGTTTTCAGCGCTACGTTCGCAGACAAGAAGAGTCCGATCGCCTATGGTTATGGCGACACGCTGCCGGTCTACTTCAGCCAGGCGCCGCTGTTGAGCGTGCAGGGAGGTCCGGGCGGCGGTTTTGGCGGCGGTGGTGGCCGTGGCGCTGGAGGAGGAGGCGGTGGTGGTGGCGGCGGCGCCGGAGGGCTGGAGCCCAGGCCGTCGGGTCGGGGCTCGCTCACCGATCCGGACACAGTTCAGTCGATGCCGCAAGCCGGACAGCGGCCGCAACAGCGTCCCGGCGAGGACGTCGCCGGTGAGGGTCCCTTCGGTCCGCAAGCGGTGACGCCGCCGGCAATGCGCCCACGGGTCGTGCTGCGATTCAACACGAATGAAAAGGAGCTTTTGATCAGCGGCATGCTGGCGGGCGGGGCGGAGCTTGCGGGCAAGGCTGCCGTGCTCGATGTGCCTGTTGGCAAAGGTCACGTGGTGATGTTTGCGAACAATCCGATGTGGCGGCACCAGACTCAGGGGAGCTTTTTTCTGGTGTTCAACGCGGCGATGAATTACAACAACCTGGGGGTCGGACGACCAGAGCCTCCGGCGCGAAGACCCGATGCCGCTACAGGAGATGATCAGTAGTTAGGTTTGCTCTGTTTTATAGAGGGGCGGTTTTGTTCAAGGAGCAGAGCCGCCCTTTTTTTGGAGTGCGGGGGCAAGTCTTCGCGCCCCCGCTTTCAGTTATGGAACTGGAGTGACTCAAGCGAAAGCGGGGCGCGAAGACTTGCTCCCGCACTCCAAATCTAGATCGGGCTACGAACATTCTTGATGAAGGGAGCCGAAATCATGGCGCAGGCTGGCGAGAAGGCGGACCCGCGGGAGAGTAAGCTCGAGGTGTTCGCTCAGGTGATGGGCCGATTTGTGCCCGACGCAATAACCGCGTCGGTCATAATGTTGCTCATCCTCGGTGTGATGGCGCTGGCGTTGGGTAATTCAACAGGCAAGACCCTGGACGCCTACTATCAAGGGTTGTGGATGCTGCTGCCCTTCACTATGCAGATGACGCTGATCATAGTGTTGAGCTCGGTGCTCGGGGCAACGCCGTTCTTCAAAACGGCGATCACGCGTCTTTCCCGGGTGCCGAAAACACAGTTCCAAACCGTCGCGCTGTCGGTGCTGGTGACCGCTGCAGCCGCCTACCTCTACTGGGGTCTGGGAATCGCGATGACCCCGCTGGTTGCGGTGCACTTCGCTCGCGAGGCCGAACGCAAGGGCATCAAGTTGGACTTCCTTTTTTTATTGGCCCTGCTGTGGGCCGCCAACGCCGCGTGGCAATTCGGCCTGTCGTCCAGCGCAGCGCTGTTGATGGCAACGCCGGGTCACTTCCTCGAGAAAACCATCGGCATCCTTCCTTTGAGCACCACGATCTGGTCGCCGGCAGCGATCATACTCGAGGTCTCTTTCGTCGCAATTCTGATTGTCGTCGGGTACCTGATAATGCCCAAGAACGGCAGACCCGTTTCCGAGTTTCCGGACGCCTGTAAGCTCAGCGAAGAAGCAAAGCCGATCGACCCGGGAGCGGCAAACTTCTCCGAGCGCCTCGAGCGCAACCCTATCGTCCCGCTGTTGATCCGCGTGATTCCGGTAGGCGGGTTGTTCGATCATTTGGCTATCAGACTTGTCAGCCTGGACCGACATTGTGTAAACACCATTCTGCTGTTCTCCTGTTTGCTGTTGCACAGGACGATTTACCGTTTCGCTCAGACGTTGCAGCACGCGGTCGTGTCGTGTTGGCCGGTGATTATCATCTATCACCTTTATGCCGGAGTGGCTGGACTCATTCAGTTCACATCGGTTGGAGAGGTGCTGGCGGGTTTGGTCTCATCGTTGTCGACCCCTTACACGTTTCCGCTTCTCGCTGCCTTTTCAGGAACGATCGTGGCGATCTTTGTTCCGTCGAGTGGCGGGCAATGGGTGATTCAGGGTTATGTCACGTCGGCGGCGGCGATGGCCGCGGGAGTGAGCGTCCAGCGCGGGCTACTGGCGTTGGGCATCGGCGATCACATGGGGAATTTGGTCGCGCCGTTCTGGTATGTGATTGTCGCCGGGATAGCGCGAGTCAACTTCCGGGAGTTCTTCGGCTACGGTTTGATTTTCGCGTTGTTGTGGTTTGTGTTGGGTGTTGTAATTTTCACATTTGCGCCGTGTTGAGCGGTGCAATCTGCTTAGCGACTCGCGCGCTTTTGCGTCTTTGCGCGAACCGAGCCTCGATAGGTAACACTTTTCGCGCTAAGACGCTCAGAACCGCTAAAGACGCCAAGACCCGTCAAAGATTGGTCCCGCTATTGATACCTTCTCTCAGTCAGTTATACTAGCAGCCCGTTGGGGCTTACTTGACGCACCGCCCCGCTTCCAAAACAGTGGAACCTACGAATGTCACAGATCGAGGATGCCTATGAACAGGCGCGGGCTCCGGATTCCATCCATTCTCATAGCCGTTTCGTTATTCACCGCCACTGCGATCGCCCAGACCAAAGTCACCAGCCCGAAGGAGCAGCTCGGGTTCAGTTTCGGCGACGACTATCAGCTCGCCAACTACACTCAACTGGTCGACTACTGGAAAAGGCTCGCGCAGCAGTCCGACCGGATGAAGCTTGTCGAGATTGGCAAGACTGCGGAGGGGCGCACGATGGTTATGGGCATCATCACCGCGCCTGAGAATCATAAGAAGCTTGATCGCTACAAAGAAATCGCGCGGCGGCTCGCGGCCGCCGAAGGATTAACGGACGAGCAGGCCCGAGCGCTTGCCGCTGAGGGCAAAGCGGTGGTGTGGATTGACGGCGGCTTGCACGCCACCGAAGTGCTCGGCGCGCAGCAACTGTTGGAGCTCGTTTATCAGATGGTGAGTATGAACGATCCCGAGACTCTGCGAATCCTGAAGGATGTTGTTGTACTCGCCACGCCCGTCAACCCTGACGGACTCGAGCTGGTTTCCAACTGGTACATGCGCGAGCAGGACCCGCTGAAGCGCTCGACGAATGGCCTTCCGCGCCTCTATCAAAAGTACGTCGGTCACGACAACAATCGCGACTTCTACATGTCCAATCAGCCGGAGACCGAGGCTATCAATCACGTCTTCTTTCACGAGTGGTTTCCGCAAATCGTTTACAATCACCATCAGACCGGTCCAGCGGGAACTGTACTGTTCGCGCCGCCATTCCGTGATCCATTCAACTATTATCTTGATCCTCTGGTCCCGCTTGGAATCGATCTGATAGGCGCCGCTATGCACAGTCGATTTGTCGCCGAGAACAAGCCCGGAGCGACTATGCGATCGGGCTCGTCATATTCAACTTGGTGGAACGGCGGGCTGCGCACCGTGACTTACTTTCACAATATGATCGGGCTTTTGACTGAGTCGATCGGCAATCCGACCCCTGTCGAGATACCGTTTTTCCTCCAACGCCAACTTGCGAAGGGCGACTTCCCTTATCCCGTCGCGCCGCAGAAGTGGCATTTCCGCCAGTCGATCGAGTACTCGATCACCGCGAATCGCGCGGTGCTCGATCTCGCTTCGAAACATCGCGAAGACTTCTTATTCAACATCTATCGCATGGGCAAAAACTCGATCGAACGCGGGAGCCGGGACTCCTGGACGATCACTCCGAAAGACATCGCAGAAGTTCAGGCCGCGGTCACAAAGGAAATGCCTCAAGGCGCCGGGGCTGGACCGGAAGGCCAGGGCCGCCGGGCTGCTCCGGCGGCAGGCGACGCTGGACCGGCGGGTGACACGCCTCAATCTTTCGGCGGGCAGGGTCGCGGGCTGCCGCTGAAGTACTATGATATGCTACACGCTTCCGACAAGCGCGACCCGCGAGGCTTTATCATCCCGTCCGACCAACCGGACTTTTTGACGGCAACCAAGTTCGTCAACATTTTGATCAAGACCGGCATCAGCATTCATCGCGCGACCAGCGGATTTACGGCCGCAGGCAAGAGCTATCCGGCAGGCTCATATGTAGTAAAAACCGCACAGGCGTTCCGGCCCCACATCCTTGATATGTTCGAGCCCCAGGACCATCCTGACGACTTTCCCTATCCCGGGGGCCCGCCGACTCCGCCTTACGACAACGCGGGCTACACAGTGGCCTATCAGATGGGAATAGTGTTCGATCGAGTCCTCGACGGGTTCGATGGTCCGTTTGAAAAGATCAGCGGCCTTGTGAAACCCGCCGCCGGTAGAGTCACCGCTGTTGCGGGCGCCGCAGGGTTCCTGCTCAACCATCAAGTCAACGATTCGATCATTGCAGTCAATCGCCTGCTTGGAAGCGGTGAAGAAGTCTACTGGCTCAAGCAACCGCTCACCGCAAACGGCAAGTCTTACGGCGCCGGCACGATATTCATTCTCGGCAAATCAACAACTCTTCCCACGCTTCAGAAGTTGGCCGAGGATGTCGGGCTAAGCTTCGACGCAGTAGCCGCAAAGCCCGCCGGTGATGCGTACAAACTGCGCGCGCCTCGGATCGGCTTGTGGGATCGCTACGGCGGGTCGATGCCATCGGGGTGGGTACGATGGCTGTTGGAGCAATACGACTTTCCGTTTACGGTAGTCTATCCGCCGGCGCTCGACGCGGGCGATCTCGCAGGTAAGTTCGACGTGCTGATCTTCGTAGACGGAGGCATTCCCGCGCGCGACGGGCGCGGAGGCCAGGGTGGTGGGGGCGGGAGCGGAGGCTTTGGCGCAATGCCTGATCCGGAGAGCATCCCTGCTGAGTTCCGCGAGCGCCTCGGTAACGTGACGACTGCGCGGACCGTTCCAAAGCTTCGTGAGTTCCTCGAAGCGGGCGGGGCGATCCTTGCCATCGGAAGCTCGACCAGCCTGGGTTACAGCACCGGCCTGCCGATCGCTAATGCGTTGATGGAAAGAATCCAGGACGGCACGGAGCGTTCGCTTCAACGCGAGAAGTACTACATTCCCGGATCGGTGCTACAGGTTCGAGTCGACAACACCAACCCGCTTGCATACGGGATGGGTGAAAGGCTCGATGTGTTTTTCGACAACAGCCCGGTGTTCAGGCTGCGGCCCGAAGCTGCGCTGAAGGGGGTGAAGCCGGTAGCGTGGTTTGACAGCGACAGACCTCTAAGAAGCGGTTGGGCGTGGGGGCAGAAGTATCTTCAGGATGGAGTGGCTGTGGTTGAGGCGAGAGTAGGAAAGGGCAAGCTGTTTCTGTTCGGACCCGAGATCACATTCCGTGGTCAGCCTCATGGGACGTTCAAGTTTCTGTTCAACGGGATCTACTACGGGGGAGCTGAATCGGTTACGCTGAAGTAAAAGTGGCTCGATCTTGAGAAGGGAGTCTTGAATGAAGCCTAAACAAATTGCAGGTTATGCGGTCATCATCGCCTGTTGTCTTTTCGCCACTGGGTGTTTCAGTATCGAGCAGGAGATCTTCCTGAACGCAGACGGAAGCGGTGAGCTGGTCGTTTTTATTTCGCTGCCCGATCTTCCAGAGAAGATGGGAGGAGCCGAAATTACGTCCAAGAAGACTCCTGCCGATACGTTGGCGGAGTTCAAAAAAGAACTGACGACCGCGCTCCCTTCAACTATCTCGCTGAAGGAAGCAAAGGAGGTGAAGCAGAACGGCGTTCAGAGCATCTACGCAGTGTTCTCGTTCAAACAGCTTCAGGACATCCAACGCGTGCTGGCTAACTTCGGCAAGGGCAGTTTGAAAGAAGGCGACATTGGGTCGGACCCTCAGTGGTCGTTGCAGATCGAGAAAAAGCAGGACAAGCGTTTCTACACCCAAAAGTTTCTCCTTGATGTCGATGCCAAAGCAAAGGCCGAGGTCAAAGCCGAGGTGACCGTAAACGGCAAGACTCAAGAGCCGAGGAAGAGTCCCGAGGAAGACAAGGCATCAAAGGAAATGGAAGAACAATTCAAGCCACTGATTCTGTCGATCGTCCGCATGCGATTTGTCCTGCATACGCCCTCGCCGATCACCGACACAAATGCGGATATCGTGCTCAACGGGAAGACTGCTGTTTGGAACTGCTCGCTTGCCGCCTTTTCGAAGGACAAGAAGCCCATTGAGATGAAGGCGACCTTCTAGTTGAGGGCTTCTAGGCGGCGGCTAGACAGTTTGGGCAAACACATTGAGAATAGAAAAGTGAATGTTTGAGATTGAATCGTGGGAGACGTGGACCCGCTTGCAAGTTCTCAATTCAGCTTCAATTCGTCGGTACTTCAGAGTGGGATTTTCTCCCTCTTTTTCAAAACACTTTAACGAGGTGAATAATGGCGATAAATGAAGAGAAGATGAATCAGCTTCTCGGACGGTTCATTGATGATTTTGGTGCGGTGTTTCACGGAGCGATGGTGGTAATCGGCGATAAGCTTGGTCTTTATAAGGCAATCGCCGAAGCGGGGCCAATCACGCCAAAAGAGCTCGCTGAACGTACGGGCACCACGGAGCGTTACGTACGGGAGTGGCTTGCCACTCAGGCGGCTGGCGGTTATGTGACCTACGACGGCGCGACGGGCCTTTACAGTTTATCGGAAGAGCAAGCCTTCACGATGGCCAACGATGAGAGTCCTGCGTTTCTGCCCGGCGCATTTCAGCTCGCGATCGCGGCTGTGAAGTCCGAGCCACGAATCGAGCAGGCGTTTCGAACCGGCGAGGGAGTGGGCTGGCACGAGCACGATCCCGAGTTATTCAGGGGCACCGAGCGATTCTTCAGACCCGGCTACGCCGCGAACCTGATGAGTTCCTGGATTCCCTCGCTGGAGGGCGTCGAAGATAAGTTGAAGGCCGGCGCCCGCGTGGCGGATGTCGGGTGTGGCCACGGAGCTTCGACGATTCTAATGGCCAAAGCATTTCCTAAATCCACCTTTATCGGATTCGATTACCACGCGCGCTCTATAGAATTTGCGCGCAAGGCCGCAAGCGAAGCCGGCGCGTCGGACAGGGTGGAATTTGAGATCGCGAAGGCCAAGGACTATCCCGGGAGCGACTATGACTTCGTGACGTTCTTCGACTGTCTGCACGACATGGGCGATCCGGTCGGTGCGTCGGCCCACGTGCTCGAGTCATTGAAGAGCAACGGCGTCTGGATGCTCGTAGAACCGTTCGCCGGCGACAAGCTCGAAGATAACCTGAATCCGCGGGGTCGCGCCTTCTACGGCGCTTCGACTTTGCTTTGCACGCCTGCCTCGTTATCGCAAGAAGTTGGTTTGGGGCTGGGGGCTCAAGCGGGAGAGGCGCGACTTCGCGAGGTCGTCACCTCCGGTGGGTTCACGCGATTCCGCCGCGCTACTGAGACGCCGTTCAACCTCGTATTTGAGGCGCGACCCTAGTCGGTCCCGCTGCAAGGACGAGTAAGAGTCGTTGGTGACTCTGGATGAGGCCCGGCATCGTGTCGGGCCTCGCCTATTGGAATCATCGCACATGCTATCCACTTTCGGCAGATGATGAATTGATTGCATACAGTACGCCCTGGGTTGATTCGAATAGTTGGAAAAGCAGCTCGATTTGCCCCAAAAACGGCTGTAAGTCTGGCCTGGCGCTTGCCGATTAACAGGGCGTTTGAAGAAAGGGGGTAGAACGATTATGCGTAACCGTTTACTGAGATCATTTGTTGCATTGACTACATGCTGTCTGGTGTTGGCTCTGGCATCCCCGAGCCTGGCGCAATGGCGCGACCGGTATGGCGATAGGGACGTCGACCGATTGATCCGCCAGGCGGAAACCCATAGCAACCAGTTCGTGGCTGCGCTTGAACGGGCGCGCGACCGGGGCTTCATGGAGCGAGTCTTCGGCGGAGGAGAACGCTTGAACGGATTGACGGCACGAGCACACGATCTTGAGAGTCAATTCAACTCACTCCGCGAGGAATCTTACCAGAGTGAGAACTCCTATGACCTACGCTCCGGCGTTGCAAACGCTTTGAGTGTGGCTGAGGACATCAATAGGACCATGCGCTACAGACGAGTAAACTTCGACGTGGAGCGCCAATGGTCGATGCTTCGGTCGGATTTGAACCGGCTGGCTAGAGTCTACAATCTTCGCCAGCTAAGCTAGCAAACAACTGCGAGCGTCCGACGCGGAAACGCCGGGCGCTCGCAACATCCTTCCTATTAGAATCCATCCTTTTGAGAAAGTTCATTCCTTCTCAGTCGGCAAGGCGGCTGGCAGTTAGAACGCTGCCCGGTCAAGCTCGTTTGCCGATTCATAGCGATTACCCACGAGCCAAAAGCTGATTCACTTTGAATGGTTGCGATGATATAAGATACGCGCATCAGCTCAGAACAAACTGCGTACTTTCCGGGAAACACAGACAGCAAACTGGACAGCCTCCCGTACACTTTGGCGCAGGTTAGGAGAATTACGATGATAGTTAGACAAAGGGACCATCGCCTGCAACGTTACCTGGTCGGGGGCGCCACAGTCATCGGCCTCGTGATCTTGTTTGCGGGACGAGCTGAACCGCGCGCCGGAACTCTACGGTTCGAGATCTCATTTCCTGCTTCGGCGCATGCTCAGCCTATTACCGGCCGGGTATTGGTGATGATCAGTAAATCAAGTGCAAATGAGCCGCGCTTACAAGGTGGTTCGTGGCGGGCCTCGGTGCCGTTTTACGGAGTCGATGTCGATCAATTAAAGCCGGGCGCGATATCGGTGATTGATGCGGACACGCTCGGCTACCCGGTACAAAGCTTGAAAGACATTCCAGCCGGGGACTACTACGTTCAGGCGCTGATCAACGTCTATACCGAGTTTCATCGCTCGGACGGTCACACGATTTGGGCTCATATGGATCAGTGGGAAGGTCAGCAGTTCAATCGCTCCCCCGGAAATCTGGTCAGCGAGGTTCAGAAGGTTCACCTCGACTCAGCAGCCGGCTACGCAATCAAATTGAACGCGTCGAAAGTCATCCCGCCGGTTGAGGTTCCTCAAGACACCGCATGGGTCAAGCGAATCAAGATCGAAAGCAAGATGCTCACGAAGTTCTGGGGTCATCCGATCTATCTTGGCGCAACCGTGCTTCTGCCGAAAGGCTACGACGAAAGCAGGGAGGTACGTTATCCGGCAATTTACATTCAGGGGCATTTTGGACTTGGGGCGCCGTTTGGTTTCAGGGCCGAAACCTCCGAGAGCGAAGCGATGCGGGCGCGTTTGCGGTCGGCGGGCCTCGAAGGCGGCTACGAGTTTTATCAAAAGTGGAACTCGGAAGACTTCCCTCGAATGATCGCGGTCACATTTCAGCATCCAACCCCGTTATTCGACGACTCGTATGCGGTGAACTCGGCGAACAACGGGCCGTCCGGCGATGCCATCATGAACGAGTTGATTCCCTATCCGGAAGAGCACTATCGCATACCTCCCAAGCCGTATGCGGCAGTGCTCACCGGCCGATCGACCAGCGGCCGGTAGTCCCCAGCGTCGACGGGCACTTCTCTGGAGTACTCTGGCTGGACGTGGAGCTTCTATCCGGACCCGGTGGATTTCCGCCGTTACGGCATGGCCAACATCTACGATGATGAGAATGCATTTTCAGTGCGTGATGGCGACTGGATGATCTCCGAACGCCCTTTGATGCGAACGCCCGACGGACAGGTTAGAGTGACGAACCGGGAGATGAGTCAGCTTGAGTCGGTGCTCGGAAGTCACGGCAGATCGTGTCAGCAACTGGAAATCTGGGAAGCGGTATACGGCCCGGTTGGGGACGACGGATACCCCAGGCAGCTGTGGGACAAACAGACCGGCAAGATAGATAAAGAGGTCGCGCGCTATATGCAGGAGCACGGTTACGATCTGCGCTATTACATCGAGACCAACTGGCCGAAGATAGGGCCGCAGCTGGTCGGGAAGATTCACATGTATTGCGGGGACATGGATGACTACTACTTGAACCTGGCGGTGTATCTGCTGGAAGACTTCTTGAAGAGGACGAAAGAGCCTTATTACGAGGGTTTGTTTGAGTATGGTCGTCCGATGAAAGGCCACGGTTGGCACCCGATGAGCAACAGCGAGTTGGTCAGGATGATGTTCGAGCATATCAAGAAGAACACAAATTGACACCACTTACCATAACTCATATCCTGTTTCCGTTGTTTTGCCCGCGTAGCTCAGTGGATAGAGCGCTTGCCTCCGGAGCAAGAGGCCGCAGGTTCGAATCCCGCCGCGGGTATTGTTAAGATCAGGGGGCCGCTCAACTGCGGCCCTTTTCCCCTTACTAAAACTGGAAATCGGAATCGCCGCGGGCGCAGTCCGGAGTCGCGCCACACGAGGACGCTGGATGAAGATCGCAACCTGGAATGTCAATTCGGTGCTGGCCCGCTTGCCCCAGGTAGTGAGATGGCTCGAAACCGCCAGTCCAGATGTGCTCTGCATGCAAGAGACAAAATGCATCGACGAGAGGTTTCCCGCGGACGAGTTCGAGAAGCTCGGTTACCACTCTGAATCATTTGGGCAAGCCGCTTACAACGGCGTGGCGATCCTCTCTCGCGCGAAGGGTGATCAAATCAGCCGCGGCATGCCCGACGATGAAGACGGCGCGCAACCCCGTTTGATCGCGGCAACGTTTGGTGCAATTCGCATCGTTAACGTATACATTCCCAACGGGCAAGCGGTTGGCGCCGACAAGTACTACTTCAAGCTTGAATGGCTGCGCCGGCTGCGAGCGTTTTTCGATTCTTACTACCAGCCAAGCGAGCGGGTGCTGTTGTGCGGCGATTTCAACGTCGCGCCCGAAGACCGCGATGTGCACGACCCAGTGATGTGGCGGGGAAGGATTCTTTTCAGCGACCCTGAGAAGGAGGCCCTGACCCGGGTAAGAGAATGGGGGTTCGTGGATGCGTTCCGAATGCACAACTCGGAAGAGAAACAGTTTTCGTGGTGGTACTATCGGGCGGGAGCCTTTCGCCG
>CAZOOE010000029.1:0-24904 GCA_964581275.1 uncultured Clostridia bacterium
TGCCTGGGTGCGCCGGTCGCGGCCTTGTTTGGCCGAGCCGCCAGCCGAATCTCCATCGACCAGGAATATCTCGCACAAAGCGGGGTCCTTCTCGGAGCAATCGGCAAGCTTACCAGGCAGCGATGCTGAATCGAGCGCGCCCTTCCGGCGAGTGAGGTCGCGAGCCTTTCGCGCGGCCTCTCGTGCCCGAGCCGCGTCGATAGCCTTCGCGATGATCTTGCGACCCACCGTCGGATTTTCTTCAAAGTGGCGCCCGAGGCCCTCGTTGATGAATGCTTCAACCTGGCCCTTAACATCGGAGTTGAGTTTCCCTTTTGTCTGTCCTTCAAACTGTGGCTGGGGCAGCTTGACGCTGATGACCGCCACCAGCCCCTCGCGCACGTCCTCAGGCGCGAGCTTCTCGTCGTCCTTCTTGAAAAGACCGGACGACTTGGCGTAGTTGTTTATCGTCCGGGTGAGCGCCGCTCGAAATCCGGTAAGGTGCGTTCCACCGTCGACGGTGTTGATGTTGTTTGCGAACGAATGGACGATCTCGTTGTAACCGTCGTTGTATTGAATCGCAACTTCGATCGCCAACGGATCGGCGGCAGTTGCGTCACGATCGAGGTGAATAGGTTGAGAATGCAGCACGGTTTTGTTCTTGTTGAGGTGCTTTACGAACTCGGCGATTCCGCCCTTGTAAAAGAATTCGTGAGACTTCTCGGTTCGTTCATCATTGATGCTGATGCGCACGCCAGAGTTCAGAAAAGCTTTCTCGCGCAGCCTCTGCGAAAGGGTATCGAAGTTGAATTCGGTGACTTCAAAAATCTCCGGATCCGGCTTGAAAGAGACCTTGGTTCCGCGTCTCTTGGTCTTGCCGGTCGGTTGTAGCCGCGCCGCCGCTATTCCGCGAACGTAATCCTGCTCATAGGTTGTGCCGTCCCGCCATATCTCGATGCGCAACCATTCAGAAAGAAAGTTCACGACCGATACGCCGACGCCGTGCAGCCCGCCCGATACTTTGTAAGCGTTCGAGTCGAACTTGCCGCCGGCGTGAAGCTTGGTCAGTACAACCTCGGCGGCGGAGACTTTCTCTTGCTTGTGAATATCGACCGGGATGCCGCGGCCGTTGTCAATTACGGTGATCGAATTGTCGATGCGAATGAAGACTTCTACTCGATCGCAATATCCTGCGAGTGCTTCGTCTATGGAATTATCAACGACCTCGTATACCAGATGATGAAGGCCCAGCTCGCTGGTTGAGCCGATGTACATGGCCGGCCGCTTTCGGACGGCCTCTCGACCTTCGAGGACCGTAATCGAAGCCGCGCCGTACTCTTGTGAATTTGTTGTCACGCTCCGCTCCTTGTTAAAAGTGAGACAAACTTCGGCTTGTCGTTGTTCCTAAACCCGAGGCCCATCAAGCTAGTTAGTTTCAAACTGGCGACAAACTAAAGTTTGTCGGACGCTGCTGCCGGCTCGACATCATCCGGGCTGGATCCGGACACATCAGGCGTTTTTTCAAACGTCGCGGCGCCGAATATGCCGCCGCTGGATGGGCTCTCGCTAACCGCCCGGCCTCGCTCCACGCAATAGACCGACGCGCGGTCCCGATAGCGATTGGCAATGGCTCTCCTCGAAGTGCTAATGACCGTTTGAGTTCGCCCTTCAAGTTCAGAAAGCAGCGCTTCAATGCGACTTCTGTCGAGCTCTGCGTCGATATCATCGATCAGCAAAACGGGGCTTTCTTCGTAAATTGAATTGTAGATGGAAACCTGAGCTAAATCAAGCAAAAGTAAGGCACTTCGCTGCTGTCCCGCGCTCCCGTACCGGGCCACTTCGTGGTCGTCAGATAGGATCTCTAGATCGTCGCGATGAGGCCCGATCAGCGAGCGCCCGGCGGCGATCTCAGCGGTCAGTCTTAACGCCAGACGCTCGCGAAAAAGATCGCAGTAGCGGTCCAAATCACCTTTACCCTCGAGCTGCGACCGGTAGCGCACGTTGATTCGTTCGGCTCCAAAAATTGCCCGACCGTGATCGTTCTGATCCAGCACCTGATTCAATCGCTCGACATAGCTTGCTCGCTGGTTGTGTATCGACGCGCCGAGCTCGACGAGTTGTTCATTCCACGCTTCGATCTGGCTGAGAAACTGATCGCGGTTGTCGCTTTTGTTCGCTTCGCCGAGCAAACGGTTCTTTTGTTTGATTACCTGGTTGTATCGGGAGAGCGTACTCAGAAACCTGGGGGTGGCGGTCACCGCTCCCCGGTCGATGAACCGCCGGCGCTGACCCGGCTCGCCGCGGATCACATCCAATTCCTCGAGGGAGAACACAAACACCGTCAGGTTGCCGAGATACCGCGCGAGCGACTCGCGCTTTCCGTTGACGAAAAGCTGTTTGGAATCCTCGGCAATCAATAATTGAATCTGTTTGGTAACCGAGCCACGCAGCGTCTCTCCGCGCAACAGGGCATTGGAGGCGTCGAATGCAATGCACTCGCGAAGCTGGCTGGTGCGAAAAGACTTCGTGTTGCCGAGGATGTAGACAGCTTCAAGCCAATTGGTTTTCCCCTGCGCGTTGTCGCCATAGAAGATGTTGAGGCCAGGCCCAAACTCCGCGAAGCCTTCTAGGTTGCGAAAACCTGAGGCTTCGATTCGGGTCAGCAGCATAATCGCATGTTAGCACAGAGCTTCGGGTGGGTTCACGCAGTCTATATCGTTTCGTTGAATTGAACCCAATCTCGACCTGGCGCGAGGGTGTGAATCAAAATGCGACCTGTCTAAGGGCTCTTGACATCAGCCCGCCGGACCAAGTATTTGACATTCAATCCAGGGTGATATAGTTTGCTCGCCTAAAGGAAGAAGGGTGTGAAGCATCAAATAACAGTAGAAATTAAAGGTAAGGACGATTTTTGGGCACGCGCATTCCATGTCGAGTGGGAGTATCAGTTCCCCGACCGAAAGCTCGCTTCCGCCGGGGCAGGTCGATTCGTCGCGGAAGGTGAATGGCTCGACGACCTCGAACGAGTGGGTAATCAAACCTTTTGTAATATACTTCGCTCACCGGAGAATCCGCGGCGGAGAGAATGGATGAGCTCGCTGCTCCCACGACGCGCTAACTGAAGAACGATGGTTGGAGGTGCTTGACAATGGCGGATGAAAAGGACCAAGTGACACGGCGTGAGGCGATCAAGACCATAGGTGTTGGTGTTGGCGTGATCGCCAGTTTGCCAGTGCTCGGTAATGCTCAAGACCTTGCATCGACTGAACACTCACATCACACCGCTCAGGCCACTGCGCCTGCGAAGGCGCAACCGCTCAGATTCTTCACCGAAGATGAGAACAGGACGGTCATCGAAATGTCGGAGCGCATCATCCCGGCGGACGATCACTCGCCGGGCGCAAAGGCCGCTGGAGTCAACGAGTACATTGATCTGATCGTAAGCGAGTCACCCGAGGGCACCAGGCAAACCTGGCGGGAAGGACTAGCCGCGATCAACAAGATGAGCCGCGACAAATTCGGCAAGCCGTTCGCAGACGCCGCCGCCGACCAGCAGATTGCCTTGCTCACCGAGATAAGCAAGAACGAACGATCACCTCAGACCGTCGAAGAAAGGTTCTTTCGAACGATCAAATACGCCACCGCGGACGGCTACTATACGTCGAAAATCGGAATCCACGACGAGCTGCACTACAAAGGCAACTCGTTTCTGAAAGAGTTCACCGGCTGCACTCACCCGGAGCATCAATCTTAGTTAAGGCGAGTACCTTCGCTGGTGCCAAAGGCCGACGCCGACAAGTGCAGGCGTAGAATGGTGCCGAAAGAACGGCATTCACCCGCTACGGGCGACGCCCCGAAGGCGCTACTATGAGCTTCGCGGCTGGACCTGGCACGAGTAAATAATCCTTTGGATTTATCGCCTCTTCCCATGCAGACTATTGCAGCCGTTCATTGCGCGTGCTCTAGTACCTTCAGAACGAAAAATCCCGAGGAGTTAAGCTGAGGAGTCAATCTAATGAAACGAATTGCGAAATCCTCTGTCGCGTCCGTGTCGTTGTGCATACTATTCCTCTCAATCGCAACCGCGCATCAGGCCGAGGGCAAGCGAGGCGTCACACCGGAAGATTACTTCGCGTTTGAACTCGTCAGCGATCCGCGCATCTCTCCTGACGGCAACCTTGTCGCCTATGTTGTCACAACCGTTGATCAAAAACAGAATCGTCGTCACACGTCGATTTGGATGGCTGCTTCTGACGGCAGCCGGGCTCCCTGGCCCTTCACCACAAGTCCGCAGAATGCGACTTCGCCGCGCTGGAGCCCGGATGGGCAGTCCCTCGCCTTTATTTCCTCACGCCCAGCCGCTGAAGGCCCCGCCACCGACGCCAGATCTCAGGTCTGGGCTCTCTCGATGAGCGGAGGCGAAGCGCGGCGCATCACGAATCTGAAGAACGGGGCGACCGGCTTCCAATGGTCGCCAGACGGGAAGCGGCTTGCTTGTCTCAGCCGTACCGGCCCGAGCGACAATCGGACCGAGAGCAGCGAGCGAAGCGACGTTCGTCACTACTCGCGCATATCATACAAGTTCAACGACACCGGTTGGTTCGACGATCGGCGCAGCCATATCTGGATCGTCGACGCGAAGACCGGAGGGGCAAAACAGATCACGTCCGGCGAGGATTGGAACGATGCTGATCCACAGTGGTCGCCGGACGGAACCAAAATAGCCTTCGTTTCGAATCGCACCGGCAACGAATACGAAGACAACCGCAACGCCGACGTTTGGGTGATCCCGGCAGAAGGCGGTCCACTTACCAAGATTTCCGATCACGATGAAGCCGACAACAGCCCGCGCTGGTCACCCGACGGCAAGACGATCGCGTTTGTCGGGCGAGTTCGCGAGGACGAACACCCAAAGATATGGCTTGCGGCGAGCGCGGGCGGCACACCGTCTGTGCTTGCGGCGAAGAATCTCGACCTGATCCCATCGGATCTCGGCTGGTCGGGAGATGCCCGAGCGCTTTACTTCCAGGCGGGGGTCAAAGGCGAAACTCACCTTTTTCGAATCGACACCAGCTCAAAAGATCTGAGTCAAGTGACAAGCGGGCCGCGCGCGATTCGGGGCGTCGACATCAATGACAAGACCCGAAAGATGATCTACGCGGCAAATGACTTCAAGCACCTTGATGATCTCTACGTAAGCGATCTCTCCGGACAGAATGAACGCAGGTTGACTCGGCTCAATGAAGCGCTGTGGCGCCAACTCGAGCTTCAGGACGTCGAGCGCATTACTTACAAGGGCGCGGACGGCTGGGATGTCGACGGATTCTTCGTTAAGCCCATCGGCTGGCAAGAAGGAAGGAAGTACCCGATGATCCTCAGCGTCCACGGCGGCCCCGCAGGAATGTACGGCGTCGATTGGTTTCACGAGTTTCAGGTGTACGCTGCTCGAGGCTGGGCGGTGTTCTTCACCAACCCGCGTGGCTCAACCGGCTACGGCGAGAAGTTCGAGCGCGGCATCGAGGGCGAGTGGGGAGGCAAAGACTACCAGGACGTAATGAACGGCGTTGACGCGATCCTGAAGAAGTATTCTTGGATCGATCGCGACCGGCTGGGCGTAACCGGCGGAAGCTACGGCGGGTTCATGACCAACTGGATCGTAGGCCACACGAATATGTTCAAGGCGGCGGTTACGCTTCGAAGCGTTGTCAACTTCATCAGCGACGACGGCACTCGCGACGGGGCATATGGTCACAAACGTGACTTCGGCGGTGACATATTCGAGAAGTTCGAACTTTACTGGGACCGTTCGCCGCTCAAGTGGGCGAAGAACGTCAAGACGCCGACGTTAATCTTGCATTCAGACAACGACTATCGGGTGCCGCTCGAGCAGGGAGAGCAGTGGTTCCGCGCGCTGAAGCATTTCGGTGTGACGACCGAGTTGGTGATCTTCCCGCGGGAGAATCACAACCTGACTCGGACGGGAGAACCGAAGCATCTGGTCGAGAGTTTGAACTGGCAGATTTACTGGTTCGATCGCTTCTTGAATGGGAACGTGTCGGCGGTACCTCCCGATGCGAAATAGGCTTCAGAGGATGAACACCAAGAAAGCGCTGATCGTCGTCATCGTCACGTTTCTCTTTGCGGTCTGTCCCGAGGCCTCAGCACAGCAACTGAAACTTGTACCCGAACCTAAACAAGTTCAGAAACACGAGGGTAGCTTCGCCATCACCGCCAAAACGCGCATCGTGATCAACAGCGCTCACGCCGAGGAAGATCACACTGCGGCCGAAACGCTGGTCGACGAAATCGATGCAATAATCGGCCAGAAGCTTAAGATCACGACCGCGAGGTCGATACCAAAATCGAGGGCAATATATCTTGCTCGGGCCGACGACGACAGAAATCTCGCCTCGACGCTTGAAGCGCGCCACCTCGAGATCGGCGGTCAGTCCAACGATGAAGGTTATGTGCTCGATGCGACGCCCGATCGTGTCATCGTAGCCGCTCGCGCGGGCGAAGGCATTTTCTACGGCGCCCAGACTCTAAGGCAGTTGATTCATCGGGCAGAACTCCACAATGGGGCGGTTCCGGCAGTGGCCATCAAAGATTGGCCGGGAATGCGTTGGCGGGGTGTGCACGATGACATCAGCCGGGGACCGGTGCCGACGCTCGACTACATGAAAAAACAGATTCGCACTTGCGCGGCTTACAAGCTCAATCTGTTTTCGCTCTACATCGAACACGTCTTCGACTATCAGAGCCACCCGCTTATCGGCCCAAAGGAAGGCTCGCTTAATGCTCGCGAGGTCAAAGAGCTGGTCGAATACGGGAAGCGGTACTACGTGACCATCCTTCCCGAACAACAGGCGTTCGGACATCTGCACCACGTGCTCAAGAACGAAGTCTACTGCGAACTCGCCGAGACTCCGCACGGCCACGTGCTCGCGCCGGTGAATGAGAAATCCTACGAGCTGATCAAAGATCTCTACACCGAGCTTGTCCCGTTGTTCCCGGGCCCGTTGTTTCACATCGGCTCGGACGAGACGTTCGAGCTTGGACAGGGCCAGACCAAAGACCGGGTGAAGGAAGTTGGTTTGGGCCGCATTTATCTCGAACATCTCAAGCGGGTGGCGGAGATAATGAAGCCCTACAACAAGCGGCTCATGTTCTGGGGCGACGTCGCGATGCACTACCCGGAGTTGCTCGAGATCCTTCCGAAGGACGTGATCGCGGTTGCGTGGGGTTACGGTCCGGCGCAGAGTTTTGACAATTTGCTCAAGCCTTACAAAGATGCGGGACTCGGGTTATTCGTTTCGCCCGGCGCGAACAACTGGAACCGCATCTTTCCAAACCTGGACGCGGCGTTTATCAACGTCAAGAACTTTGTCCGTGACGGTCAGAAGTACGGCGCGCTTGGCATGCTGAACACGACCTGGGACGACGACGGCGAATCGCTGTTCGGTATGACCTGGCCCGCCATCATTTTCGGCGCCGAGTGCTCGTGGCATCAGGGCGAAGCCGGAATCGAGAGCTTCAAAGGGAACTACGACTGGGCGTTTTATCGGAACGACGACAACACGTTTCGCGATGCGATCCAAGAGTTGAGTCGTTCGCACTCGTTGATGAGAACAGCGGGACTGGGGGAAGCTTACGATGCGTCGTTCTGGGATGATCCGTTTACCGAGCTCGGCGCGAAATCAGCGGAGAAGGCCTTGCCCGCGATGCACGATTTACGACTTGCTGCCGAGCGCGCGCTCGCGGCGCTCTACCGCAATCGAGACAAGGCGCACGCCAACTCGGATACGCTGGACTACTTGGTCTTTGCGGCGATGAGATTGGATTTGTTAGGAATGAAGATCCAATTCGCCAACGAAATCAGCAAGTATTACTGGGACGCCTATCTGAACATGAGCGATCGTTCGAGAGTTCGCCGCGACTTGAACGAGATTACAAGCATCAACGCGCGGTTGGAAGATCTGCGCGACGCAACGACCCGGCTACGCGCGCTGTATTCGGAGTTATGGCTCAAAGAGAATCGCCCGTATTGGCTGGGCAATGTGCAGGTTCGCTACGACAATCTGGCGAGCCTCTTCCAGTCCAAGATTCAGAGTGTTCAAGCGGCCGAGCAACAATATCGACAGCAACAGGTCCTTCCCACTCCTCAGCAGATGGGATTCTTTATTCGGTAGAGATATGCCGTGCAGCAGGCTGCGCAAGTCACCGTTCCCTCTCGTTCATACGCCGAAGATTCTTTTTCAAGAGGTCACGCCGGCAATAGATCATGAATCGCTCGACCCGCCCGATCGGCTTGTATTCCTTCATGAATTCGCTGGTCTCCGGGTAGCTGTTGATGGAAAGGTCCAGGTTGAACATCCCTAACTCGTCTACGATATACTTTGGCTGGGTCTCTTGCAGATCGCGCACAAGCTGTTCCCGCGCCGCCGCGGTGGAACCCTCGTCGAGAATGGAACGGTGCTCACCGTTGACATATTGAACATCAGCCGGAACGCCGGTAAGAGGCTGCGCGCTTAGGTAGCGGGACGCCGGAAGGAGTCCGGACCAGAAATAAATCTCGGGCCGGTAGCCCCAGACATAGACATAGTCGCCGGGGCCGTGAGCTGGGCGAGCACGAGGACCACCTGCGCGAATCCCTTCGAGCGAGATTCCCTCCGCCGCATCCTCGCCGTCGGGCAGATCCCTGACCACTGCGGCCACTTTTCGTTCCTCTCTGTTGCGTACGTCGTGGTACCAACCGATGTTGAGATTGTGCTTGGATTGCGTCCAATCCATGGCAAGAAGAAGGCTGCGACCGTGAAAACGAACTAAGGTGAACAGAAAGCCGATTAGCAATCCCACAATAACAGCCCGACGCCAACCTCGCCCTCGCGTCTTCAGCGCCGACAATATGCCCAGGAGACCGATGGCGCCTATCAAGCAGAGACTCGGGAGAATCTGAAAAAAGTAATGCGAGTAAAATCGTCCGCCCAGCGCAACGCCGGCGTAAGACACCGCAAACCAAGTGAGAAGCGTCACGTCTGATCCAAAAGCATGGAAGCCTATGTCCTCATCTGCCTCCGACTCGTGGTCCCGCCGGCGCCTGCGCACTTGGGTTAGCGTCTTCACAATCACGAACACCATCGTGATGAGCAGTATGTCGTTCAGGACGAAATAGCCGGCCGTGTAACGAACCGCGGAAGCGAGTACCTCGCCCGGAGGATTGTACCGAGCATAGCGCACTCCCCATTCCCAAAGGTAACGCCAGTATTCCGACATTGAGCTGGTGCCGGCAATGTATGCCAGAAAAGGAGCCGAGCCGAGTGCAAGCCCCGCCGTCGCAATCGCAAACAATCGAAGGCCAGCCAGCACGGTTTTGGCCGAGGATTCTTGTTCTTCCTGTCGTCTTTTTACTGTCGATTCCCACACGCCGGCGGTAATCAACCAGACCGCGAAAAAAACAAGCACAAAGGCGCCCTTTGGATTGATTTGAAGCGCAATACCGGCCAGGGCGCCGCCCACCAGGCACAGCAGAGCTCGCTTTCCGTTCGGTGAGCCGTCGAGGCGCGAGCGAATTAGCAGAAAAGCCGCAGCCGTATAAGGGAGCGCCATCAGACAGTCGGTGTTGAGGCTCTGTACGTGTCCAAGTGAATGGGCAGTGCTGAAGACCGCAAACATCGCCGCTGCCAACAACCCTGCCCGCTGATCGTACAGCCGCGTCCCGAACAGGTAGAGCACCGCCGAGGTCGCTAGCGCATATAGCACGGTGAATAACCGAATCACCAGAAGGTGGGCGCCAAAAAGCGAGAATAGCAGGGCGTAAACAAGCGGCAATCCGGGTGGCTTGTCAAAATATATCTCACGGTATAACGCCTTGCCTCTAAGGACCTCCTCACCCGCGGTGAACCAGAGGCCGTCGTCCTCGTACAGATGACCCGCGTAGAATATCCGCAGCAGAAAGCTGACAAGCGCGATAATCGCAAACACCTTCAGTACGGTCGCCGGAGTAAGCCGATCCGGCTCGTCGGTCAAATGATTCCGCTCAACGAGTCCAACGTTTTTCATTTGAATAACAGTTGGTAGGCGGCTTTAGAGCGCGCCGGCGAGGGTAACCGGCACCAGGGTCGCGGCAGACAGATCGCTATGTGCTCGGACCGCTAAATCAAGTTCGTCGGCCAAGTTTGATCGAGCATCTGACAATGAGCCGAAGTTGAACAGGCGTGTGTCCATCAACTGAGACGGCGAGACATTGGCAAGCGCTTTCAGCATCGAAGGCCGGATCTCGGGTACTTCATTCTGAAGCTCGTCGATCAGCCGCTTCACTCGTTTGCGCTTGAGGTTTTCCTGCGACCCGCACAGATCACAAGGTATGATCGGGTAGTGCTGGGTCTCGGCAAACGCAGCTATATCAGACTCCCAGCAATAGGAGAGAGGACGTATGACCATGTTGCGTCCATCGTCGCTTCGAAGCGCCGGTGGCATAGCTTTCAACGAACCGCTGAAAAAGAGATTCAGCAGGAACGTCTGCAGAATGTCATCCGCGTGATGACCCAACGCGATCTTGGTGCATCGCTCCTCGACCGCCGTGTTGTAGAGAATCCCGCGCCGCAGCCGCGAGCACACCGAACAGGTCGTCTTGCCTTCAGGGACCAGGGCCTTCACGACAGAATAGGTGTCACGCTCGATGATGCGAAACGGAACGCCAAGCCTACCCAGGTACTCGGGCAGGATGTGTTCGGGAAAACCGGGCTGCTTCTGGTCGAGGTTGACGGCAAGCAGCTCAAAGCTCACCGGCGCACGCTGCCGAAGGTCCATTAGCAAAGCAAGAAGGGTGTAGCTGTCTTTGCCGCCGCTGAGACACACCATCACGCGATCACCGTCTTCGATCATTTTGAAATCGCCGATGGCGGCCCCGACTCCGCGAAGTAGCTTCTGCTTGGGCCTAGCAGCAATGCTCTGTGGGTGCTTAGACATCAAAGAAGGGTGATACTAGCATTAACGAGTCCATTTTCATAAGAGTCTCTTACGCCTGGGTTGCAGGTTGGAAGGGAATTAGGTTAGCACCGAAACGGCGCTAACCTAATCCATCCCCGTACCCTCAATGTATTGATGGCTGTTCTGCCAGCAGAGAATCCAGAGATGGTATGGCCCCGCGGGAGCATCTGTACATACCGAGCAGAAGCGTAGCCTACTTCGACTCTGATCTCCTGGCCCTTGGGGTAATCGGCGAGCTTCTCTACGCTGAGCGAATCGGCTGCGCCTTGGTTGAGCCATACGGTTCCGCCACATCTGTATACGGATTCAATTTCGCCGTCGAGGTTGCTCAGCGCCGCTGGAGCGAGCCTCTTCCACCGAGTCTTCAAGTTGAAGTACTCGAAAGTCGTGTCGGCTTCAGTGTGGTCTGTGAAGTAGATGACAGTGCGTTCGTTCCATAGGCTGGCAGCGCCACGCGCCGCGCTGACTAGAGGGTTTGATTCAGCGTGTTCGTGGGGTTCGATGAAGAAGCAGAAATTAATGAGCGCCAGTGCCGCGACCGCCTGCATCGCGGGTTTGAGCGCCAACCTCCCAGACGACCTTCCGATGCGAGACTCAGCATCAACCCGGTGGGGAGAACGGCTGACTACCCAACAGAACGCTAAAGCAAGCGCCGGCGCATAGAACAGCCGCAGATACGGGTCTTGAGCTTCGAAGAAACATAAGAACGCCAGATACGGGATCACCCAGGCAATCAGAACCGGCAAGACTCGCTTGAACCGGCGGCTTGTCTCGCGTGCTGGTTTATAGAGACGTCTGTTGAAGAGGGCTGAAACAATTGTTCTTGACGCACTAAACAGAAAAGCGAGCGCGGTAAGAACTGCCAGTAGCCCAAATGCTGAGCCAAACCAGCCTGCCTGCTGCCGAAAGAGCGTGACGCTGTGCCCAATGACCAGATCAATGTTCGCACGCGGGGTCATTAGGATTCCGGGTACAGGGTTGAGCGACGGAGTTATGAGACTTGGATTCGTGGTCACCCAATTGAGAACACCGGATGGCCGCGCAATACCGTGCAGTAGGACGGCACAGCAGTAGTAGGCACCGATACACAAGGACCACCCAACCGCGCACATAGCCACCGCGAACCTGGCTTTGCGTGCAACAGTGTCATTTGCAAACACTGCGGCAATTGCCCCAATGCAAAACAGCGAAGCCAGTTCGTGAATAAGCATCGCCCCGCCGAGCGTCAGTCCCGCCACAATCCAACGCGGGTTATCGCCGAGGAGGTTGTCTAAGCACAGCAGGATCAGCAGCACCGCGGGCACGTAGGCGTCAGCATCGGTCGAAAGCTTCCACCAGGTTGCCGAAAAAGCGAGCGCCGCTGAACTGACAACCGCGGCATAGCGATTGGCAGTTAGGCGATAGGCGATTCTAAAGAAAACGCCTACCGCAATCGCGCCGAAAAGGGAGTTCGCGAGTTGTAGCAGAGAGAGTGCGCGAACACTCAGCCCTATGAATCGTGCCGAACCATAAAGGAGATAGCCGAACACTTCATAGAACAGGTGGTTCTGATGGAAGAGCAGCGAGATTCCTCGCTGACCTTCGGCCACCTTCTCTATCTGGAGCGCAAAGGTGATGCCGTCCCAAAAATAGTCCGCCGTTAGAGTTAATAGATACGCCACGATGAGGACCGCTGTTATCGTGGAAGGACCGATTGCCAGCCAGGAAATGCGCATCCTTTCTGGAAGCGACACTCTTGGCGAAGGCGAGGATTCCCCAATTGATCGTGGCATGGGCGCCTCCCTTGCTCCGAAACACATTCGGAGCAACGCAGGCGCGAAACGATAATCAACCGACCCTCAGGACGAGGCAGGCGAATCTTGTATCCGTGACTCGCTCTCAAACGTCTAACACACTAAGGGCCGTCGCACCTGCAAAGTTGTTGACGGTCTCCCAAGGGCTCGCAGTTTGGCGTCTAGGCAAGGCTTCAACTGCGCGCCCTTCTTCGTTGTGACACTGCTAGCGAATGCTCGACATTGCAAAGGCACTAGCAATGCCGCCGTTAAAGCACGATGATTATAAGGCCAGCGGGGAAGCTGGATCTTAGCACAGCATCGCCGCCGATGCTACATCAGAGGCTATGACATCAGGGCTTATGACATCAGCTCCGATTCGAGTCGAGTGTTACGCTGGCGGACGGAGCGACGAGCGCCCGAGACGGCTGACCATCGAGAACCGCGTGTTCGTTGTCACTCGAGCGCTTGCCGAGTCCGTCGAAGAGTCCTTCGGTACAAGAGGCCGAACACGCCGCTTCAAGGTTTTACGATCCAGCTAGCGCCTGATTCACGGCTTCATCAAGCACCTTTCCATCCACTTGGCTATAGCCGATCAAGTGTTTGATCAATCGGCCGTCCCGGCCGAATACCAGCGTCTGTGGGATCGTATCGTCTTCAGTGCCCAGGTAAGAGGTGAATATGTCGTCTGTGGCAAGTCCTACCGTATAGGTAATGCCGTAGGAGTCTATGAATTTCCGAATGTCTTCAGGCGAGGATCTGCCTCGATCGTCTATGTGCATGCCGAGGACTTCAAGGCCGCGATCGCGATTCTCCCTGGCCAGTCGGGCAAGCTGAGGAGTCTCTTGACGACACGGGGGACACCACGTCGCCCAGAAGTCCATCACCAGTACTTTACCGCGATACTCCGAGAGCTTGATTGTGCGTCCATCAACCGTGCGTACTTCGAAGTCTGCCGGCGCATTCTTCGTTGCCGGATTAGAAATCGCGGTGCCCGGCAGGACCACCTTCGAATCGGTTTTCTCATCCGGATGCGGCGATAGCAGCGTGTACCCGAACGTTGCTATCAGAGCAACGACCACGCAGGTTGCGATGATACGACCAGGGGTCCATAGAGTTGGTTGTGTGTTGTCATCAGCCATGCTACCTCCAGCAACGGGCACGCGTCTTGAACTCGGGTTCTCAATCCCGGTTATCCTGCTCAGGCTGCTCGGTGTCGTCGGAAACGTCTTTCAACGGGATCGAGACGCTGTATTCCTCGGCGGACCACCTGCCCAGGTCGATGATGCGGCAGCGCTCGGAGCAAAACGGCCGGTTGGGATTCCCCTCCCAGGCGGATTCCTTTTCGCAGATTGGGCACTTCATATCGGGTTAAGGTCGAGTGATTCTTACCTGACAATAATACTAGATGTGTCATCGTTTCCGCAGCTTTTTCGATCGCCTGACTCTTTTGGCAATCACGACGACCGCAGCGACATATTGACGCCCGGTTGCTGGTTTAGCGGCGTAACCTTGAGTCGCTAACTCGTTTCACCAAAATACCGCGTGTCGGTTGGAACCGCCAAGACCCCAGGAAACGCCGGTCAAATTCGATCGGCGTTCCTGGCGTCTTGTGTTAGTTCGGTAGGCACGGTCAACTCTAGCGCTGCGTGGAACCACTGACCATCGCGTTGGACGCCGCCGGCTGGTTGATCACCAAACTCTCGATAAAGAACTCCATCATGCGATCCGGTCTAAGACCCGAGTGACCTTGATCAGGGCCGACCTGTACCTCGAAACTCTTGCCCGCTTTTTGCAGCGCCTGGATGAGCTGCATCGAGTTGTTAGGGTGCACGTTGTTGTCGGCGGTGCCGTAGTAAATCATCAGCCGGCCTTTGAGCTTGTCGACAAAGTTCATCGCGTTGCCCGCCTCGTAGCCTTCCTTGTTCTCCTGGGGTATCCACATGTATCGCTCGGTGTAGATCGTGTCATAGTGGTACCAGGAAGTCGGGGGCGACGATGCAGATGCTGCTTGAAACACATCTGGATATCGCAAGATCGCGAGCGCCGAAGCATAGCCGCCATACGATGTGCCGAAGATGCCTACGCGATTCTTGTCGACATAGGGTCTCGACGAAAGCGATTTCACTCCGGCAGCTTGATCGTCGATCTCAGGGATTCCCAGCTTCAAGTAGATCGCGTCGAGAAAGCGCTTGCCTCGCCCGCCCGCACTTCTCGAATCCAGAGTGGCCACCAGGAAGCCATACTCGGTGAGGGAGTTTGGAAGAGTAAACGTCTCGCGCGCGCCGTTTGTTGCTGGACCCCCATATACGCTTACCAGCAGCGGATATTTCTTCTTTGGATCAAAGTTCGACGGCACGTGCAGCAGTCCGTGAAGCTCGGTCACGCCGTCCGCGGCCTTGTACTTGATCAACTCGACGCGCTTCAGACCGAGCTGATCGAATTTGCTGCTATCGCTCTTAGCGAGTTCCACCACGAGCTCTCCGTCTCCATCCATCAATCGCGTCGACGGCGGAATGTCGTGAGTCTGCGCCACGTCTATAAAGTGCTTCCCGTCGGGCGCGACATCCACGGTGTGATTGAAGGCAGGATCTGTGAGCCGCTTGTCACCTCTGCCGTCGAGTCCAACGCGGTGAAGCTGGAGCTTCATGTGGTTGTCGCCGTCGCGAGCCATGTAGTAAAGCAGCCCCGCATCTTCGTCGACACTCACGATGGCGCCGACCTCGAAGGAGTGATTGGTGAGCGTCGAGAGCAACTTGCCGCTCAGGTCATAGAGATAGAGATTCTTCCATCCGGTGCGCTCTGACTCCCAGATGAAACGCTTGCCGTCTTTTAGGAATTTCATCGGCGGGTGGTTCTCGGTCCAGCTAGCCGGCCACTCTTCTCGGACGATCACCCGGCACTTGCCGGTCTCCGGGCTGCAGGCGGTGAACTCCATTATGTTCTGCCGGCGATTGGTTCGGTTGCACAACAACTCGCTGCCGTCAGGGGACCATTGCTCGTGATAGACGTAATGACCAACAACCGAATTATCAAAAGGCTTGCCGTCGCGGACGTCCAGCTTGACTGTTTTTTTGGTGTCGATGTCGTAAATCAGAAGGTCGGCGATCGGATTGTTTACGCCGGCCTTCGGATAGGCTTCGATGTCCATCTTGCTTTGAAGTTTGGTCTGATCTAGTTGCAGGAAGTAATCCGGAACGGGGCTCTCGTCGAAACGATAGAAGGCGACCTTCTTGCTGTTGGGCGACCACCATATTGCAGTAGTCTGGTCGAGTTCTTCACCGTATACCCAACTCCCGGTGCCGTATTTGGTGCGGGTCTTCTCGTTGCCATCGGTGGTAATGGCAATTTCACTTGCGCCGCTAGCGTCACTGAGCCAGAGATTGCGATCGCGATGAAACGCCTTTAGCTTCTTGTCTGGGGAATCAGCGGATGCGAACTGCCGGCCTCGCTCCGGCCCGCCTGCTCGCCTGCGCCCTCCGGGTCTTACGCTCTCGGCGTCGGCAGGCGCCGCTCCTGCTTCGGTTGTCGCGCCAGTCGCAATATCATAATGATAGGTCTTGGCGTCTTTGGAGTAGTCGAACGACTTTCCGCCGTCCTGCCATTTGACGCTAAGCGCTCCCAACTTGACAGAGCCTGGAATCTCTTTGGACATCTTCTGGTACTGGTCGTACCCCGGCATTGTTTTGAGCCGATCCTGGGCGCGGGTACTTACCGGTGAGAGAACGAGGTTCATCAACACCGTGGCAATGATGCATTGAGAGATAATTCTGTTCTTGATCATCCAAATCTCCTTGTCTTAAGTCCAAATGACTGGCAATGCTCGAACGTAGGTGATGCGCTGGTCGGGCCGCCGGAATCGTGTCTCGTTCACTATACAGGGCAGTGTCGACGCGATGCTATCGCGGGCTAGTTGTTGCCTTGCCCCGCAGTTCGGGCCAAATATCTCTCGCGTCCCTCGTTCTAACTGTTATTTCCTTCCTGATCTGATGAGCTTTCACTCAACTGATCACAAATCGCGTCAATGCGGTCGGCCTTCCTCACTATTTGAATGGCTAGATTACGCGCCTCGTTCGCCAGCCTCCGCATTTCATCGAAAGAACCCGGCTTCCCAATATCTCCCTGACCAACGGTCTTGCCTCTCAACTCATCACGGACGGTGTTGAGATCGACCCCATGCTCCCTGAGTATCTCGGCAGCCAGGGTTTGTTCCATGCGCAAGAGCCCAAGCAGCAGGTGTTCTGTGCCTATATTTCGGTCATTCAACCGCTTGGATTCATCCGCTGCATGCAAGAGCACTTCCTTCGCGTGACCAGAAAGCGGCAAGTCCACAGAGTCTGGAAGCCTCTCGCCTGGCCCTGAGCTTACTCGGATTTTATCCCGTATATCATCCAGTTTAGGAGCAGCAAGCGTACAGAGGCGAATCATTAGCTGCTTATCCTCCTGGATCAGTCCCACCAGAATGTGATGCGGCTCAATTGCGAGACTTCCAAGCTCGCCGGCGCAATGGCGAGAGAAGAATATGACTCGGCGCGCTTTTTCTGTGTAGCGCTCAAACATCCAGAATCCCCAGAACAATGTCACGACAAGCTTCAGTTTGTCGTTGACGCACAAGCGCCCACGTTCGGAGCGCGAGAAACTTGTAGCTTGTCGGACATCGCGCGCCGCCATTCTATTGCGGTAAGCGCCGACTGGCCACTCCTAAATCACCCATCGCCTTGTAAATCGGATGAGTCTTCCCCTGTTCCAGATACGAATCCAGAAAGTTCCAACTGGTCAGGCTGTCATCGCTCTCCGGTTCAAGTAAATATGCCGCCAGCGTCCCCAGCGGTTGTGCGGTGCGAACGAGGATCGAACCAGGAGCAAACTCAATCGTCTCTTTTTTGTACTTGCCGGTCACCGTGACTGCGGTGTGACCCTGAAATGATCGACCGGCCTTCTTTACACTGTCAATCAAGAAGCTCTCGACCTCGGTGGTTAACGGTTGAGTCAGCTCGTCAATCGCGATGCCGTGCTGAAGCAGCTTCTCGATCACCTCGCGCGTTCCAATTTCACGGCGAAAAAGATATGCTCGCCCCGCCGCAACGGTCCGCTTCGCCTCGAACAGCCCGTAGTCCTCCATCTTCACCGGCGAGAATTTGTCCTCGACCATCACCGTCATATCCCGGCCGGAGCGTGGGTTCTTGACCTTGGTCACTTCGCCTACCAGTATCTCGACCGGCTTCGCGAGCGGCTTCATTTCGTATTCAACACCAATTTGCAGGGCCGGACCATTCAAGCCGCGCCGAATCGCGTCCAGATCGACCTGGTTGGCAAGCTGGGCCATTTCAATGCCGTGTGCGGCTGCGTACTTAAGTATCTCCTCGACAAACGCCTCGGTCACCTCGACGCGGCGGTGAAAATCGAGATAGCTATAGGCCTCAGACAAGATCGTCAGCCGATTGCGAAAGCCTACGTAGTTCTGACCGATGCGTGGCTGATGAGTGAACGCTTCCCAGCGGCGCTTGTCGGGCTCGCCGGGCTTTGGCGCCTCGCCTTCGAAGTTACCGTAGTAGTAACTCCGAAACTTGTGCTGAGCGAGCAAGGCCTTGGCGATCGCGGGCATCATCTTCTCACGATGATAAGCGATGATCCGCGGATCGATGGTCGGGTTGAGCGGGATCGAATAGGTCAGATGATACCCGTGATACGAGCCGTTAGTCGTATGCAGATCGACAGTCAGGTGCGGATCCCAGCGGTTAAAAACGCCCACAAGAGACTGAGCTTCCGGGGACTCGAGTTTCATGTAGTCGCGGTTCAAATCGAGTCCTTTTGCGTTCTCACGCACGCCGACGCCACCGAGCGGGCCGTTCTGCGCCGTGCGATTCATCACGTTGATCTTCTCGTTGCCGTCGGCGTTGTAAATCGGAGCGATGAGGATAGTCAGGTTATCGAGCAGCGAACGCAGGTCTCCGAGCACAATGCGCCGCGCCATGTGCTGCATCGCCTCTTTGCCTTCGACTTCGCCGGCGTGAATGTTCGCGAACACAAAGACGATCGGCTTGCCGGACGCTCTCGCGTCGCGAGGCTCCGAGATTGGTGGATCAGACAAGATCACCAGCGGCAACGCGCGGCCTTCAACCGAATGGCCGAAGGTCTCGATCCGAACTCGCGGGCTTCGCTTCTGGAGCTCATCAAAGAACCGCAGCACGTCGTCGTAGCGGCTGGTCTCTTCGTAGTTCGTGAGTTCGGCGCGCGATTTCAAGATGTTCTCCTGAGCATGACAAGTGAGGCCCGCCGACAGTATCGCCGCCAGGGCTGGGACTAGTCTCATACGCCGAATCCTGTTACGACCGCTCACCTTCCGGGCCCGTTGAATGTAGACCCTCAACCTCCGCCTCGAGGACATTCGTTACCTATCTTTGGAATCGCTGTTCTTCAGATTGGTTTCAAATAGTTTGAAGATTCGCTTGTACTCATCCGCCCAGCTTGTCGGCTCCAGGAAGCCGTGATCCTCAACCGGAAACACTGCGAGCTCCCAGTTTGTCTTCCGAAGCTCGATCAATCGCTGCACCAGGCGCACCGTGTCCTGGAAGTGAACGTTTGTATCGACCATCCCATGACAAATCAACAGCGCGCCTTTGAGGTTCTGCGCAAAGTAGATCGGCGACGACTGCTTGTAAGCCTCGGCGTCTTTCTGCGGCAAGTTCAAAATGTTCGAGGTGTAAGGATGATTGTAGTGGGCCCAGTCGGTCACCGGTCTCAGCGCTGCGCCGGCCGCAAACACATCGGGCTGAGTGAACAACGCCATGAGAGTGATGAACCCGCCGTAGCTCCCGCCGTACAGCCCTATCTTCTTCGCATCGACGCCTTGCTCCCTTACCATCCAGGCCGCCGCGTCGACTTGATCGTCCAGGTCCTTGCCGCCCATGTGACGATAGATCCCGGTGCGCCAATCGCGCCCGTAGCCGGACGACGCGCGATAATCAACATCCATAACAAGGAACCCGTTCTCCATCAGGAAGTGATGGAACATGTACTCGCGAAAGTAGCTCGACCAGTAGCGGTGAACGTTTTGTGCATAGCCCGCGCCGTGAACAAAGATCACGCCCGGCCCGCCCTTCTTGAAGTTCTTAGGCTTGTACATGCGCGCGTAGACTTCGGCGCCGTCGCGCGCTTTGAAGGTGACAATGGGCGGATCGATCCAGCCGTAGTTCCAGAACTCAGGCGCGGGTGATGTCGTGATCTTCTTTGCTTCAGCTCCGGGCCGATTCTCCGCGACGTAGAGCTCGGGCGGCTTGTTGCTATAAGAGTAGATCAAAGCCAGCATCTTTTGGTCAGGAGAAACGAACGGTTGATTGCCGCCGGGCATTGAGGTGATTTTGGTCCGTTCGCCGCCATCGGCGGGCATCGAGTAGAGGTGACGTTCTCCGGGATGAACTTCGCTGGTTGTCAGGAAGAACTTGCTCTTGTCATCGGACAACTGAACACCGCTGACTTCCCACTTGCCCGACGTGAGCTGCTTGGGATCGCCACCCTCATACCCGACGGTGTACAGATGTGAGTAGCCGGTTCGCTCAGATTGAAAGTAGATATTTTTGTTGTCCTTCATCCATCCGAGAGTGAAAGAGCCCGGCCCGTCGACCCACGCGTCGTCGTGTTCGGTTACGATCACCCGAGTCTTGCCGGTGGCGGGATCGAGCGCGAGCACCCAGCGGTCTTTGTTGTCGGCAGCACGAGCGGCGAGGACAGCTTTGGTTCCGTCATCGGACCAAAGGGGCTGCGAGAGCTGGACATCCCTTTCACGCGGTTCGTTAGCGCGGGGACTCTGACCACTGCGGGTGTCGGCCTGAGGCCCGCGTCCTTCGCCTTCGCGCTGATCTGCGGCGGCTTTTTCAGCCGCCGGAGGCGGAGCGAGCTTTTGTCCGTGATCGACCCATTTCACTTCCCCGTTATCGACGGCCACAATCGCGAGCCGCAAACGATTCTGCGCATCGCCGACTTTCGAACGGCTGCCGATGTCTTCGGTGTAGGAAGACTCAGTGACGAAGTTGGGAACGATCGTGTTTTTGGAGCCGTCGCCCTGCTCATTCACGGATACGATGACCGATTTCTCATCGGGGGTAAGCTGAAGATTAACGGCGGTCTGCCGCGCGCCCAACTGAAACGGTTTTCGTGGATGCTCGCGTTTGCTCTTCTCTTCGTCTTGCTCACGCTTCTCTGCTCGGCGTTTGACTATGTCGAGCAGCTCGCGCTCCTCTTTCTTCAGGTACTCCTGGCTGTCGGTTCCTTTCTGCTGACTGGCGTCGCCGCCTTGAGCGCGTTGACCGCCGCCCTGGCCCTGTCCCTGTCCTCGGCCAAATCCACCGCCTCCTCCGGCAACCGGCGCGGCAGCGGGCGGTGCGCCACCAGTGGTTATCTCGGTCATCTGCACAAGCGAGCCTGTTTCGAGTGACATCACATACAGATTACCGGCGCGGGAGAAGTAGATGTGCTTCTGATCGCGGGTAAAATGCGCGTTGGTCTCGGCGTCAGTGGTCGCGGTTATCTGGCGGCGTTGATTTGCGTTGTTGTCATAGATGAACACGTCTCCGCTGTCGACGAAGAGAGTGAGCTTTTTGTCCTTTGAAAGCTCGCCATTAAGCGGCGGCGCATTTTTGGCTTCTTCTTCGGAAAGCTTCTTCAACCCCGACCCATCGCGATTGACGACGTAGGTATCGAAGTCCTTCTCACGGGGTTCGTTCGCTCTCTTCCACTGAAAGTAGATGTGCTGGCTATCGGGCGACCAGTGAACGGCGCGCGGTTCGTTTCCGACAAGACCTGGGCCACGCATGATGTTGTCGATGGTGAGTTCGAACTTGCCGTTGGCTGACCCGGCGTTCGCCGATGATGAGGTTGACCCTCTTTGTTGAGCCACTGCGGCGTGCACCGATAAAAGAACGGTCAGATAAAGGACGACACCACGTTTGAGAAGCGTGAGACGCTTGTTCATGAACCCTCCGAATTTCACTGAGTTGGTCTAGTCCGAGAGGCGAAGTACCTTAAGACCGCCAACCGAAATATGCTGAAAGCAGAACAGACGTAATCACTGAACGCCGCCCATCAGACGCTTAACCGGACGGCTGATCAACAGTAGAACAAGCCCCAACGCGCCAGTCCACATCGCGACTGCGCTGAATAACTGAACCAATCCCATGCTCTCCATCTTGCCGGCAAGCAGGCCGGCCATTAGATTGCCGAACGAAGTGGCGAGAAACCAAATGCCCATCATCTGGCCGACTAGCTTCGCGGGCGACAGCTTGGTCATTGCGCTCAAACCTACCGGACTGAGGCATAGCTCTCCAGTGGTATGGAAGAAATAAGTTGCCACCAGCCAGGCGGCGGTCACTTTATTTGGATTGGAAGTGTCGCCTACCTGGACCGAAGCCCATGCCAACACCAGAAAGCCTATTGCAAGCTGCAGCAATCCAAGGCCAAACTTCGCCGGAATGGACGGCTGCTTGCTCCCGAGTTTCAGCCAAATCGCCGCGAAGATCGGAGCGAAGCAGATTATCATCAGCGCGTTGACCGACTGAAGCCACGATGCCGGCCATTCTTTGCCAAAAAAGAAGCGGTTCGTATAGTCCCTCGCAAATAGATTCATTGATGATCCGGCCTGCTCGAACCCGCACCAAAACATCGCCGCCGCGATGAACAGAACGAAGATCACCGCGATGCGTTTCTTCTCAGTCGTATCGAATCCGCCAAAGATCAACTGATATCCAAAGTAGACAATCGCAATGGCCCCGATCACGTACCCGTACGATTCTGCAACGCTCTTTGGACTCAGGTTTACAGTTCCTAGCGAGTTGAGCAACGACAACCCTACGACGATCAAGACAACCAGGGCTATTCCGGCCATCAGTACACGAACAGAGCGGCCTCGCTCGGCTGAATCGATGTGACGAAGACCGGCGGTGCCGAGCCGCTTGTAGCCCAGTCTGTATTGAATAAGCCCCAGCACCATACCAACGCCCGCCGCTCCAAACCCCAAATGCCAGCTGATGTTTTCACCGAGAAAACCGCAGATAATCGGTCCGAGGAAAGCACCGAGGTTGATGCCTGAATAAAAGATTGAGAACCCGGCGTCTCGCCGCACGCCGCCCTCAGGATACAAATCGCCGACAATCGCGCTAACATTGGGTTTGAGCAGCCCAGTGCCGATGATGATCAGCACCAAGCCCGCATAAAACGTACTCGTCCAGCCTAGAGCCATGCTGAAATGTCCGGCCGCTATAACGATCCCGCCGACGAACACTGACCTCCGATATCCGAGAATCCGGTCGGCAACCCAGCCTCCAGGAAGGCCAGACAGATACGCGCTTGACGTGTATAAGCCATAGATCGCGGTCGCGGTAACTGCGCTAAGGGCAAAGCCGCCTTTTTCGACCGCTGCCGTCAGAAACAACATCAACAAACCGCGCATGCCGTAGTAGCTGAACCGCTCCCACATCTCGGTGAAGAAAAGGGTCATCAGTCCTGAGGGTTGTCCGACCTTAGCGGACGCGTCCGGCGCCGGCTCCCTTTCGGTTATTACATCAGTCGCCATCCGATCGCCTCCTTCATCAAGATCTCGCTGCATCAAACTCCCGGCATCGCCTTCTTCAACGGCCTGAGCAGCACCAGCAGCACCACAGCCATTACCATCGCCGCTCCGCTCAACACAAGCCAAAACGTCGAATGCTTCCACTCGGTCCAAAAGACCGCGATCTGCGTCAGCTTGTTGCCCAAGCCAGTCGCCACAAACCAACCACCCATCATCACCCCTCGAAATCGCGTCGGCGCGACTTTGGACACCAGCGAAAGACCCATTGGCGAAAGCATCAATTCACCCAGCGTTAGTACTCCGTAAGCGCCCAGCAGCCACGCCGGAGACACCTTGAACGCGTAGACGTTGCCGCCGGTCACCGTAGCTTCGCCGGCCTTTGCCGCGACAAAGAAGACCAGGAACGCCATCGAAGTGATTACCATGCCAAGCACCATCTTTGTCGGCGTCGCGGGCTCTCTGCCTTTCCTTTCAAGCCATTTCCAAAATGCGATCAGGGGAAAGGTCAGGATGATAACCCAGGCAGGATTGATCGAGTTCGAAATGATGCCTCGGACGTTCCAGTTGGTGTTCTCATCCGCCCAATATGTGATCGTCGTTCCGTTCTGATGAAACACCATCCAGAAGACGACCACCACCGCAAACACTACCACCAGGGCGCCGATTCGCTTCCACTCGGAGACGGCAGCCATTGCGCTGTGCTTGCCGGCGGCTTCTGACTGCAAGGCTGCGCTAGGTCTCCGGGCGCGATGTTTTTCGTCCTCGATGTAGTGCTTGAATCGCCAGAGAATTGTTACCGAGATGACCATCCCAAATGCGGCCACTGCAAAGGCAGGATGAAACCCAAACTTTGCTTGAACGAGGGTCGCAACCACCGGCGCAAGAAACGCTCCGACGTTGATGCCCATGTAAAACAGGTTGTAGGCGCGATCTTTGAGATGGCTGCCGTCGGGATAGAGGTTCCCGACCATCGTCGAAACGTTTGGTTTGAAGAAGCCGTTGCCGATTACCAGACAGGTCAACGCCGCATACACAAACGCCATCGAGCGCACCGAGAGCAGCAGATGGCCGGCCATGAAAAAGAACCCGCCGATCATTACAGCCCTTCGATAGCCGAGCTTCTTATCGGCTATCCAACCTCCGATGAGCGGGCTGACATAAACGAACATCATGTAGTTCGCGTACAGCGTCGAAGCGCTCGCAGCGGTCCACCCGAAGCCGTCATTCGTGTCCCGAAGATAGAGCGTAAACATCGAGACCATCGTGTAGAAACTGAAGCGCTCCCACATCTCGGTGGCGAACAGGACATACAGCCCTGTTGGGTGCTTATCCAAATCCGATTGGGTCTTGATGTCTTCGGAGATCGCCGTAGTAGCCATATTGCTTGTCTCCTGTTGTAGGCTGACTGCTGGAGTTTTTCTGAGTGCTCGAAGCCCGCGTGTCGCGGAGGGCTTCGTCGCTTCGACCAAGATTCTGGCTTAGAGGCAATGCGAGCCGTCAGATTCTATACGACGGGCAAAAACGCAGCAACCGTATTGGTATGAAGGTGCCGTCAAGCAGCTTGTGTAAAAGTACGGAGGGATCGATTCTCCCACTTCAA
>CAZOOE010000030.1:0-24756 GCA_964581275.1 uncultured Clostridia bacterium
TCAGGATGTCGTGTGTTATGTGAAAGATGTGGGCAAGGCCGGACCCGGGGTTATCCTGGGAGTGATGCTGTTCAGTTACGCGGTGCGCAGGCTGTACATCGAGTCGTCGTCGATGTTCACGCGCGGCGGCGTCTATGGTGTTGTGAAGGAAGCGATGGGCGGCACGATGGCGAAGCTGAGCGTGTCGGCGCTGATATTCGACTTCATTCTGACGGGCCCGATATCGGGTGTCACTGCCGGTCAGTACATAGTAGGGCTCGTCGCCAGCACGGTCACTTACTTTGGTCATCCATGGGAGCCTTCGACGGAGCTGAGGAACTATCTGGCCGCAATGATCGCAGTGTTCGCGACCGCATATTTCTGGTGGCGCAACATCAAAGGAGTGCACGAGTCAAGCGACGATGCACTGCGGATCATGTATATCACCACTGCTATGGTTGTTATCATGATCGCGTGGGGATGCTTGACCTTGCTCACTCGCGGTGGGGAGTTGCCGCCGCTGCCAATCCCGCAAAACCTGAGCTTTTCCGGTGGTCACGAAAAGGCCCTTGGATGGCTGGAGGGGTTGCGCTGGTTTGTGCGCGACGGCGATCGGTTTCGAATCGCTGAAAACGCCCCGAGCTTTATAGGGTTGCTTGGAATCTCAATCGCGTTTGGGCATTCGGTTCTTGCGATGAGTGGCGAAGAAACACTCGCGCAAGTGAATCGCGAACTCGAGCACCCGAAGCTTAAGAACTTGAAGCGAGCCGGGATGGTGATCTTCGTCTACTCGCTGCTGTTCACCTCGCTGGTTTCGTTCTTCGCCGTTGCGATTATCCCTGATCAAGCGCGGCCGAAGTATCTAAACAACTTGATTTCCGGTTTGGCAATGAATTTTGCCGGCCCAATGTCCTTAAGACTGCTCTTTCAAGGTTTCGTGGTAATCGTCGGCTTTCTGATGCTGTCGGGTGCGGTAAACACCGCCATCATCGGCTCGAACGGTGTCCTCAATCGGGTTTCCGAAGATGGAGTGCTGACGGACTGGTTTCGCGCACCACAGAAGAAATACGGAACTACTCACCGCATCATCAATATGATCGCCATTCTTCAAATTGCCACGATCGTGTTGTCGCGAGGCGACACTTTCATGCTCGGCGAGGCGTACGCGTTCGGCGTCATTTGGAGCTTTGCATTCAATGCGATTGCAACTTTGGTATTGCGCTTCAAGCGGCCGGAAGAGCGCGAGTGGAAGGTGCCCGGCAACATTCGTATCGGCAGGATCGAAGTACCGATGGGGCTTGTGACCATAGCGCTCATTCTGCTCTCGATAGCTTTGACGAACCTGCTGACCAAACAGGTGGCGACGATATCCGGCATCGCGTTTACGGTAGGCTTCTTTGCGATTTTCACCATCTCTGAGCGAATCAACGAACGCAAACTCGACTTAACAATTTCCAAGCTCGATCAGTTCCAGCTGCAGCACAACGAGACGATCGATCTTAGAGCTGTGGGCGCTCGTCCGGGCAATGTGCTTGTCGGGGTGCGCGACTACAACACTCTGTTTCATCTGGAGCACGTGCTGGACCAAACTAACACCGATGAACAAGACATAGTCGTGCTGACGACGCGATTGATCGCAGGTCCGGGCGGGGGCGAGCGCGAGTTGTCCGACGAGACATTATTTACCGAATACGAGCAGCGGCTGTTTACCAAAGTCGTCGCGCTGGCGGAAAAACACGGCAAGCCGGTTGAACTCGTGATCGTTCCGGCAACAAACGTCTTCGATGCCGTTGCGCAGACCGCACTGCGGCTCGATTCGGCAGCTGTGGTTGCTGGGCTTTCGGCGAAGATGACGATTCAAGAGCAAGCTCGCGAACTGGGCCGCGCCTGGGAGCGGCTCCCGGACAAACCCCGCCGGCAGGTGGCATTCAAGGTGATCGAACCCAGCGGCGTCCAGCATGTCGTTCATCTGGGAGCACACGCACCCCACCTCACCGAAGATGATATCAATATGATTCACAAGCTATGGATTCAGATCAGCAGCATTCCGAGCCGCCGAAAGGTGCATCATCGCGACGTAGTGCGGGTGGCGCTTGACCGGCTTGAGCGCGACCTTCGCGGAAATACTGACGTGATGCTGGATTTCTACAATCTTGAACACAGAGAATCGAACGGCAAGCCGGGCGCCCAAAAGCGAAAATAGCCGCTGCACCGCGCGTGAAGTGACGTACTGGTCTATCAATGTCAGTTCCCATCGATCCAGGTACCTCGGGCAACCCAAAAGCACCGGCGGCCAATGGAATCGGCGGCCAGCGGTTGTCGAGGGGAGGCTCCACCCCAAGAATGTCGGCTGGAGTTGAGGCGCTTCGGAATCGCGTCTACAGCCTTAGCGATCTCTCACAATATCGGACTCGCGACCGATTGTTCATTCATACTGCAGGCCTCTCGTTTTATTGGATGCTCCGAGCGATCTGCTCAACGTTGCGCTGGGAGGTGCGAGGCCGTGAGCACCTCGAGAGAATTCTGGCCGGCGGACATCGGCCGATTTTTACTTTCTGGCACGAGTGCATCATCACTGCGACCTGGTTTTGGCGCAACCGCGGAATTGTCGTTATGTCGAGCGCGAGCCGCGACGCGGAGTACACGGCCCGGGTAATCAAACGATTTGGGTATGGCACCGCGCGCGGTTCGGCGACTCGAGGCGGAGGCCGAGCGCTTGCAGAGATGGCCCAGTGTCTGGATACCGGAATGGAGGTGGCGTTCACGATTGACGGCCCGCGTGGCCCGGCTCGCTTAGCAAAGCCTGGGGCGGTCACCCTTGCTCGACACACCGGCCAGGCTATCCTTCCGTTTCATATAGCCGCGGATAGATATGTCGAGTTTCACAGCTGGGATCGCTTGCAGGTGCCTTTGCCGTTCACGCGTGCGGTTTCTCTGATCGGCGAACCCATCTACGTGCCGCGACAGTCGACCAGCGAAGACTTGGCGGGCCACCAGACGGCTGTACAGTCGGCGCTCGACGGTTTGCGCAGAGAAGCTGAGGCCTGGAGGGCGAAGGGTCATGGGCAAAGAGAGAAGCGCAAAGAGCAAGGGACAAACCCTTAGCCCTCCGGTCTTTGGGCTTCGCTCGATGTGGCAGTGATGCACGACTGCTCCGCCTGCGATGAAGACTCGATCCCGGATATCTAAGTGACCCGCGATTCGAAAGCCCAAGCCTATGCTACCTTACGTTGCCGCGCGCCTGGGTTAGAATACTGTTGCCCTTTGCCGATTCTTATCGTATCTTGGATCAACCGCTCCCCCCGCGGGCTTTGAACCCAAGGGATGCCCCTATCCTCGATACTAAGACCCCGCACGAACGGACGCCGCCCACGTCGTAGTCCACTTTCAGGAGACAAGGATGAGCTTCTTCGACCTTCAGCCGGTCCTCGATAAAATGCTCTCAGTTGCGGACAACATATCCGATCTAAACTTCTCCGTAGGCCGGCCGCCGCAGGTCGAGATCAATGGAAGGCTCACGCCGGTTGAGGTGAAAGGGCTTCGAAACCTCATCCCCTACCAGACCGAGATAATCGCGATGTCTCTACTCGAGGGCAATACCGATGCCGCACGCCGATTCATTCAGACCGGCTCGGCCGACATCGGCTTCGCGATTCCAAGCAAAGTGCGTTTCCGGGTGAACGTCTTCAAGCAGCGGGGCTCGATATCGATCGTCATGCGCGTGATTCCAACGAACGTTCCGACAATCGAAGGCCTCGGATTGCCGTCACAACTCGGCGAAGTCTCCCACCTAAAGAATGGCATCGTGCTTCTGACAGGGCCAACGGGGTCCGGCAAAACCTCGACACTCGCAGCCATCATAGACAAGATCAATACCGAATACAGTTATCACATCGTAACCATTGAAGACCCGATCGAGTTTTTGCATCAGCACAAAAAGTCAACCATAAACCAGCGCGAACTGGGTACCGATACGCCTGCGTTCGCGCTGGGGCTCAGAGCAGCGCTCCGACAAGCGCCGAAGGTGATCCTGGTCGGCGAGATGCGTGATATGGAGACGACGGAGATAGCGCTTGAAGCTTCAGAGACAGGTCATCTAGTACTGTCGACGTTGCACACAACCGATGCCTCCAAGACGGTGAACCGGATAATCGGCATATACCCGAAATCCGAAGAGCACGTGATACGAACCCGCCTCGCTCAATCGTTCCGCTACATCGTCTCGCAGCGTCTGCTTCCGCGCGCCGATGGCACCGGAAGGGTTGCCGCAGTCGAGATCCTGAAAGCGACGCCGCGCTCGCGGGAATACATAGAGCAGGGCGAGAGCGAAGGAAAGACTCTGCTAGAGTCGATGAACGATGGCGAGCTTGAAGGCATGCAGCATTTCGATCAAGTGATCGAGCGAATGATCCGAAGTGATACGATCACTCAAGAAACTGGGCTTGCCTTTGCCACCAATCCATCGAATCTGTTATTGCGACTGTCGGGACTAGGTACTTCAGACGATATGCTGAGCCGGCGCGAAGAGCGAAATTACATACCCGGCCGAGTGCCCGAGGCGGCACGCCAACGTGCTGAGAGAGTCGATAGTCTGAAGGGATAGAATGTCGCGCAAAGTGGTCGGCGTGAACCAGCCGATTGAGGATCGCCTATGACGTCGCGACCAGCAACTGAGGAGAGATTGAAATGATAGCAAGTTGTCCGCAATGCGCGATGAGCCTCACGTTTGATGATACGCGACTTCCGACCGAGCCCTTCAACGTGCTCTGTCCGCGTTGCCGACAATCGGTGACGATCATGCCGCCGCCCAAGGAGGAGCCCAAGCTGCCGGGGATCACTGGTCCGCTCGACCCATCGGCGGCGGTCGAAGCGGACGAGCCGGATTCGCTGCGCGCTCTAGCAGATTTGTTGTTGGCCGGACTAAAGGGGTCACAACCTCAGGTTACAGATGATAAGAAATGGCAGCGCCGGCGTGTGCTGCTTTGCCTCGAAGATGCAAACCTGAGGGAGAGCTTGCGCGCGGCACTGGAGCCGTCGCGATATGAGATGTTCTCCGCGGATTTCGCCCCGGAAGCAATCGAGATCCTCCACGAGTCGCGCGCCGAAGTCATCGTGCTCAGTCCTGCTTTTGACTCGGATCATCAGGGTGGAGCCGCGATGATGCAATATGTAAATAGCTTGACGCCTCAGGTGCGTCGCCGCACCTACGTAGTTCTGGTCTCTTCTCAACTTCGGACGCTTGACACTTACCTGGCGTTCGCAAATGGTGTCAATCTCACCGTGCACCCGGAGGACGTCTCGTCGTTCCAGTCAGTTTTTGAGCGAAGTGTGCGGGATTTCAATGAGCTTTACCGTCCATTGAACCAGTCCAGCTCGCTCTTACCCTTCTAGCTCGATACCACAAACCCAATTATTGACGGGTTGCTGCTGCTGTCGGCAATTGACACACCCGCAACTTTCCCGATAGTCTCTTGACGAGTTCACCACGCGCCCGTAGCTCAATTGGATAGAGCACCAGACTTCGGATCTGGGGGTTACAGGTTCAAGTCCTGTCGGGCGTATTCCTATCCTTTGCGTCCTTGTCTTGTTAGCTCAAAATCACGATGGGATGGGGCACTCCTACAGAATTCTCAGTCTTGCTGAGGTCGAAATTGAAAACTTCTGTCGAAATTGAAAACTTCTTGACTTGGAAGGATTAAAGGAATAAGATAGGGCAGTGCGCTGGGTCGTCTAATCGACAAGCCCCCTTGAACATCCAGTAGCCCCCTATCTGAATGTTCCTTTACCCCCAACGCACCGCCAAAACAGTACCGCTTTATGGCAGGAACATAAAGCGGTGTTGTTTACGGGGCGCTTTATATCATACCCGTCAACAGGATGCAAGAAAAAAGTTAAAGTAAATTATGAACAATTGGGACGATTTCCTCGGTATTGATCTTAATTATCTTAGAATCTGAAGTTACACTCCGCTGGCCCACCAAAAAAAATCTCTTCTCTGAACCCAAACTCAGCTTTCGGTGGCAGCAAGTCTGTACTTTGGTGTGGGCATCTTGGTTTCGCGGTGCATGGACGATCGCATCGAGCCCCGTCTGTTACAGGCAAGCCATCAGGACCGCGTAGACAGGAATCCGTTTAACGTCAGACTTTAGTCCAGCCAACGCAGCGTTCCTGGCACTTAACTCCAGCTCCCAGGCGCCTAGATTCTCGCTAAACCATGTGGTTGGAATGTCCCCGTCAGTCCTGTTCGGAACGCGAATAAACTCAGGCTGGGGTGGCCAGTGCAAGCCATTCGCTCGGGTTCACCGATGCGGGGCTTATACTATACGGACCATCTTGAATTCTTCAAGTCGCTCGACAAACGCAACGATTTCCCGTCGGGCGCCATCCTCAGGCACATCGAACCGTTTGCAGGTGGCCGCAACCAGAACATCCAGCGTGGGCGCTTGGCTGCGGTCTATCTCCTGCCAAAGCGCAACCCCTGTTCGGTTCAGGTTGTAGTAGAATAGCGTCTCCAGGTTGAGCAGAACGCCTGTTCCATCATCAAGCGGTGTGAATACTGTCTTTGGCAACTTCTCGACAATCATTCTCTTAAAATAGACTCTGTCCAGTTGCCAAGCAAGTCTTGGGGAGCCGTCAAGGACGCGAGATACGCTGCAGACCGTTTGTAGACAAACTCATTTGGGTTAGTCGATTGGTCCTCCTTGGAATATGAGGCAACCCATTCCGGGCGGATACTGTATGGTTTAGGAGTGGAGTGGAGCTAGCGATTCGCGGGCAAGCTTTCTGGATGGCCATGCGCTTCTGCGCACTGAGGTTACGAGAATCTTTCTGACAATGCTCACAACGGGCAGGTCTAAATCACGCAACCCTGGTCGATGAGTCTCACTCACAGCCCGCTGTCGAGCAGCCGTGACGCAAGTTCGGCGCGGCCGCGAACATTTGCCTTCTGATAGACCTTGTCGAGGTGCTTGTTGACTGTTTCCACGCTTATTCTCAATCGTTCTGCGATCTCGAGATTCTTGTTTCCCTTGAGGCACTCAACCGCTACCTGAGCCTCTCTTTCCGTCAATCCCCAAGTCTGTCGCAGATGCTCTTCATAGCTTGACCATCGCGAGGCCGATCGTTTCACCACACACAGCACATAGCTCTCCTCGCCCAACATTCCTTCCGGCATCAACGTGCAGTGGATCTCGTGTTCAATTCGACCTACTGTGATGTCGCGCACCGAAGTGTGTTCGCCACGTCCGCGCGAGGCAAATGTATCTTGATAAAAGTCGGCAGCAGACTCGATCACCGCAGCCACTAATAGGTGGCCCTCGCGATTGTCAACAAGAAGCTTGTCAAATGCGCGGTTGTGCCAGGTCAATTGACCCTCCGCGTTGAGGAACACAGCGCCCTCGTTGATTTCATCGAGCGCGGCGGCCAGGCAATAGAGCCGGTCGTTTCTTTCTAATGGAGGCGCTGTCACAGGCATGGATACATAAGACCCTTGTGCTAACATACAGGCATTCCTTTTTGTTCTTGCCAGTAGGAGGCGAGACAGCCAACAGCCAGCACATCAACAGGCGATCTCAACGATTCGGCAACGTTTGTTGAATAAGGGGCAGGTTGGCCGCCATTCTCGGTGGGACAGCAGCAGTCTGACGTCTGCCCCGAAACTCATTGCAGACCGCGATCACGAAATCACAATCGATGGCGGCCTGAGGCAGCTTCGACTCCGTTATAGGTCAGGTAGTTAGCATTGTCAACACTTTTGAATTGAGGTGCTTAGTTTACAAATGACCGTCCGAAATAGGACCCTTGAGCTCAGCCTTCAGCTAATTACAAGGACCGGGAGTACGGCGCGACACTCAAGCCTGGAAAGTGATCAAGATTGTCCCTTTATTCTATAGTGAAAGGGACCTAACTGGCCTGGAACTTGAAGTTCCAGGACTTTGCCGTGTCGAATTGGGTGAGAGAGCCAAGTGCAAAGATGACTTTGCAAAGACCGATCGAAGAATTCGGAAGCGACACGGTTGTGAGTCAGTCATCGGAAGCACTGGAGCTGACCGCACCGAGTCAGCCCAAAGAAGAAGTTGAGACTATGGAAATGATTCTTGAGGGAAGCCTAAAATGCCTAAGCCACTGCTAGAACTTTTACAAGGGGAAGCAGATACCAGAGAGTCAAACCGCGACGTTCGCCGTAGTCCGCTTGCCGACCTCGTCAGCGATAACCTGCGCACAAAAGGAATGCGACAAGTTGATTTTTGCCGCCAGACCGGATTCGATCAAGGTTTGCTATCCAAGATTCTCTCGTCAGTTGTTAGTACGCTGAACGTTGAGACCGCGTTGAAACTCGCCGAGGGCCTGGGTCTTCCTCCGGCGGTCGTTTTTGAGGCCATTGGAAAAAAAGATGTGGACAACCTGTTGCGGCGATTCTATTGCACAAGCGAGAAGGTCATGTGAGTGAATGTCGCGGCGAGATAATCGCGAGCGATTCCAAGGCGTAGAATTGTAGTTCGCATCACGATAGCCTGGTGCTCAGCAGCATCTTCCTAGACGCCGAAATGTGAGCATCGCCTGCTTGATCCGTCATTTGACTCGGAATAGTCATTCCACCTTCATTTCTGACCAGCACGACACGAATCAAGAAAAATCCGGCCATCCCTTTGGAGCCGATCAGACCAATAGCCGCTGATTGTTTCCCGCGCGACTCAGGGTCGCGCCTTCGGGAGTAGAGGCCAGGGCTTCACAAACCCGTCCTCAAGCAGGGCCGGCCGTTCCTAAGGCATAAATATTCTCAGAGATCATGGAAAATAATCATTGACACAAAAAACGAAAGAGGATAGGATCGCGGGCGTAGTAAAAATAGTCAGCGTGTATTGAAAATAAAATGTGATTGTGAAGAAGGGGGGATTATTTTGGGCGTTCTGGGGCTGCCGTCTGTGTTTGCGGCATTCGGTGAAGCGGCCGACGAGCTGTAGTGAGACAGGTCGAGGGTTCGTTCACGTCTTCGAGGATGGTGTCAGAAGTACATTGCGGGGCGCGCGTTACGTGACTGAGTTGGTCCGGTTGCGAGTTCTGTCCTCCTTAGCGGTTAGAGAGGGCGCGCCGCGTGGCGAAGTCTAACCCAGGAAGGTCGACCGCGCTGCGTTCCCTCTCTCTTTTTTGGAGATGAGCCTCGCGTTGGGATCAAATGGGCCTACGGCGACACCGAGCGAGTAGCAAGCCGATTGTGGATACCTCAGAGAGCTCCGTTTGGCAGTCCTGCGCCGAACCAAAGTGTAGTGCCCAAGACTGGCTTCGACGCTCACGCTTTTATGACATCCGGTACACGTTGATCGCAGACTCACGCCATCACTCGCCCGCCGAAACGTCTCGCTCCCTTGTTGTCCTCGTGCTCCTGCGATAGTATCTCGCCCATCCCGAGCCACTAGCATTTCAAGCAAGGAGCGTTCGTCATGATCGATCCCACGAAGTCTCATCTAGCAAGGGCGGGTTACGCTCTGTGTGTCATCGTTGCGCTCAGCGCTTCCGCAGAGAACGCAAGTGCGCAGGATGGAAGCGGTGATCTGACCGCTGAGCGGTTGGTCAACGCGCGCAAGGAGCCGCAGAACTGGGCCACCTACTTCGGAGCATACGACGCATGGCGCTATAGCTCGCTTGCTCAAATCCGAGCGGACAATGTCAAAAACCTCGTTTCCGTTTGGGCCTTTCAGACCGGCAAGGTTGAAGGCGGACTCAACGCCACCCCAATTGTAGTTGATGGAATCATGTATCTCATCGCCAGCGAAGACCGAGTGTTCGCTCTGAATGCAGAGAACGGTGAACGGCTTTGGACGTACAATTATAAGGTTCCGCGGGACCTCATATCGCCTTACGGCAAGTTCAATCGCGGCGTGGCAGTCGGGTACGGTCTCGTCTTTTTCGGAACGAAGGACAATCACGTGGTGGCGCTTCAACCGAAAGCGGGCCAAGAGGTCTGGAACGTCGAGGTCGAGGACGTCAAGAAGTGCGGCTGCAACATCAACGGCGCTCCCTTCATCGTTAAGGACAAACTTATCGTCGGGGGTACGGGCGGCGATAGCGCGCATCGCGGCTACATCAATGCATTTAAGGCAAAGACCGGCAGACTGGCCTGGCGCTTCTACACGATCCCCGGGCCCGGAGAACCTGGACATGAGACCTGGGGTGGGACGGAGATGTGGAAGTACGGAGGCGGCTCCACCTGGCTGACCGGTTCATACGACCCGGCGCTGAACTTGATCTACTGGGGGATCGGCAATCCCTCTTCTGATTTCAACAATTCAGTGCGGCCCGGCGAGAACCTTTACACGAACTGCATCGTCGCGATTGACGCCGACACCGGAACGCTGAAATGGCACTATCAGGAGATTCCTCACGATGCCTGGGATTTCGATTCAGCGTATGAATCCGTGCTCATAGATCTCACCCGCAACGGCAAGACTGAAAAGCTTCTCGTGCATCCGAACAAGAGCGGCTTTGTTTGGGTGCTTGACCGAGTAACAGGAAAGTTCATCAATGCGTGGCCTTATGTCGACACCATCACCTGGGTCAAGAGCATCGACAAAGATGGAAAACTGATCGGGCGTAACGAGCCAGAAGTCGGCAAGTCAAATCTCATTTGTCCAAACTGGGGAGGAGGCAGAAGCTGGAATCATTCTGCCTACAGCCCGCGTACTGGCCTCTGGTACAACGACGGCATCGAGTGGTGTTCCAACGTGACTGTATACCCTCAAGAAGCCCACGAAGGCCGGTCGTTCGTGGCAGGCAACGTCGACGTCAAACCGCCTCCTGACGGACCGATTCGCGCACACCTTGACGCTTTTGATCCGGTTACAGGGCAAAAGAAGTGGACCTTACCCTTTAAGTATCCGATCCTCTCATCGTTGCTGGTAACAGGCGGAGACGTGTTGTTCACCGGCGATGCCGAAGGACGGTTCATGGCGTTCGACGCAAAGACCGGCAAGCAGCTCTGGTCGTTCAACACAGGCTCGGGACATCGCGGCGGGCCAATTACTTACTCAGTCAAAGGCCGCCAGTATGTTGCCGTGCCTTCGGGGTTGGGTTCGCTCTTCGTCAGCGGGATGCCTGCAACCTGGCCCGAGGTTGCGGGCTGGCCCGGCGGTTCGGCAATATTCGTGTTCGCGCTGCCAGAGCGCAAATGACTTACGGCGATCGCTATTGGGGAACTGAGCCTAATTGGAACTGAAGATGAACACCGATAGCCTCCGGCCTGCCGGACTCACGGTCAGAGCTTATCCAGCCCGGTTGCTCGTTATGGTCTTTGCAGGGCTTATGTTACTGCCGTTTTTTAGCGGGAGAGACCTTCAATCATCGGCTTCCGCATCACCGGCCTTGCAGCGAGAAGCGCAACTCAAGGACCCACAGTTTATCGCGGAAGGCTCAAGATTGTTTGCCCCGACCTGCGGCAATGCGTACTGTCACGGAACCGGCGGGGTGGGCGGAGGAGCGCCTCGACTCCGCGGCAAAGGGTTCGAATCCGCCTACGTATTCAAATCTATCTCGAACGGAATTCCGGGCACCGCGATGCCGAGCTTCAAATCCGAACTCTCAGAAGAGCAGGTTTGGAAACTTGTCGCATTCATCGCGTCCGACGAAACTGCGAACACCGTCGCACATACTGAGACTAGGTTTACTGATAAGCCGCAGTCGCAACCCACAAACCCGCCAAGACTCGTGGCCGGCGCAACCACTTCGGTGATCGGCAGCATTCAGGAGGGCAGGGCGCTCTTTTTCGATTCCGTTCGCTCGAAGAGCTGTCATTCCTGTCATTCGATGCAGGGCGAGGGGACTTCGATCGGTCCGGATCTGTCGAAGATCGGCGGCCAAACCGCACGAGAACTCTTTTCGAATATCATCCTTCCACGCCAAATCAGAGACTCACGCTATGCCACTGTCACATTGAGTCTTCGCAACGGTGACAGGGTCGTCGGGGTCAAGAAAGAGGAGGACGCGGAATCTATTCGTGTCTACGATACAACCGAACTCCCTGCCGTTCTGCGTACAGTTCAAAGAGTCGATGTCGTCAAAGTTGAAACGTCGAGTGAATCGGTCATGCCGAAGGACTATGCCGGTACCTACACGGTCAAGCAGCTTCTCGATCTGGTTACCTTCTTGAAGTCATCAGAATCCAAATCGCCGGTCACGTTGAAGGATCTGCTGGATTGAAGGACGCTCGTGTGTCGAAACGAAATGCGAGGGCTGCGACGGGGAACGAGGATAACACTGATTTCGGCGAATCGCGGTGACAAATAATCTAGAGTAGAAAAAGGGGAAGGCTCTTATGTCGACGATGAACAGACAAATACTCCTTGCCGCAAGACCGGTCGGGTTTCCGAAAGACGCTGACTTCAAGCTAGCCGAATCTCCAGTTCCGGCTCCTGGAGACGGCCAGATTCTCGTCCGCTCGATCTATCTCTCCGTCGATCCCTACATGCGTGGCCGAATGAATGACGTCAAATCATATGCTCCTCCGGTTCAGATCGGCGGAGTGATGGGCGGCGGCGCAGTAGGCAAGGTAGTCGAGTCCAACAATCCTGCGTTCAAGGACGGAGATATCGTCGAAGGGATGTTTGGCTGGCAAGACTACGCCGTCTCGAACGGGCAGGGTGTCAGGAAAATCGATTCGTCTCTGGCGCCGATATCGACCGCGCTCGGGGTTCTCGGGATGCCTGGGCTGACCGCGTACTTCGGCCTATTGGAGATCGGCGACCCGCAAGCGGGAGAGACCGTGGTCGTATCGGGCGCGGCCGGGGCAGTTGGCTCATTGGTTGGACAGATCGCAAAGATCAAAGGTTGCCGGGCGGTAGGGATTGCGGGCGCCGATGACAAGATCTCATATCTCACCGGGGAGCTCGGTTTCGACGGAGCGTTCAATTACAAGACCGAAAGCAACTACTCTGAGAAGTTGAAAACCCTGTGTCCAAAAGGCGTCGATGTTTACTTTGACAACGTTGGCGGCGAGATCACCGATGGGGTGTTAAGGCTGATCAACACAAAGGCCAGGATTTCAATTTGCGGTCAGATCTCGCAGTACAACCTCGAGAAGCCTGAGCTGGCACCGAGGATGATCCTGTCGGTGTTGCTCGTCAAGCAAGCCAGGGCGGAAGGGTTTCTTGTTTTCCAATTTCTTGAGAGGTATCCGGAAGGCCTCAGGCAAATGGCGCAGTGGATCCAGGAAGGAAAGCTAAAGTACAAAGAGGACATCGAGGAAGGAATCGAGAACACCCCACGGGCTTTCATGGCTATGTTGAGAGGGCAAAACGTCGGGAAACAACTCGTTAAAGTGTCAGAGCTGTGAAGCAAGTGAGGCGCACACCAGCTGTTGCGACTCGCGTTCAGGTTCGGGGAAGGTGAAAGGGAATGCGGCCGCGCCCCCCTTACAGACCGGGCACCGCCGCCGGCATCTTGGGCCAAGGTTCTGGCTACTAACTCTCTCGTTCGATTTTCAAGTTGTTGGTCACCGAGAAAACCCCAGACACACCATTGGCGGCCATGTAAGCGAGCTGGCTGTCTGCTCGCGTGGAGACAACCCCCTCAAGCGTGACGTGACCGCGGTTGACGACGATGTGTATGCTCGGATTCGCGCCGAGTGCGTACCTGTATAACCCACCAGTCCTAAACACGGCACGATACACTCGCCGCCTGATCGAATCGTCTGCGGGAGATGGCGGCAATACTTCAATTCTGTTGATCACTCTCTCGACGCCTTCGATCTTGCGGATGCGCCGCTCCGCATCGCTTCGTGTGACCGCCCTGACGACCTGGCCATAGAGTATGACCGTGTCACCTTTGAGCTCGAAAGCGAGATTGTCAAATACTCCGTAATAGGGCAGCTTGGCCAATTCCTTTCGAATGTGTTCGGTAAAGCGGTAGCTGCCCACGCTTCGCTCCTGTGCAACACTCGCAGCAGCTATCGCTGTTGACGCGGCAATCATCGCGGCAAATGCGATTCTGAATACTCTGCTCAACATAACTGCACCCCCTTTAAGCGTGTGTGAAATACATACGCGACTGCCCAGAAGCGATACGCCACCATTATACCTCCACGATGAGGATTTCGTCGTTCTCCGACCGTCATCGCAGTCTCAAGAGATTTGACCGCCTCCCGCAGATGATACGGCAAGTCAAATGCCGGAAGCATTGTCCGGCGTGAATCAGTTTAAGATGAAGTTCAGAGTACAAGCTTTAGCTTGCTTGTTTCGTTCGCAGGATCATAAATCGCGAGCAAAAGCTTGCACTCTGAACCTCACACTGACCACTACCCAGGATCGGCGCGTTTGAATCAGACAAAGGCGGTTGAATCGGGCAGATGAGCGACGGATTTTCTATGGGATGGAGAAGTCACGATCGACTCGACTTTGCCGGCTCAAAGAAGTCGAGCCGGGTAGCTTACCCGGCTCGATTCGTTTCTTGGGGAGGCGGCCCTCGGTATTCCCTCGGCGCCTCGATCGACTATCAGCAGCGTTCGTGCGGCGGAGCCGCCTTTTTAGTTGAGGGCCTGGGTGATTCTCCACAAGCTGTAGTTGGTCGCGGTGTACCCAACAATGCTCGTCGTAGTGCTAAACAGTTCCTGGTTATAGCTAGCTCCGCTTACAGCATCTTCGTCGATATGGATGCCGGCGTTTCCGCCGAGGCTCACACTCTGAGAGACTATTGCACCGTAGAAATCGGTGCCACCCTGCATATTGAGAGGGCTGTTAGGCGCGTAGAAGACGCCGAGCGTCATGCCGTGACCGCCCAGGTCGACATTACCTCCAACGACGTTCCAACGGATGGCTGAGGCGGGTACGCTGGGATCGGCAATAGTACTTCCAGCCCAATCTGTAAGGCCGCTCTTGACGTTGATGATCACCGGTCCTTTGAAGATTACTGCTGCTTGCGCGCCAGCACTAAAACTCTGAAGGTTGTATACGGTACTCTGTCCCTGAACACCGAGCACGACTGTGCCCTGCGTGGTTACGCTGAGTGTGCCGTAGTTTCCCGGTGGAATTGTGAGCGTGCCCTTGCTGATGTCAATGTTATTATAGCCATTTGCGTTCGGTGGAAGTGTTGCGGAATTCTTTGAGCTGTACGAGTAATTGACGGCTCCCCCGGGCGGCGCGGTTGGGTTGGCAACGGCGGGGAACGTCAGTGGTGGCTGACCGTAATGTTCGTTGCTTGTGGAAAAGCTCGAGCCCTGACCATCATCGACTTTGGAGGTGTCAATCGTGATCGGGTCGGGCCCCGGGTCGCCGGCAGCCGGCTTAGCATTGGTGGCACCGGCGCTGCCGGTAACCGTGCCGTTCTTTAAGTTGATGATCCCGATGACTGTGCTTGGAAAAATAATCTCGTCATTGGTGCGCATATCGCCACGGCTGCCCATGTTCTTGGCGCCTATCTGTCCGGTAAACGAGTTTGCTGCCAGCGCCACGTTGTATCCACCCTTTGAAGACTTATAGCTGTCCAACCTGATCTGGTTCTCATTCCAGTTGATCCCGCCCCGGGCAATCCCTCCGGGACTTTCCGCCACGACCTGGTTTCCCGCGTCCACCGTGACCGTCTTTTGTATCGGTGAGAGGCGCGCCGACATATACGCATACATTGTCGAGCTGGCGATCGTGGTGTTCGTCCCTCGGGTAATGGTGCCGTCCGATTCAAGCAGCCAGGTGGCAGTTCCCAGTTGTGCGCCGTTGGGCGGAATAATCGAAACGAGCGTAGCCTTCACCGAGAACTTACCTTCACCTTCCGTCTGATTTGAGAGATTGCTTGTGAAGTCGCTGACGACTTCCGAATAGTTGAACGTTGTCACGGCTCCGGCTGAATTGTTGGCGCTGACAGTGTAACTCGTGGGGTAGGTATTGGCGCTGTCGCCCGATAACACTACGTTCTTCAAGACGCCACCAGACAGCACCTTTACGGATGAAGCGACTTGTTGTTCAAACGTTGTCGCCGCCGCACCCTTCTGATAATAAGGCGGGTCGGTGTATGACAGCTTCCCGGTGAACCCGGCATTGTTTGAGGGGTTCTGTTCAGGCAGTATGAAATGCCCCGTGTTGGGATCCGTACCAAACTTGGCCGTGAACCAGCCCGCAGCGCGATGGATGCCAGCCTCTGCGATATAAAACGCCTGATTGGTGCGCACGTCATTGCCAGTAATCAAAACGTCGGAAGTCGACGAAGAAAGAAGCGCCCCGACCAGGATAGACAGGAGCAAGGTAAGCAGTAACGTCGTCACTATCGCTATGCCCTTGTCGTTTCTTAGATCAGCTCGTTGTTTGTTACACATTGTTTTACTCTCCGCAAACTAGAATCCTACTGCCGGGATGTACTGGCCCCGCACCTGAATCATCGCCGTGAGATTCAACGTTCTGTACTGGCTGCTCGAAAGGTCCCTCTGGCTGGTTCGAGCCTGCAGGTTTCCTTGCAATTTTGCCACTTTTTTCTGTACCACAAGCCCGGTGTCAGGGTCGAAAGGCAGGACGTTGTCGGCCCCGTCGTAATAGGTGAATGTGAGCCCGGGCGCACCATCAAGGCTCAGCACATTGCCTGCGATCAGTTCCTGGGATTGTATGACGGCACCAGCCGTCTGTGTGCTCTCGTAAGCGGTTGTGCGTGTGATAGAGCCCTTGGTGTCGCCGGTCGTTATGATTCCGTAGCTCCTGCGCTCAACCACGTTGATGATGCAGCCGGGTCCAAAATTGCTAAACTGAGCGCCCGAGGTTATCGGCAATAGATCTGCGGTGTTCAGGGTAATTGTGCCGGCAGTAGCATCCACGGCGGTTATCTTTGCGACCGCCGACGCGCCCGCGGTGGTTCCATCGACATCCAGCAGCGACACGGTCTGCCCGACTGCGAACCCCTGGGTCGAACTAACTGGCAGCGTGCCCCCGTTTATCGCGCTCGTGGAAGTAACAATAGTCTCGATGTTCGTGAAGTCACCTCTGACGATCAATGTCGAGGCCGTTCCGCTAACAACGCCGTGGTACCCTGGCAAACCCGCTCCAGCCATTCGCAGTTCGTTGGTGAATCGATCGAACACAGTGCGCAGGTCCTGAACCATGTCCAGGGTAACGCGCTCATTCGTATATATCACCTGACTCTTAGCGAAAAACCACAACCCGCCGCTCAGGACGACGAGCAAGCAGCCCGTCGAGACCATTAGCTCGAGCATTGTGAATCCATCTTGCGACCCTCTCTTCATCATTTCCTCGCTGCAAATCCGGCTACGATGCCGGTCTAACCATCTCGACTCTCAAGATTGTCTCTCGTGATGAACCCGCCGCAGTGTTTGCATTTACCTGCGATATCGCGCTGGTCTGCGCGAGTACCCTTACGTTCAGTACCTTGACCAGCACATGTGATACTCCGTTTGAGTCCACTGCGCTAAGAGTGTTGCCGGAGGCGTCGGTTCGGTTAGTCACCGTCGTTGTGACTACGAAGTTCGGCGACGGCGCGGTCTGCCCTGCCTGGATCGGGTTCCCATCGACATCTGCATTGAAGCTATAGTTGAAGGCGTTGCTGGTCTCGGCCGTATCGAATAGTACCTGTGAATACTGAATCTGGCTCTTTATCTTCTCAGTGACCTGCTTGCAGAGATTAAGGTTGGATACCCGAAGCTTACTCTCGGTATTCATCCTGATGCCAAGGGTAAGTGCTTGGCCAAGTCCGACAAGCACCACGCCCATCATAACCAGGCTGATCATCACTTCTATCAGGCTCATTCCGGTTTCACTGGAAACGGCCACCGCTTTCTTGTTTGACCTTTTCATAAGAGATCCTGCCTCTGAGATCCTGCCTCTGAGATCCTGCCTCGGCTATCTTCTTTTAGCGCGAGCTCGTGCTCGATTGAGTTACGCTTCCGACCGACACTCTGCCGGAGTTCCCAATTGCGATGCTGACCTGCCTGCCACTCGCGTCGGTGAGTGTAACGCCTGACGCTCCAGATATCGTGCCATTGCCCTTAATAGTTAGCGTCGGCCGCGCCGAAAGAGTGAGGCTGCTGGGAATGCTGATAGGCCCGAGTTCACTCTTGGCGGCGTCGCAACCCGTACAGTTCAACCCGAACGTCCCGTCTTGCTGAAACCCCAGCGTCAGGGTTTGGTTATACTTGACAGCTAACGACCGTGCGCGTTCTATCTGCCAACTCATGTTTTGGGCCTTCTGGCTGAGCTGGTATCTCGCCTTGCCATTGCCAAACATCATCACCGAGGTCGCTGTTATGATGCCGGCGATCATAACAACCACCGCTAGGTCAAGGACGCCGTATCCTGCTTCACCTTTTCGCGTACTGGAATTCATGACGACCATAGCTTTCTCTCAACCCAAATGCTCCTACACTTCCGTCAAAACATAGTGCAAAGGCGATGCCATCAAATCCAGTAATCGGAATTCTCAAGACCTCTGAAACCCATTACCCACACCGGCACCATAGGCTCGGCTGGAGCGTTCAAAGTGACCGACAGCGTCGCCTGTATTGACTGATCCGCATTGACAAACCGCGTCAGCCCGATGCCTGCACGCACGTCGATAGGGAACTAAGCGTGACCCGCACGGGGTAGGTTGAAGCGGGTACTCTGTATTACGCGCCAGGCTATCATTGTGAATGACAGCTTTGAGTTGCCTCACTGATGCCCAAGGACACACTGGGGAATCGGGGTGAGGAATAGTCAGACGTTTTAGCAAGTAGTCAGAGCAGACAAACCAAACGAATTCTAGCTAGACACCGGTATGACCGGTATGGATTACGCAAGGTCCAGAGAGGTGTTGACTTGAGCCAAAGGCCTGTGGTTGGACAGGTGGTCTAGGAAATCGTGTCCGTCCTAGAGTTCCGCGGAGGAATAGTTGTGAAGATCCTGTTGCCCGGCGAGGTTTACGGGTCAGGAGGCTGCGTTGCGACCGTCAGACCTGCGCCCCATCGACGTACAGGGCAAAGTGTGCTTCGCGTTTACAAGCGCGCGACGTGGAGCGCTACTGTTTGATTTGTCGCCAGGACATGAGAGCGATCTTGCCTACCGCCTTGCCGCCGTTGAAGTCGAGCGTAAACGAGCCAGTTACCTCGTTGTCGTCACGATTAACCGGTGATCGGTTTGATCCGTTTGTTCCAACGACGTTGGGGTTGTTCAAAGCAAGGACTTGACCCATAATCTCGCCGTTGCCGCTGAGATAAACCTGCTCGCCCGAAAAGCAGATTCCGCTAAAACGAATAATCCCGCTGCCCGCGCCGACATCGCCGTTGATCTTGAGATCCTCAACCGCGGCCATTAGTATGTTGACCGAAACGAAAGGCGGAAGCTCAGTTGTCCGCACGTTCTGCAGATTTGCCTGCATATAGGGATTGCCGCTTATTGTGATCGACCCCGTAGCAAGTATGGTGGTCTGAAGGGGCGACGCGAGGGACCCGGCATTCCCCTGGACGTCCACATTACCGCCGTTTTGCGGGCTAGCGCCGGGGCTGGCGAGGTTATAATTATCCATACCGACCACATAGAACGTGTGACCGCTTGCGCCTGTTGAGTTGCTCGGTATGTTCCAGTTCCCGCCTGAATAATTCCACCCATAGGTCGATAGATTCGTGGTGACCCGAGTAAAGCTTATGGGATTGGTGGCGCGGTTGATTCCAACCGCTTCGGCACCGCTCTGGTCGACGTTGCCGGTAGTGTTAGAGTCAATCGCAGTTGCAAATGCCGTGTATTGCGAACTAGGAACTGCCAGACTGTCCGCAAGCTTTTTGAGCCGAACAGTTGGTGCGCTGTTTCCGGTTAGATCGCGAGTGGCTCCGTCCCCAAACCCAGGGTCCAGGAGAATCACATCGGCTCCCTGGACCAAATAGTCCTGCAAGTGCGGACTCGAGGTGGCAGTTGGCTCTGTGACAAACTTGGGGATATAAATCGGGGGTTGTCCTCCCGCGTGGAAGCCGCCGATTGTCCCATTTGTGGTAAAGGTCCCTGTTCCGACTGCGGTAGCGGTCTGCGCAATATCAGCGCTGGCGACTACGCTAAGGTTTGAGTTGGAATGGACACCGCCGTACGCGCCTTGAATTTGGGCGTTGCCGCTTACAGTCACATCCCGTTGAGCTACAAACGCAGGGTACGGCAAAAAGCCTATCCACCCTTCAAGAGTCACCGATGAGCTCGAATAGGAGCCTGTTGAGTAGATGACCACGCGGTTGTTTGTGTCGGTAGCAGCGTTGCCATCCTCCCAGGCGCCTGTTGGAGCAAAATTTGGTATCCTGACGATCGCGGTGCTGCTCGACTTCTCGTCATCCACCATGTGCACGCGATAGTGGACACCAGGTACCGCGAGCTGATTGCCTCCTGCATCGGTGTCGGCACTCAACAAGGCGTGCCCATTGGAATCATCATCACCAATCATTACACTGCCTGCGGCGAAGTGTGCCGAGTTCGTAAAGGGATTGTTGCCGGTGAGGTAGTTTGTGCTCACCGTTCCTCGCTCCGCCAGCAAGTCCGTAAAGCCGGCGGAAGTTGGGCTGCTCCCGATATAGTTTCTGGTCAGGTTAAGCGCGTGGTAAAGGCCCGATTCCGCAGCCTGGAACGCCAGGGTTTGGTTGGAGTATGTGTTGCTCACTCCGAGTTCCGAAACGGCGGTCATGCTCATTCCCATAGTCAATGCAAGCAGCAGCGCCATCATCAGAAGCGCCAGCACTAGAGCCGCTCCGCTTTCAGGGTTATCGTCCCGTGGTCTCATCTGTTTACTCATCGCATTGGCTCCTTCCGGTAGACTCAGACTATTTATCGGTTACGCAGCTTTATGTTTGCGGTGAAGTGCACTTCGCGGTACCGCCTATCGGATGTCGGGATGCCGCTTGGCACCGCATAGAGATCGACATCAACTTCCCGCCGCGAGCCGTCCGGATCGCTGAAGGTCAGGCTTCGGATGTTTTCCGCGATTGGGACGAGCCTGCGGGTCGAATCGATTGGTTGATTGTTGTCGACCATCAATAGTCTGTTTGTTGCCGTGTCCAATTGAAGCGTTACGTTCTCGGAGGTAATTATCACATCCGAGTTGGCAGCTATGGTCGAAGTGGTTGCGGAATCGCCATTCAAGTCGCTGATTAGGTGGAGCGCTGAGCTCGCGTTACCACCACCAAAATCGACGAAGGTGAGCCAGTTGACGGAGGTCTTGCCTGTAGGATTGGTCCCGGCGCTGCGAATTATCTCCTCCAGGCGCGTGACCGCGAACCGTGCATTGCGAGCCGCATCTGCGTAGGCCTCTTCGCGCTGGTAGGCTAGCTGAAAGCGGTTGAGAAGCATGAATGCAGTGCCCATTATAATGGTCATCACCGCCAATGCCACGGTTACTTCAATCAATGAGAATCCTCGTTCGCTGTTCGCTGATTTCATAGGTTTTCTCAACTTTGGGACACGATGATAGTTATCGATATCCCGTCGGCAAGGCGCGCAGGCGCGCCATCCTGCACAACTTTGATCGTAATAGTTCGCATGTCACCCGTTGTTGCCGGACCGGCCAGGACCTTCCAGCTTACGTTCAATGTTCCCGCAGGAGTGTCTACAACCGTTGTCCGGTGGTTTGCGTCGGACGATCCGTAGTTTACATTGCCCCCGATGGACAGCTTGGGATCCTCAAACGAAGTGTTCCAAATCGCTCCGCGCAACTTGTCAGCCTGATCTTGCGCCGCGGTGGCAATGACGCTGAGAGTGTTGGAGGTACTGTTCGCTCGAGAAACGTACGCAGATATTCCAACGATCGAGACCAGACCGAATGTAATAACCGATATCGCGACCATCACCTCGATTAACGAGAACCCGCGCTCGTTCGGCCGCCGACTCGAAAGCCCCTTTACTAGTTCACTCCTTAATCCCATTTTGCCCACCACCTTAGTGAATCCAGATCTGTCCGCGAAGGTTGATACTAACCAAAAGGTTGCCAGATGAATTGGAGATCATGATGTCTGCCTGTGACGCGCCGATTGGCAGCTCTCCGCGTGAGGTATAAGTTACCCCCTTGCCGTTTGTGAGGGTTGTGCCGCCCGCGCTGAACGATACGGTCACTCCGCTTGGAGGGGTTTCTATATAGTAACTCTGTGCCGGGTCATCGGGGTCGCTGGTATCGGGCGTTCCGTCTGGCGCCCCAACCGGAGAGAAGTCATATCCAAACTGAGTCACATTCCCACCGCCGCCAGTTGCAAATGCCACAGTAACGTTTTTGTTCTTAGCCATTGCAAGCGCGCGCGCACCTGACAACCGCTCGGCCAGTCGTTCGGCGGCACTGCGGAGGTTGTAGGATCTGATAGAGTTGGCTATGCCCGGCAGCGCGAACGCAATCGTAACCGCAACGATCATGACCACTATCGAGATCTCGATTAGTGACGTCCCTTGTTCGCCCGAACGGCTCGCAAACGACTGATAACGCCCAACAGGCATGAGCCCCTCCCCATACGTTTCTTGCGAGGCTGACTTCCGCAAGGAACGGATTCATCCATAGCCGTAGCGCAAGCATCGTGCCGGGTTTCCTCTCAGCAGAAGAGTCGGGGAAAGGCAGTTAGGTCTATAAAACGGACCTTCCTAATCTGGTCTTTTGAGGCGTGGTTCTCATTGCCGGCCATCGCGGTTCCCTGGATAGGTACCGCCCGCTCGCGGTCTACCTTAGGTGCTTCGTAGGTGTGTAGATTTGTGCCACGGCGGGGTCCGTCACTCAAGGTCACACTTTGGAACTAAGACGAGTGTCCGGTTTGGGCGTCAGAGTCCGCGGAACCAGCCAACTCCGCAAGCGAGTTTTGGCGCCTGATTCGCGGGGGGACGAGACACGAGATCCTTGAGAATTTTTTGTGCTGCATAAGCGGCTCGATGTATAGCGCACAGCTAACTTGTCGCTCAATTCACCTGTCGAACCGTCTGTCGGAAGCCGGTCATTTGCACGAACTGGAAGAACGGCGTCCCGGGCGGCAGGCGGGTCGCGTCCAGAAATGACGCATCGAACACCCAGTTGCGAGTCGGCGGCGAATAGGTATTTGCGCCGTTTTTGTGGCCGCCGTCGTGCTGGCGGCTGTTGAAGAGGTTAATCAGGGAGCCGCAGTAATTGAGCCTGGAGCCCCAGCTCTCCAGAAACCGCGGAAAATTGTGCACGCCGCCGCAGAGGTCTGCATCGCCACCCCCGGAGTTCGGGACGCCGCCTACCTTCAGGCTGCTGAGAGTGTCGCCCATCAGTAAGGCGGCTCGTACGGTCGTCTCTACTCCAGTTCGGGTGCCCTGGCGAAACGGGTTGCGAAAGCTCTTACCATCTTTCCAGTTTTGAGAGAGTACCGTGATAGCGTCGGACACGATTGAGGCAGGCACCTGCGCACCCGTGTATTGAGCAGGCTGGGTCGGAGTGCCCACCGCCGCTACGCCGGTCGCGTTGTAGTTGCCGAGAACGTAGATCGCATTCTCGGAGGCAATCGAGTAGCCCTTGTTTATGGTGCCGAAGAGCGTTTGACCGTTGATCAAACGAACACCCCTCCGGAAATACTTATGGTCTTGGACCGCCGCCAGATCCGTTTCGATCCCGACACCATATCTCGCCGCCTCTCCGCAGAAATTGTTGGCCGCGGTGTCATAGTCTGCCTCCAGGACGCCGTCGTGATTGATATCTTCGCCGGCTTGCATTATTCCATCGTTCGGTCCGTATATGTCTTCCATATCGTATTCGCCGTCATTGTCGCGGTCTCCTCTGCGATCCGACACGTAGACGATGTAGCCCGCTCCGGAATTGTCCGGAAGGTCGTCGCTTGAGAGGCTTCCACCCGGCAGCCCCGCATTAGCAGGAAACTGACCGTCCCAATCTCCTCTGACAAGGCGTCCCAGATTATTCATGTCGATGTCGATCAGGCTAATCACTCCGTTGTAGGGAACCTTCGAATTCGCTCCCCAGGCCGCGCCTCCACCCGTATAGAGCGAGGACCAACTTGGAGCACCCAGGGCCGCAAGGTCTTCGTTGTACAATCCTTCTCGGGTGTTAAAAATCTCAATTGGAAAGGGCACGACCTTCACCCCGCCGCCGATGTCAACCTCTTGCGCGGTCTCTTTGTCCGACACGTACAGGTTGCTGTTGGTAACATAGCTGTACCCGGCGCCCGCATTGTAGGTGTAGACGTTGCGATTCACACTCGGAACGCGAGGATCGGACGCAGACGTGAACGCTGCCGCAGGATTCGCAGTATTGGTGATTAGATCGGCTGCGCCAACTTTTATCGGCGGCCCGAGTACCTCATAGCGTTGCATCTTGATAACTGCCCGGTCGTCTCCTAGATTCAAACCGGCCGGGTCTTTGTGAGTGAGGCCCATGCTAAGAATCTCGGCGGTAATGTCGCGGGCCTGAATAGCCAGCGTTGCGGCATCAATCGTGACCAGTTCGACCTTGATCCACGTCTGGCGATTCGCCGGCATGCCTCGATCGACATAACTCTGACCGGTATAGAGACGATGTCCATTGAAACGCTTTGCTTGATAAGCGCCCCCGTTCATCGCGACGGGTCTGTAGCCTCGGGTACCATCCCCGTCCTGATCTCCTCCGAGCCCGTTCGATGCGCCATCAAGGCGCACGCCTCCCGCTCCTCCTGGCAATTCTGCCTGGCTGTCGCTGAGTGAGACCCGGATGCCCGGCTTGTTGCAGTAGCGGGAGCCGCTGAGAATCGAATCGTCGACAGGACGCCCCATAGCAGTCACTTCATAGTCGTTGGCGTTGCGTCCGCGCTTTACCAGTTCGATCGGATCACTGTTGCTGCTGATCTGAAGCGGCAGCCGTAGTGGTCGCCGT
>CAZOOE010000031.1:0-24404 GCA_964581275.1 uncultured Clostridia bacterium
GATCTCCCTCACAAACCGAGATTGACGATGCCGGGAAGCACGGCACATACTCGATCGCAATCTCGCGTGCGCGAGGCAACGGGAGTGTAATCATCTACTGGGGGCTGCCGACCCACGTTGAGTTTCAGAAGGCTGTGCAGCTTTATGGCGAGCTTCAGGATTTGAGCCGCCCGCCGTTCGTCATTACCGAGAACGAGACTCATACGATTGTCGATTCACGCCAGGCGTTGTTGGATCACATAATGGCCTCGGCCAAAAACGGGCTCAACATTCAGCGTTACAAAGGGCTGGGCGAGATGAACCCGGAACAGCTCTGGCAGACAACGCTGAACCCCGAGACGCGAACAATCCTGAACGTTCAGGTAAACGACGCGGTCGAAACCGACGAGATGTTCACGGTGTTGATGGGCGACGCGGTCGAGCCTCGACGAAAGTTTATCGAGGATAACGCGCTGGATGTTAAGAATCTGGATATCTAGCGCGCTGCCAACACTACTACTTGATTGAGGGCCGAGGCTGAAACTCCCCGGCCCTCGTTCTTTGGCGATACTTATTTATTGTGGTAAAACTTCCGAAACAGCATTGCTATTGCGCCTAAGAGCATGCCCAGACGCGAAGCGGTGGGTTCATGATGTTGCAGCCTACAAGAACCGCTACGCTCGCGCCCGGATGCCCACACGCGTCAGCGGTGGGAGGTTCACGCGGCGGGCCGCTGAGGTGTTTCCTAAGACAATACGGACTCCGAATGCCTACTTTGTAGCTGCCCGACAAGGAAGGATGCAACGTGAGCAACCCCGTGCTGACGCGCGTGGGCAGCTCGGCCAGGCAAGTATATTTCGTAGGCTGTAACATCAAGAACCCACCGCTTCGCGTGTGGGTATGAGCAAAATCCTGACCCGCACCTGTGGTCTGACCGGAAAGCGGAACGCAAGAGCTATTGACAGCCAATGTAGAATGATAAGCGGATACCGTCCCCTGCAGTCCTTGCCCCCTCGATAATTAGAATAACAACCGAAGCTTACAGATTGCAGGAAGCCCTCGATAGCGCTGGAATGGGTTCAAACTCTTCCGGCGCGTCTCGGGCTATGAAGTAGTGGGAGCGTTTTGATGTCTAGCAATGACAACGATAACGATATTTTCTCGCTAGTTGAAATCAAGCAGTCATTTCCCGACCAGTGGGTTGCAATCGCTATCCGGCAGACCGACGCGGACGGGCTCCCGTCCGCGGGCGTAGTGCTCGTGCACGATGCGGATGAACAGTTCGTATGGCCGGCGCTGAAACTCGGAGATGCAGACGATCTTGTTTACGTCTTTCACACCGCCGGTCGTCGAAGGACTACTGCACCTCTTGGCCTCTTAGCTCTTGGCTCTTAGCTCCGATCACTTCCGCAAACAGGTCCAGGTTTATGTTCCGTCCGCTGACTATCGCTGCAACGCACTTCCCTTCGAGGCGCGCGTCATTCACAGCAGCGATGCTCACCGCGGCAGAACCTTCGATCATCATATGATCCTCGCCAGCGACTCTGGCAATTGCGTTTCGGATCGCCTCTTCGCTGACCAGAATAATCCCGTCAACCAACCGCTGGATCATCGGAAAAGTTATCGAACCGGGCTCGATGTTGCCCGCGCACCCGTCCGCTATCGTTGATTGTTCTTCGATCTCGATGATGCGACCGGCCTCGAGTGCTGCCGTCATTGTTGGCGATGCAAGCGGCTCGGCGCCGAAGACTTTGATTTCGGGATTCATCGCTTTCACTGCGATCGCCACTCCTGCAAGCAGGCCGCCGCCTCCAACCGGAACTATGATCGCATCAACACCAGGAGCGTCTTTGAGTATTTCGAGGCCAATGGTTCCTTGTCCCGCTATGACCTCACGATCGTTGTACGGCGAAACAAACGTCGCGCCGCCTTCATGTTCCAGCTCGCGGGCTGCGCGTTCCGCATCATCGTATGTCGCGCCGCGCTCGATCAACGTGACCGGATAGCGGCTGATGCCCGCGACCTTCGCCCGTGACGCTGATTCTGGAACGACAATAGTCGCTTCGAGCCCCAGCAATTCAGAACAATGAGCAACCGCGAGCCCGTGATTCCCCGCGGAAACCGTAAGTACGCCGCGCGAGCATTCATCCTGAACCAGCGCCGAGAGCTTCGCCATCGCGCCCCGAATCTTGAATGAACCCGTCAACTGAAAGCATTCGAGCTTTAGAAATGCATCTTGCCCATGCTCGGCGGACAGCCAGCGCGAGTGCTCGAGCGGCGTATGGCGCGCGATAGAGACTATTCGGTCTCCCGCCTGCCTGACGTCATCAATCGTTAGTTCTTGATGGTCCATTGATTATTCCTGAGAGCCGCTAGTAGACATCAAGGTCGTGACCCGATACAGCCTTCCCGGCATAACCGGACCGAACCTCTTTCAAAAGATCGTCCTCGCTGGTACCCCAAAATAGCTGGTGGTAAAGAACGAGCAGGACGGGCCTCGCTTTTGTCGCCATCTCGGCCAGCTCTCTCGAAGAGGTGTGATAGCGAGAGTGATATTTCTGCCATTCAGGTGGGCGACTTGTGAGACCGGTGGCTGAGTAGACCTCGTGAATCAGTACGTCGCAGCCGTTGCAGTTTTCGATCACCGATTGGCTCGGCCGGCAGTCACCGGAGACAACGATGGTGCGATTCGGAGTCTCAAAACGAAAACCATAAGCCTCGCGCCACGACCCGTGATCTACTTGGAAGGCTTTCACCGTCACATTCTCGTCTCTGTATACAACGCCCGGTTTGATCTCGTGCGCGCTTACTTTGTAACCAGTCTTGTTTGAGGGCTCGCCTCCGGTTAACCGGATGTTGATGTCCTCCCGATAAGCCTTCAAGATGTGACTGGTCATGGCTTTGATGCCCTTCGGGCCGTAGACCTCAAGCGGTTCCTTTCTTTCGAGAACCCATGGAGAGAGGATCAAGTCGGGATAGCCGGCAGTATGATCAGAGTGCAGGTGTGTCACAAACGCACAGCGGAGATTCTTGACCGCGAGCCCTTTTAATCCCTTTTGAAACGCGGCAGCCGCGCGCCTGACTACTCCGGGTCCGAAGTCGACAAGGTAAGGGGTGTCATTCACCAGAATCGCGACTGACGGCCCCGAGCGATCCGGGTCCGCGTTTGGCGTGCCGGTGCCAAGCAGCACGATTTTTGCCTGAGTCTGAACAGATCCCGATGACGCGGTTGTGGGGGCGCAAGGCGATGAGCCGGTAGTCATCGTTGCGGCACCGACCAACGGCAAAACAAACAACAGCAAGAATCGCATCGGCGTTCTCCCCGGCGGCTTTGTCATCGCACCCTTTCCAATACGGCGGCGAAAAAGCCATCGGTTCCGTCGCGGTGTGGAAAAGTCCTTAAGAACCCATTACTGGTTGTCAGACTGGCGGGCGCGTTGGGCACAATCACATGAAATAACTGAGTTCCCTCCAGGAAGCGGCTGACCACCTCTTCATTCTCTTCGCGTTCGATCGAGCAAGTTGAATACACGAGGCGGCCACCCCGCGCAACCGACGCCGCCGCCCGCTCGAGCAGGTTGAGTTGGAGTTGGGCGAGTCGCGCGAGGTCGTCAAAAGCCAGCCTCCATTTTATCTCGGGGTTGCCTCGCAGCGTTCCGGTGCCCGAACACGGCGCATCGATCAAGACCCGATCGAATTCAGGCCCCGTCTCAAGGAAGGGAAGTTCGCGCGTCCCGTCCAGCGCCAGCGCATTGACTGATTCAATTCCGAGGCGCTCACAGGTAGCACGAAGCGTAGCCAGGCGGTGGTGATGACGATCGCACGCGAAGATATATGCCTTGTCTTGTGTCAACGCCGCGATGTGCGAAGTCTTGGAGCCGGGTGCCGCACATAGATCAAGCACTCGATGATCGCTTCCCGGCTCAAGAAGGATTGAAACCAATTGAGATGCTTCGTCTTGAACATAGATCAGCCCCTGCCGCGCCGCCCGGGCTATTACCGATGCGGCACCGCTTTGAACGACAAACGAACCGGGTGCAACTTGGGACTCACGCGTGGTCACCCCTTCGGCCTGGAGATTGATGAGCGCCTCTTTGACGGAGGTTCGGAGCGTGTTCACGCGAAATGCGGTCTCGGGCGGGGAATTGTTGGCGAGCGCAAGCTGTCGTGCTTCGTTGTCGCCGATTGCGAGCTGCCAGCGTTCGAGCATCCATCGCGGATGTGACAATTCTACCGAGGCTCTCTCGAGAGGATCAGCTATTCCCCGACCCGCGGTTTCGTTGATGCGTCTTGCCGCCTGTCGCAACACCGCGTTAACCAGAGAGGCGGCACTCGCGGTACGCGCGCGCTTGACCAGGTTCACGGACTGGTTGACGGCGGCGGATTGCGGGACACGGTTGAGATGACGCAATTGATAAAGACCAACCCGCAACGCGATCAGGACCGGCAAGTCGAACCGTGCAATCGAACGCTCGGAATATCGCACGATAAGGCAGTCGAGCGCCCGCTGCCATCGGAGCGTTCCGAGGACTATTTCGCGGGCGAGCGCGCGGTCTTCGGGCAACAAATCGGACTCGGAAAGAGCGGCGACAAGCACGGATGCGTAAGCATGTTCGCTCTCAACCCTGATTAGTATGTCGAATGCTGCGCTTCTGGCGGGGCTTACCGATTCACTCCGTTTAGCATTCATTGGCGGATATGGTGCAGACGCGATGTTAGCAAGTGCGTATCGAAGGTTATTGGTTTCAGGCAAAAGGTATGAACTCGGAATCGCCCTGCCGCCGCCGCTCCGATGCGAGGAAATCATAGTACCCGCATCGCCGGCTGTCGGGATAGTCTCGGCAAACCGCCGGGCGCGCGTCATAGATAGTGCATTGACGTTTCTCTGTGTCGAGAAACTCACAGACGTTCTTAAAGATGTGGTCCCTCTGGTGTCGAAGTATGCGGCCCACCGGCGAAGCCTTTGTGTAACGTCGCTCCGCTTGTTTGTAGGAGATGCCAAAGTGCTTCGCAATTCGTAGCAAGTCGCGTTTGGTTACTTCGACGCGATCGTAACTGCAACAATATGCCGGGCATTTCGAACAGTTGAACATCACCCGCAGAGAACGAGTGGCCTGCTTGGAGTTGCCATTACCTTTCACACTCATCGAAGATCCTCGAGAACGGGAGACAAACAGGGCATCATTCTAGCACGCGCGCATCCATTCAGCCGCTGCAACGACGACATTCTTAAGTGAGGGGGGTGAGGCTAACTCAACACGGTGTTCGAATTTCTATTGCTGCCGTCGAAACACGCGTCGGAACAGTTCTGTTTACGGAAGAGCCTGTGCGGGCAACTCTGAAGCCAACGGCGCGTTGCTTCACGATACGACCTGTTCCAGGTCCGGAGCTATTTGAGTTGGCGGCAAATGCGCCTACTCGGTCCAATCCTCTTCTTCCTCCTCCACCGCAACGTCAAGTTCGATTGGGTCGAGGCCAACCACCTCCAATTGAGTGCCGCAGTCTGAGCATTCGACAACGTCGCCCTTATCGGTGTCTTCATCCACCTGAACTTCAGCATCGCATTCGGGACAAGTCCCTCTTGGCATCTTGGCATTCCTCCACAATTTTTACGCTGCGTCCATTGTTACTGCGCGCGACTCAACGAAAAATATCTAAACCGAAAAGCCGGGGATTTGCAAGAAGTAAAGAAGTGAAGGTGACGACGTAACGACTCGATTGCGACCTCTTCTTCGTTTGGTGCAGCGTGCCCTCACCGCTGCCGCGCGATCTTGCGGCTGTTGAGTTCAAGACGCTGTCCCGCGAGACTGGCTTCTTCACATTTTGGAAAGCGCTTTACGATCTCTCGGTATACCTTTCCGTTGTAGACGAACTCGCTTGTTGATTGGTTGAAGTCGAAGACGATACCCAGCTTGCTGTATCGGTCAAGGCCGGCATCGCTCAGATAGTAGTCGCGAGCGGCTGCAACCGCGCCGCGCAGCTCGGCGAGCCGCCTTCGTACACGTTGACTCAGTGTCTCAGCAGCTCGATCTGCCTCCTCTCCCAACATCAGCATCGCGCGCGGAATCGATGACGATTTGCTGAATCGTTCGTTGAGAATGCGACACAGCAGGATTCTATCGATTCCGTCGCTGGCCTCGATGAGCGTCATTATTCGTTGATCATCGCCGATGCGGCCTTGTACTGCGAGGGCTGATTCGTGTATCCATCCGCGAGTGCGTCTTGTAACTGCAACCCGGCAAAATTTCGGCTGTCCGGCTTGGGGGTGACTGGTGCCGATGATGTACACAGCGTGACTGAGTCGGAGGCGTCGGATCACTTCGGACTGCAAGCCGGGTTCGCGTCTAAGAACTGACAGGCGGTCATCTATCACGAAGGCTTTGCGATAGGTAGGCCGTGCAACTTGTGCCTGCGTCGAACTCTTTGAGTCCGTCGGCGGCACTCGCTTTGTTACTTGTTGGCCGGGGCAACAGGAAATTGACACGAACAAAAGGAAGGTGATTTGCGCCGCGGCTCTCGAGATTTGGGTAAGCCTGCACATGACTGCCTCTCCTTATCGCCCAGCTATCGCGAAACTCGCGGCCGAAGCTGGGGGGCGAAATTGACTCAGAGATTGGAGAATATAATCAGGAAGGCTGGGGGAGATTGTGACGGATTCAAAAGTCGGGGTCAAGACGGCGAATGCTGGGTGTCGGCTAGCACAAGATCGTCCGGCATTCTCCATCGAGCGCTCGATGATGCCACACGCGCTTAAGCGCAATCTCGTCGACGGTCACCGAACGCAGATGAGTACGATGTATCGCTTAAGCGCCGCTTCGTCGGCGGTAACCGAATGCAGATTAGTGCGATGTATCTCATCCAGAACAGCGCCGCTTGCATCAAACCCGCGCGTCGAAACTGTCGCGCGGATCAAAACTTGACGGACGAAAAGAAAGTTTTGTATCTTGAAGCCTCCGCTTGAAAGCCATCAGAGATGCCAGCGTAGCTCAGTTGGTAGAGCATCGGTTTCGTAAACCGGAGGTCAAGGGTTCGAGTCCCTTCGCTGGCTCCATAGAATCAAGAAGTTAGGTCGCTCTCGCAGCGGCCTTTTTCATTTGGTCACTCATTCAGTCACTCATTCAGTAAGAACTGGGATCTTGCCTAATTTTTTTTAATTTATTTTTTGATCCCATAGTCAAACTGGGCAAAGTACACGCAGGAAGTTTGGAATTTTCCAGACCGTGAGACTCAAACTCCAGTCGTGGTGAACAACCTTAGAAAGGCTGGCGCGGTCAAATGAACCTGTTTACTCCCCTTCAACAAAGCGTCGGTAGATATGCATAACTACCGACGCTTTGTTGATGGCATCATTCGACCCTGCTATTTCTTCAGAGTAAAACGAGTCGATTGATGAGAGTTCGATGGGTGATGACGAGAAGGGATCACTCATTCGCTATTCGCGAATCCGGACTATAGACTAGAGGTTTGCGCTGGCGGCACGTCGTCGGACGCTTTCTCTGATGACTTATCACCACAATCCAAAGATGCTTCCAGGTAGTGTGGGGAAAGAGCTAAAACGCGAAAACTTTTCTGCGGACTGGTAGAAACATCATTGCGCACCGTCCTTACTATGTTATGGGGCCAGAATTCCTGAGCGGGTACTCGCATAGGCTGAAGGGCCCTTCCATAGTTTCTTACACAAGCGCAGACGATGAATCACCACGAGAATCTGCGCATTGTCCTTCCATAGGAAAGAGTTCAATCACAATTGAAAGGACTGTTCTTATGGCTACGAACGTTCCAAAACTCACCTACTCAGTTCCAGAAGTCTGCGAAGCACTTCAAATCTCTCGAACAACACTGTGGAAGCTCGTTCGATCGCGAAGACTAAAACCCGTCCGCATAGGTCGCCGAGTTTTGTTCAGTCTGAAGGCTGTTGACGAGTTTCTGAACGGCGACAGCAGCAGCGGCCACAGATCAAGATAGCCAGTGAATCAAGGTCTGTTTTGGTCTGTTCACTGTTGTCTCCGCAGGACATGACGGCGGCGCGCTATCGGGGGACGGCTAGTCCGGCTCGATGGCGTACCACCATTCTGCTAGATCGCTCGAGCTTATCGAGCGTGACGTTGCCGCGTTCAAGGGCGCGACTTTGTCGACGCTTCTGCGGCTGGAGGAAAGAGAGCAAGGACAATGCGGGTAATCACGGTGGCGAATCAGAAGGGCGGCGTTGGTAAGACGACGGTTACCAGGGAGCTGTCGGCATGCTGCGCACTTCGAGGCTATCAGACCTTGGTCATCGATAGCGATCCGCAAGCGAATCTGACTGCAAGTTGGGTTGAACCGGATATCTATAACATCACGCTCTCGCACGTCCTGATTGAACCGGAAGCGCAGGCCGGCGCGAAGCTGGAACCACGAGATCTCGATGATGCGATTGTCGAGAGTCCGCTTACGAACCTCGATCTCGTCCCCGCCGATATACGTCTAGCAAGATTCGAGATGCAGCCGGATTATCTTGCCCACCGCCTAACCAAACAGATTAGAGAGCATGCGTCCGATTACGATCTTGTGTTCATCGACTGCCCGCCGCAGCTCGGAAAGCTGCTGACTGCCGCTCTCTACTCAGCGCATTCTGTGTTGGTTCCCTGCGCCGCCGATGCCATGGGACTCCAAGGCTTGGCCGACCTAGCTTATACGATCGAGCAGGTACGCAAGAACGTTAACTCGGACCTCCGGATGCTTGGTGCCGTAATAAACCTGTATAAACCGCAGCGAAACCTCTCGGCGGAATCTCGGGCTGCCGTCGAGGCTGCGATCGCTTTAGTGAGTCACGTGTTCGATACCAATCTGCACGATTACTCAAAAATCGCGGAAGCGCCCTCACAAAAGCTACCGGCGGTCATGTATGCCGAGAAACACCGCGCGGCAGATCAGCTATGGAGTTTGACGGATGAAATACTTGATCGTCTCGACATGAGCAGAAACAAACTCTCCGCAGTGAAGTGAGGCTGCTAGTGCCAGAACGAAAACAGAAGAAGGAACCTACATCGCTCCGAACGCCGCAGCCCAAGAAGCTAGGTCTCTCAGTTCCGCCGCTACTTCGACTGCCTCATGAGGAACTCATACGGCCTCAACCATCGTCAAACGAAAGCCCAGAAGCTCAAAAACTGGAAGGGCTTCCTTCCTCCCCGACTGCTCAACGGAACGCACGGGAAGTTAACCAGGGAGGCTCTACAAGCCTATCCGGTGGAGCAAAAGATGCAGACCTCGTAAGCCCTGCAGATTCTGCAAGGCTTGCAAAAACCCATGCGTTAGGTTTGCAAAATGCTAGCCTTGCAAATCCTGCTAGGCTTGCAAATGGTGCACGCCTAACGGCGCAGCCTCCTTTGACAAGCCTAATGGATTCGCTGCCTGAGACTGCGGGCTTCACGAAGCTTCATCATCAAATAGTTGATCATCTTTACTCTCAGCTATCTGCAAAAGAACAGATCGTTCATCTCCAACTCTATAGGCTATCCTGGGGAAGTGGCCGCCCTAACTGCTTCATTAGTCTGCCAAAGCTTGCTCGCCGTTCGAACCTGAGTGCGAGGAGCACTGCAGACGCCGTAAGCTTATTGGAGAGTAAGGGCCTTATTCGAAAGGGAGCGGCGATCACAGGGAAAGGAAAAGAGCAAGGCATAGAATACTGGGTTATTCCCGCTCCTGCCCTTGCAAGAACTGCAAGGCTTGCATTCCCTGCAAGCCAAGCAAGATCTGCAAGGCCTGCAAAATCTGGCGGCAGTATTGAATATAAAGAAGAAACAATTCATGAAGAACTCACACAAACACAGGCCTGCGTGAGTGTGGAATCGAGATTCACCCTAGAGGAATGTCGTCGGTATGCAAACCACTTACAAAAAACCGGCCAGGGAATTATCAACCCCGGAGGTTTCGCGATAACGATGCATCGAACAGGCGAAGCAGATGCCCTCATAGAATCTTTCCTCAATCACCCGCCGGAACGATTCGATATAAGGAATTGTCCCGACTACAAAGGCCAAGGCTTCAAGGTCATCGAAAAGGATGGTCGGGAAGGCGCCGTAAAGTGCAGCCACGACCGATTGAACAAAAGAAGTTCGATGGCTGATCAAAAGGAGCATGGGGGCGCGGTCACTGAGCCTACCTGCCAAGGCGAGTAAGCATTTGCCATACTTCATCCTGTGCTCGCATTATTTCCATGCGGCAGAACGGCTGCTTTGGATAGTTTGTGCACTCATAGAGTTTGGAAAGAATCAAAAGAAGAAAAATCTCTTGGAGGCTGGAAGAAATCGGTTTGGTCACCGTCTTTAATACGAGTGGGAGGAAGTTCTAGCGAGAGTTCGTTCCAGGGGTCAGGAGCGAGATGAATAGACTTGCGAGCATTGTGAGCGTTGTTGTCCTGGCGGCAGTTTCAGTCCTGGGACAGAGCGCAAACAATGACGAGAACGTTCCCGGGGATAATCTCATTGTCGAAGGCATCCCCAAGATACCAGCATCATTGGCGGAAACGGCTGGACGGTATACCCGTTCGCGCTGGGCAACGCTGTCTAGTTGGCACCCGACAAAGCGCGAGATGTTGATCATCACCCAGTTTGGTGAGACTGCTCAGCTTCACTATCTGAAATCCCCTGGAAGCGCTCGAACCCAATTGACCTTCTCTTCCGATGAGATCGTAGGAGGGAGCATCCAACCCAAGACTGGCAGCTGTTTTGTATTTCGAAAGGATAAAGATGGTGATCAGTTCTACCAGATATACCGTTACGATTTTTCTACGGGCAATGTCTCTCTGCTGACGGACGGTCGTTCCAGAAACGAATCTCCAGTTTGGTCGAATTCAGGCGAGTTGCTGATATATGGCTCGAACCGTCGCAACGAAAAGGATATGGATCTCTGGGTGATGAATCCGGCCGATCCAAAGTCCAACAAGATGCTCGCGCAACTCGAAGGAGGCTTCTGGATACCCTTCGATTGGTCGCCGGACGACAGCAAGGTATTGGTCTACCAACATATTTCGGTGAATAAGACGAATCTCTGGACAATAGATACTAAGACCGGAACCAAGACCTTGATAACGCCGCAAGAAGAAAACGAGAACGTTGCTTACTGGTTCGGCCAGTTTACCAAGGATGGCAAGGGCGTCTACGCCACGACGGACCGCGACTCGGAGTTTCAGAGACTTGCTTATATTGATCTGCACACGAAGCGTCTCACTTTCGTGACTGACTGGGTTCATGCTGACGTAGATGAGTTTGATCTCTCGCCAGACGGAGCGACTTTGGCGTTTATCACAAACGAAGATGGACTCGGGCGCCTTCACCTGCTCGATACACGAACCCGACAAGCGCGATCTGTTCCCAACCTTCCCGTCGGCGTTGTGTACGGCGTGCGATGGAATCCAAAGGGCAACGAGCTTGGTTATGGATTTAGCTCCGCTCGATACCCCGACGATGTGTATTCACTCAACATTCAGACAAAGAGAATGGAGCGCTGGACTTTTAGCGAATCTGGCGGAATCAACACGGATGAATTCAACGAAGCTGAACTCATCCGATGGCCGAGTTTTGACGGCCGGAGAGTCTCTGGGTTGCTATACCGTCCGCCGGCGAAGTTTAGCGGCAAGCGTCCGGTAATCATTTCCCTCCACGGTGGACCCTCAACACAAACTCGACCAGGGTTTGGCGGTCGGAATAATTACTTTCTGAACGAATTGGGCATTGCTCTTATCTATCCGAACTATCGTGGGTCGTCGGGATATGGAAAAACTTTCCTACAGCTTGATGACGGCTACAAGCGTGAGGACGCTCGCAAGGACATGGGCGCTTTGCTCGATTGGATCAAGACAGAGCCAAGGTTAGATGCGAGCAGAGTCCTGGTTTCAGGAGAGAGTTATGGTGGCTACCTGGCGCTTACGGTCGCAGTAAATTACGGCGATCGCATAAGGGCCGCATATTCGGTATCTGGCATCTCAAATCTTGCGACGTATCTTGAGCACTCCGACGCTCAGGTCAAGGAACTTCAGCGAGTCGAATTCGGGGATGAAAGAGATCCAAAGATGCGAGCCTTTCTCGAGAGAATAGCGCCCACAAACAACACCCAGAAGATCAAGGTGCCGCTCCTCATAGTGCACGGACTCACTGATTCTCTTGTTCCCCCCAACGAATCACAACAAATAGTGGACGCAGTGAAGAAAAATGGCGTTCCGGTATGGCACTTGGCAGCGAAAGATGAAGGTCACGGCTTTGTGAAGGAGCGAAATCGCCTCTTCCAATTCTACGTCTCGATCCTGTTCGTCAAAGAATACCTGCTCAAGTGATTGCCCCCGATCCTCATCGGCGTAACAGTACAGATCCAACTGGAGGACACGATGAAGATAAACAGGTGTCGCAAAGCTATCCTCAGTTTGTCGCTGCTGATGTTCTTTGGCTTCAGCCCGTTCGATTGGCTGACATTGATTACTAATTACTTCTTCAACCAAAGCAGTGCGGTGGTCCAACAAAATACAACCACGGACGACGGTTCAGGAAACGTATCCACACCCGTTGCGCCGCCGAGTGCTGAGACATCTGGACAGTGTCCGATGTGTCCGGGACCTCGGCCGCGTCCGCGTCCGATTCCGCCTGTTTCATAGTTTTGGTTGAGGTAGAGCCTCCGCCGAGCGCCAATGCTTTCTTGTTGGCGCTCGGCGCTTCCGCATTGGCGTCCTCGCATTCCTCATTAAAGTATTTGCCATGTACATCAAGTACTGCCGCTCCTTCCTGTGTCTCCTATTGATATTAAGGTGTTCGCTACTGACGGTATTATATTCGCCGGCCGTATTCGCTCAATCGAATCCTGGATCGCCAATCGAAGACGAGCGCAGCCTGCTGAGCGCATTAATCTCATCTAAGACAGCGGATGAATCGCGTGTTGTTATATCAGCCCACCGGAGACTTCTGACTGAAGCATTGTGGGCAAGTCTTAAAGCCGAAACCGACAAGGCGCTTACGTCTGCCGATTATCAACACTCCTTGTTTCTCGCCGAAATAGGGAAACAGATCGCGGATGAAGTCAAAAACAAACGATGGCAGACTCTCATTCTGAACAGAATCGCCTATATCCATCTGATGATGGGTAACTATCTTGAAGCAGGCCAATACGCGTCGCTATGTCTTTCAGCATTGGAGGGACAGCACGATGATTTGATTCTCGTGAATGCTCTACTCACAGCTGGGACGAGCGCTATGAAGCTCGGAGAATTCCCCAATGCCCTGGATTATTTACGACGAACGTTGGCATTGGGCAATAGTCTGAACGAGAAGACTTATATTGCAGACGCCCTAGTGAATCTCGGTCACGTCAACACAAAGACCGGTAACTACATCGAAGCGCTTCAACAGTTTAAGCAAGCGATTGTAGTAATCGGCATACTCAAGGATGACGGCAGATTACAAGATGCGCTTTCAGAGCTCGGCACTCTTTATGCCGAACAAGGCGATTACGAAAAGGCCATCGACTACTTGGATCAGAGCCTGAAGATCGCGCAGCGCACGGAAGATCAAAGAGGCATCGCATCTATCCTGGTTACAACGGGAATCGTGTACAGAGAGCAAGGTAAAACAAAAGCCGCGATTGGAAAACTCGAAGGCGCTCTGAAGGTTAGCGAAGAAGCTCACGCGTTGGACATAGAAAGTTATGCGCGAACTATCTGCGCCTCGGTTTATCGACTTCAAGGCAAGTATCAGCTTGCCTTGGACTACTACAAGAAGAGCTTGGCTAGTGCTGAACAGTTGGGCGATCGAGAGTTAAAGGCTGGTACGTACTGGCACCTGGCGGAGCTATACAACACAATGTCGGAGCACGCGCGCGCAATCGAATATGCAAACGATTCGTTTTCCCTCGCAAAAGACAGCAGATTGCCGGAAATCGCTTATCTAGCCCTGACTGAAAAGGGAAAAGCTCATCAGGCTGTCAACCAATTTGATCTTGCAGAGCAGTCGTTCTCAAGAGCGATTTCGATTATTGAGGAGTTGCGTGGGCAAGTCTCCGGGCAGGAGCCTGATTATCAGAGATTCCTGCAGAACCGGATCGCCCCGTACTACTCAATGATCGATCTACTTGTGACCAGGGGCCGACTCGTAGAAGCGCTCGCCTTTGCTGAGCGAGTGAAAGCCCGCGTCCTCTTGGATGTACTTAGAGATGGAAGGATGAAGGCCAGGGAGTCCCTCTCGCAAGAAGAAGAATCGAAGGAAAGAGAGTTACATAACGGTCTCGTGTGCGCAAATACTCAACTACGCGCTGAGCGCGAAAGACAAATGCCTGACAACGCCCGCATTAAGGAACTAGAAGAGCGGTTGAAGAAGGCGCGTAGTTCATACGAAGAGTTTCAGACTTCATTGTATGCAGTTCATCCGGAGCTACGAATCAAGCGCGGCGCTCTTCCTGCTTTCACGCTATCGGATGCGTCGGCTGCAATATCTGACGGGCGCACCGCGGTTCTCGAATACGTAGTAGGCGATTCACGAACACTCCTGTTTGTAATTTTGAAAGGGACCGACCAGAAGATTGATGTCAGGATGTGCCCTATAAGAATCTCGAAGGAGACTCTGGCCAGACAGGCTGAGAACTTTAGAAACCTCCTAGCAACAAATTCTCCGGGTTACCGACAACCCGCACGAGAACTATTCGACCTCCTTATCAAACCGGCCGCCGGCTACCTTGGCGACAAGACTACACTGTGCATCATTCCTGATGGACCACTCTGGCAACTGCCTTTTCAGGCGCTCGAATCACCTGGCGAAAAGTATCTCCTTGAGCGTCACGCGATCTACTACGCGCCGTCCGTTATGGTTCTTCGCGAGATGAAGAAACGGGCAGCGCGCTTGGGTGCGTCGCCGATCGGCAAGAAGCTCTCACAGAGCGACGGTCTGTTTGCAATAGCGAATCCATTAACGAACAGCGAGGTCATTGCTAAAGCCCAAGCATTTACAAGAGGTGACCTGCCCCCAATGCCCGAAACGGAAGAGGAGGTTAAAAGGATCGCTGCCGAATCATACCGGTTGGAAACGAGTAGCGTTCTTATTGGGTCGGCTGCGCGGGAAGAGACTGTGAAGGCACAGATCGGTAAGTACCGAGTACTCCATTTCGCAACGCATAGTGTTTTGGATGATCGAAGCCCGCTCTACTCATATCTCCTGCTTACTACAGATGACCGCTCCAACGAAGATGGCCTCCTGGAAGCCTGGGAGATCATGGGCATGGAGCTCAAAGCCAGTATGGCAGTGCTCTCGGCATGTGACAGCGCCAGAGGACGTGTTGGCGCTGGCGAAGGATTGATTGGAATGACCTGGGCGCTGTTCGTGGCAGGAGTCCCTACGACGGTAGCTAGTCAATGGGCAGTGCCATCCAACAGTACTGCTAAGCTGATGGTGGCTTTCCACGGCAATGCGAAAAGGCTGCCCAAAGCCGAGGCCCTCCGGCAGGCAGCTCTCCAGATGATCAAGGAACAACGCTTTCGCATAAAACCTTATTACTGGGCTGGATTCGTAGTCGTGGGCGACGGAGCTAACTAATAGTCAGATACTCAACCGAGATTGCGGTCGAAGCTCTAATAACTCACCTCGCATTTGCTGCGAGCGCCCTTGCGACTTCTTTCTTTGTGGCACCAGCGGACAGTACGGCCCGCACCAACAAATCAAGAGACACCGACGGATCGCCCGCCTCGATCTTGGCAACCCTTGACTGGCTTGACTTCATCCGGGCCGCGAGCTCGATCTGGGAAAGATGAGCCTTCGTGCGCTGCATCTTAACAGCGTCCGCGAGTGCAATCTTCATTTCAACAAGTGCCACTTCCTCTCTGGTCAAGCCGAGAAACTCTTCAGCCGAGGTCAGACGCCAGCCCTTTGCTTCCAATCTTTTTCGCTTCGATGCTTTCATCTCTTTAATTCCTTCCTTCAGGCAGCGTCGTAATCTATAAATCGACTTTTGCAAGAATCGATAACTCGCTTCGGCGTCTTTTGCGTTTTCTTCTCAAATACGTCTGCGATCACAACTGCGTCTTTGTCGACACGGTAGATAATCCGGCAGATCTTATTCGCGTCAATGATTCTCAACTCGTGACATCGAGATCCAATCGCCGGCATCGGCCTTGAGTGCGGCATCCCTAGCGAGTCACCGCGCTGTAGCAGTCTCAGCAAATAGCCAGCCTCGATACGCGCGCTCTGACTCATCGGTGGCGTCTTAATGACGCCGTGAAGTATCGCAAGCGGCTTGTGCGTGGGCGACACCGAAGAATTGTACTATGTCAGGTTCGACATAGCAAGAATACGCGTGTTGTGGAATTTCCGCGAGTTCCTTTCCGACAATTTCTGGTGGCTCTCATGCGACAACGAGTCCGAGCCGTAACTGCTGCTGATTCCGGCCCGGAGGTCAGCCTAATACACGAGTAGCTTCCTTGTTGTGGGACTTCGACCAGCGTGGCAGATGAGGTTCTACGGTCGCCAAGATCTGACAATTCGAAGTAAATGCTTTGCGCGACCGTCAGCTGGCTGAACCTTCAAATGAGTTCGGAACTCCTTCTCGGCGTCGTCGAGCAATCCGGCTTCGGCATAGAGAAATCCACGGGCTGCGTGCGATGTAGTTCTACTGACCAGCCGATTCAGTTTATGCAACTCGCCCTTTTCAAGTATCTTGAACTCAGCGCGTGCAGGTGGTGCTGGCGCGACAATCTCTTGCCCATCCTTCAGCGCAGTCACCGTCCAAGTGTAGATTATTCCGGCTTGTAGATCATGCGGCATCGTCCACTGAGTTTCGTCAATCGGTTTACTCGTTGCGATCAGGTGGAGATCAGCGTCAAAAACCGACACCTTATAGCTTGTGGCTCCGTTCAACGCGGTCCACGAGAATATCGGACGATCATAGCTTATCGCAGTCGCGAAAGGGCGAACCATCGCGAAGGATTGAGCCGAGGCTCGATTTCCACGGACCGCGATCGAAGGTGTCCTGTCGAGCATCTCGATAGCAGGCGGCATTTCCAAGTCGCTGGCGATCAGTACTCGCTCCGTCTTGTCCTCGTGGCGTCTGACTTCACCCCCCCCTGAATGTCCGACGGTAGACGAGTGATCTGTCGTGGGCTCATCAAACTTCTTTCCGATGTCTGATCCTGCGCCTGGAGCCGGTTGAACCGGCACGGTAGGTTGGCTGGGAGAGTCTTGCGAAACCGTGTCATTCGGTCGGGCTCCCGTGAGTTGAGATTTCTCGGACCTCGTTTGAAGCACTGCCCACCCAATGAGTACCCAAACAAACAACACAACAGCAGCGGCAGCGAGCCCCAAGCGGGGCGAGGAGATTGACTGGAACCCGTGAACGTATCTGCGCCAAGTCGATGGTTGCTTGCTCGGTGCGACCGCGCTCAAGCGAGGATGCTCAAGGCGATACTCGAAAGCGGCTGATGTCTTCTCCATGCACGCGCCGCACTCCTCGAGGTGCAAACTGGCACATTCAAAATCAAGCTCATCCAAACGGCCCTCAACGTAAGCCGCCAACTCTTCGCCCTCAAGATGCCAGCCTTGCATCCCGGCAAGCTCGTCTAGGTCGATCTCAATAGGAAACCGCTCTTGTAGTTCGGCAAGAAAGTACTGATAGCAAACCTTGCAACTGTGAACATGGGCGCTCGCTTTGTTGAAATCGTGTTGCGGCAGTTTGCGTCCGAGGTAATTCCTTATCTCTTCTGTTGACAGGTGTGTATCCATACAAACCGCCAAAGACCTTCACAATCGACTACGTGCCTCTCTCCTTAATGAGACGGTGACGAAAGGGAGTTCTTCCTACATCGGCCGTTTCTTTTTTGGAATTTATTTCATCTAGCAGCGATTTCAATCGCTTACCAGCTCGGAAACGAAGCTTGTAAACGCGTTCGAGCGAGACCCCCAGCTCCTTACTTATAGTCTCGTTATCGAGCGGCAACCTGTTCAATCTGAGATATCGAAACTCGTCGAGAGTCATGGCTAACAGCAATGCTATCTCGTCCTCGGTTGCGATCTCGGCTCCCACTAGTAGGTTAACCAGGTCCTCCCCTGAGCTATCGCGTGCGTATAGCAAGTAGGCTCGGAATTGGTCACGGGGCAACTCGCGCAACCCCTGCCAGATTTGCATCAAGGGCTCGCGCATTTCGAGCACCGAATCGACGCGTACCTTTGAATCTGGTAGTCGCAAGCTCAGGTTACTCCCGTTCGCGTCGAGCGAGACGGCCGGCGCGTCCTTGACGCCTCTGATATCGGACACAACATTCATCACATCGGTTAGATTGATTGGTTCCCCGATATCCTTGAAAATCAACGCGAGGAGATCGTCGGTCCCCAACGATTGAAAGTCGCCCCCAGAAGCTAGAGCTTCAATCACCGTTTTCGGCTTCTCATAGAAACGACGTATCCAGGCAGTCGAGATAAATGAAGTGCTTTGGCCCTGCCAACAATGAAACCCACACAACCACTCGCCTTTGTTTTGGTCTTTGGATTTCCACAACGCGAAGTCTGGATGGGCTTGAAGGAGATCACGAATCTTCTTGAGGAGTCGGGTGCGTTCTGGATACATCTGGCGGAAGTGGTCGTGACACACATTGTGAGCGATCGCCGCAACGTAGGCTCGAAAGTCCTCGCAGGGAGTAGTCCTGAGGCCCTCCTTCAGCTCGTACAAGTATGTGAGCAATCTCGTTTTGGATTCGCTATATAGATCCTCAATGTCCTCGCTCTGCTCGTGACTGCTAAAGGAGGTCCGGAGGCGGGCCAATATGATCCCCCTCATGCGCGCTTCCGCGTGTTCAGACAATAGAATCATGAGCTGGCGATGCGACTCAGCTGAGTCCTGCGCCATCAGGAACGGCTGCAGAATAGTGTCGTTTACGGTTACGTCAGCCGGCATAGAGGTTTCACTAGGTCAAACCCTGAACCCATAGTCACAAAGCACAAAGATTGGAGTGTGGAAGGGTTTTAAGCCACGCCGCGACTGTTAAGCACGCTCAACAGCCAAGATGGCTTCTCGCTGTGCCAGGGCAGAAATGAACCAACCCACCCAACCCATTGCTCGGCAAAGAACGAACAATCCCACTCAGTAGGACAACCCGATGTTTCAGACTCGCTTACTCGCGGGCGGTGAGGTCCCTCGATACTAATAGACGGTGAGCCGCCTAAGATTTGCCGCCAAAATATCGGAATTATTGAGATCTGGTCAAGGAGCGTGACTTAGTGAACTAGCGATCTTGGTTTTGTCTCCACGCGTGCGTTGATCAGCTTAACTTCGACGGAGGTGTCGCGGCCGGTCAACCAATGTCGTGATCTTTTTGCAGGCGATGAACGCGAGTGAAGTCTCCAATCGACAGAGACAACGGCGAACCTCTTGAATTCTTATGCTATCCAGCGAGAATTTGATGTACGAATGACGCGGCCCAAACCACTGCTTCCGCCTGTCACAATTGCGACCTTATCTTTTTCACTAATATCCTTTGATCACCAAGGCAGCGCGCCTTCGTCATTAAAATAGCCGCCCGTTGCGCCCGCGTCCGGCAGGGTGGCTAACTCAACGATGACGGACGCCCCTTGCTCGACCGTGCGGTAGCCCCGATGCCCGTTCAGGTCTGTGGCGGTAAATCCCGGGTCGGCTGAGTTCACTTTGATCTTCGTATCCTTCAACTCGTGCGCCAGCATGACGGTGAAAGCGTTGAGCGCTGTTTTCGAAGAATTGTATGCGAGCGGCTTCACCCCGTAGAACTCCCAAGCCGGGTCGCTGTGGTGCGTGAGCGAGCCGAGTCCGCTCGACACGTTGACGATGCGTCCGGCGTCCGCTTTCTTGAGGAGCGGCAGGAACGCTTGCGTTACGGCGATCACGCCGAAGAAGTTCGTCTCGAAGGTTCTCCGCAACGCGTCCTGCGACACGGCGCTCGCGTTCACGCCGGCATCGAGCGCGATCCCTGCGTTGTTGACGAGCACATCGAGACGACCGAACTTCTCGGCGACGAACTTCGCCGCCGCTCGGTGAGTCTCAGCATCTTCCACGTCCAGATGAACGAATTGCGCGTCGAGACCTTCTGCTTTGAGTCTGACTTCCGCCTCGCCTCCTCGCTCCTCGTCGCGTGCGCCGAGTAAAACCGTGTCACCGCGTCGCGCTAACTGTCTGGCGACCTCAAACCCAATTCCTTTGTTCGCGCCCGTGATGAGAGCAATTCTCTTCCGTCCCTCTTCCATCATCTCGTTTCTACCTCTCGTCTTTCTGTCCCGTCTCCCTCTTAAACTCAACGATGCGCCGTTCCGCCGTCAACGTCAATTTCCACGCCCGTGATAAGAATCGAATCACCGAGCACTTTCTTAGTTTTGTGCACTTGGGCGTCTTGACAATTAGTCGTTATAACGATTATCGTAGCAACATGTCAAAAGCAGCGAAGACAAAGCCCAGTAGGGAAGAGGCCGTCTTTTTGGAGCTGGTGCGGACTGCGGATATTCTTTCTCGGCGGCCGGCGGAGGTAATCAAGGCGGCAGAGTTATCGCCGACCCAGTACAACGTGTTGCGTATTTTGCGGGGAGCGGCTGAGCTGCTCACCTGCGGGGAAATCTCCAAACGAATGATCACCCGAGACCCCGACATCACGCGACTGGTAGACAGACTGGAAAACCGCGGGCTGATCTCGCGCAGCCGTGAAAGCAGGGACCGTCGGACGGTGCTGGTCCAGATCACCAAGGCAGGACTTGCGCTTCTCGCCAGCCTCGACGAACCCATTCAGGATGCCCACCGAAGCCAATTGGCACATTTGGGCGAAAAGCGGCTCAAACAGTTAAGCGAGCTTTTGTCGACATGCCGTAACTGCTGAAACTTTTTGTGACCGATAGTCGTTATAACGACTATCGGTAGAACGACGTCTAGAGAGGAGAAAAGAAATGTCAGCGAACGCGATGCAATCCGCAACTACGAAATGGAACATAGACCCGGTCCACACCACGGCCGAATTCAAGGTCAGACATATGATGATATCCAATGTGAAGGGTCAATTCTCGGGAGTGACCGGAGTGGTTGAGCTTGATCCCGAGGATTTGACTAATTCGCGGGTCGAACTGTCGATTGACGCTACTTCGATCAACACCAGGGACGCTCAACGCGACGCCCATCTGAAGAGCCCCGACTTTCTCGAAGTCGAGAAATTCCCGACACTCACCTTTGCCTCTACGCGCATCACACGCAAAGACGGCGGTGAAGTTGCGGTCGAGGGCGACCTGATGATTCACGGAGTCACTCGTAAGGTGGTGTTCGAGGTGGAAGGCCTGAGCGAGCCTGCCAAGGATCCGTGGGGCAATCTTAGGATCGGGTGGTCGGCTACAACGAAAATCAACCGGAAGAATTTCGGTCTCAATTGGAATGCGGCACTCGAAGCGGGCGGCCTTCTAGTCGGCGACGAAGTCACAATCACCGTGGATGCTGAAGCTGTGCAGGCTTGATTCTTTTGCCTGCATGAGATTCGATATGTGCGATGTGACGATGAGGGCTGCGCTAGTCAAGTGAGCGCAGCCCGTCCTTGCGGGCGATATCATGGTTGACTCCGCAGATAGCGCTGCTCAGAGGTGGCCGGTGCCTCAAACAGAATTACACGTCGCTCTTAATTTGATTCCGGCGCATACCTGGTACGCTGTCCCGTCCGGCGCGCTCACCTTCATTAGTGAACGCGGTTCAGATTACCTCGGACTGCCGAAAGACCATCCTATTCGGCTCCGGATCGATACGGGCGCAGCGTGGGATTCTCATATCCCCCTACATCCGGACGACCACGAAGCGACCCGCAGAGTCTGGTCAAAATGTCTGCGCACGGGCTGCGCCGGTCAGGTGAGTTTTCGAGTCCGTAACGTTGCCGGAGGTTACCGCTGGTTTCTCAGTCGTGCAGAGCCCGTGCGCGCGAGCGATGGAGATCTACTGTGTTGGATCAGGATGAATCTCGACATTGAAGATCGGAAACAAGCAGAGTTCTACCTAGCGGAGGGACAGCGGCTTGCTCACATGGGTAGCTGGGCTTCAACGCTGCTGGCTTCGACTACTGGTCTCCAGAGTTGTTCCGGCGCCTATCTTCGGCGTCAAAGTTGAGGTGATATATGGCAAGGAGAGAACATTCAGTGGAAATAACAGGAGTCGATCTCGCCGGGCGAAATCATGTCTGCGCTTTCTTCAACACCATCGACGAGGAACACAGAGTGCTCGGCTCGTTCTACAAAGACGGCTTCGATCGGGGCGAAAAAGCCACCCACATCGTGGATTCCGAAAATCGGGAAGGGTATTTGAATCGGCTCGCCGAGGCAGGCATAAATGTGGAGGAGATGATGGACACCGGTCAACTCGAGGTGTTGCCGTGGACTGACATGTATGTGCGTGACCACCGTTTCGACCAGGATGCGATGCTGGCTTCGGTCGAAAACCTAATCCAATCGGGCGCAGTCGCCGGCTACGCGCGAACTAAGTTGGTGGGACATCATATGGATTGGCTATTTTTCGACAAACCAGCCGTGAACAATTTGTTGGAATACGAGGCACGCCTCAATCATGTTCTTTCCAAGTACGATGCGCCGGTGATCTGTAACTATAACCTGTCCAAATTTGGCGCAAACGTGGCGATGGATATCATGCGAACGCACCCGCTAGTAATTATCGGTGGGTTACTTCGGGAGAACCCATTCTTCGTTCCTCCCGACCAGTTCCTCAATGAGATGCGTGAGCGACGGTCAACTCGCAAGACCGCATCATAGTAAACTGCTCAAATGACCGTAGATCAATCTGCTGAGATCCGCCGCTTGCGTGCAACGGTCGGGGACCTCTTGGCGCTTTCAACCATTCCGGAGGTGTGGTTGGGAAGAGAACCGTCCGCCATTGTCGCCGAACTCGCCGATGTGCTGATCGAGTCGCTGCGGTTGGATTTCGCCTTTGTGCGCTTGTGCGATCCAAACGGGCTCCGGACCGTGGAGGCAATGCGGGGGGACTCTTGGAAAACATTTCCGGAATGGCTGCAACAGCGCCTCGCTGTGTCCGGCGGCCGAATCTCTCGAAAGGAAATCGTTACCAAGGTTAGCGGGGTCGAGGGATCTTGCCGCGGTATCGTAATTCCTATCGGTGTCAACGGCGAGCGCGGTCTCGTTGCGGCGGCATCCGATCGCCCCGATTTCCCCGACCAGATTGATCAGCAACTGCTTTCCGTAGCTGCGAATACTGCCGCGACAGCATTTCAGAACGCATTCCTTATCTACGAGCTACGCGGCGCCCAACGAGCATTGCGAGCTAATGAGCAAGAGCTTCGCAACGCCCGCGATGAATTAGAAATTAAAGTGGTGGAACGAACCTCCGAATTAAACCGGAGCGAAAGAGAGCTTCGCGACGTGATTGACACTATTCCTGCGATAGCGTGGAGTGCGCTGCCCGACGGCTCGAATTCTTACGTCAACAGCCGATTCGTAGAGTACTGTGGGATGCCGCCAGAGCAAATCGCTGGATCAGGTTGGCATGCCGCAACTCATCCCGACGATCTTGAACGACACAACGCTAAGTGGCTCGCGTGCGTTGGCAGTGGCAAACCTTTTGAGGACGAGGTGCGTTTCCGCCGCGCGGACGGGCAATATCGCTGGCATCTGCAGCGCGGCGTCCCCCTGCGAGATGACGCCGGCAACATCGTCAAATGGTATGGTGTCCTAACCGACATTGAAGATCGCAAGCGGGCGGAAGACAAAATCCGCGAACAAGAGACAGAGCTCCGGCAGGTGCTGGATTTCGCTCCTCAACTGATTGCGGTCACCGGATCCAACCGCGAACGTATCTACGCCAACCGCGGCACGCTCGATTACCTCGGCATCAGTCTTGATGAATGGCGGCAGAGAAATATCGGCGCTGAAATTTATCCTGACGATTGGGAACGGATCAGGGCTACTATGGATCGTGCTTGGTCAGTCGGTTCTGCTTATGAGTTGGAGTTACGAGTGCGCAAAGGTGACGGAAGTTATCGTTGGCTGCTCGCTCGCTACAACCCGGTGCGCGACGATGACGGACAGATCATCCGTTGGTATGTAGCCTGTACCGACATTGAGGATCGCAAGAGAGCCGAGGAGAGACTGCAGCAAGAAAACGTCGCCCTTCGTGAAGAGATTGATGAAATTTCGATGTTTGAGGAGATTGTCGGAACCTCCCCTGCTTTGCAAATTGTACTCTCGGGCATCTCCAAAGTTGCGCCAACCGATTCCACAGTTTTGATCACCGGCGAAACGGGAACAGGCAAGGAGCTTGTGGCGCGAGCTATACATCGACGATCAGGTCGCAGCTCCCGCGCGTTCGTAAGCGTGAACTGTTCAGCAATCCCCCGTGACCTGATCCCCTCGGAGTTGTTCGGCCATGAGAAGGGCGCCTTTACGGGAGCCACTCAAAGGCGGCTTGGCCGTTTCGAA
>CAZOOE010000032.1:0-23161 GCA_964581275.1 uncultured Clostridia bacterium
GAACGCGTTAACAAACACTGTCGCGCTTGAGATGGAAGAAGCATTGTACGAGCTCCGACTCAGAAAGCTGTTGATCAGTGCCCTTGTTGACTCCGATCGCTCTGATAGGACCACGAGTCACTAAGCGTTGCTAGGTGAAGGCACGTTGGAGTGACCGGTCAAGTTCCGGCCGTTACCCGACCGCTGGATCCGATCGCGACACATCGCGACTAAACTCATACCCGCGAAATCGCTCAGCCGCTGCAATCGTTCGTCCCGCCCGCTCGTCACCTACACTAGCTTCGAAATAACCAAGTTCCATGGTATATATTCGGACGGTGCCAGATCGCTCCCTTGGCACAAAGCCCGACAGGCAAGGAGCCTCCGATCTATGATTAGGATTCGACTAACATCCGCCGCGGCGCTCGCGGCCATGGTTCTTGCACTCGCCGCGATTCCGGCGGCTCGAACAAATCTGGGCTCGACGCCGACGTTCTCAAAAGAGGTCGCTCCGATTCTCTTCAAGAATTGTGCTAGCTGTCACAGACCAGGAGACATCGCGCCGATGTCGCTACTCAGCTACGAAGCCGCGCGGCCGTGGGCAAAGTCAATTCGCGAGAAGGTAGCCAGCGGCACAATGCCTCCGTGGCATGCAACCCAACCTCTCGGAACCTTCTCAAACGATCGTCGCCTGAGCGCCAAGGAGAAAGACACGCTGATCCTATGGGCAGACGGAGGCGCGCCAAAAGGCGACCCGAAAGATTTGCCGCCAGCTCCGAAGTTCGCCGACGGCTGGGAAATCGGCACTCCCGACGCGATTGTCAGCATGCCAAGGGAGTTTGAGGTAAAGGAGTCCGGCACAATTGCCTACCAGTTCTTCGAGGCGCCGACTAATTTCAACGAAGACAAATGGATTCAGGCAATCGAAGTTCGCCCGGGCGTGAGAAGCGTCGTGCATCACGTGCTGGTGTTCTGCCGCGAGCCGGGCGCTGCACGGCGGCCTTCTGGCTTCGCGCAGGTTGTGCCGAATCTGGAAGGCTTTGGCCGGGGACACGACGGCGCTACATCGCGAGAGCAAGCGCTCCCAGGCGCGCTCATCGCGACTACTGCGCCGGGCACCAATGCGATGACCTTCAAGCCCGGCACCGCGATGCGGATCAAGGCTGGCGCGGTGCTTGCCTTCCAGGTGCACTACACCGCCAACGGCACGGTAACAAAGGACCAAACCAGTGTCGGCGTGATCTTCGCGAAGCAGACACCCAAGCAGGAAGTCCGGAACAGCGCGTTCGTCAATCCGCTGTTCCTCATTCCGCCGGGCGCCGACAACCAACAAGTCGATTCGGCAATTCAATTCAGCGAGGACGTGCACATCTGGGCGCTGTTTCCGCATACACATTTACGCGGCAAGAGCTGGGAGTATCGGCTCGTTTATCCGGACGGCCGCGTCGAAGTAGTGCTTTCAGTTCCGAAGTACGATTTCAACTGGCAGACATATTACGTCTTCGCCAAGCCGCTGGCGGTGCCAAAGGGCTCGAGGCTGGAGGCCACTGCCCACTACGACAACTCGACCGGGAACAAATGGAATCCCGATCCTAAGGTCGCGGTCCGCTGGGGGCCACAGACCTGGGAAGAGATGCAGTACTCAGGCATCACTTATTCGGTTGATGATCAGCACCACGACTCGACCGGAGGCGGTCAGGATAAACGGAACTGAATCACGAGACACCGTCAGTCCTTCTGATATGTGTATCGGTTGCTCGCTGTGGCCTCTCTTACTCGCTTGCAGCGTCTTATGTTCTCGTTTTGTTCGTAGACCAATTCAACCACTTCACCTTTTTCATCCTTGACGAAGGTTACCTGTGACTCGACTTCAGGGATGAAGAAATTGGTCGGCGAAGCAGCGAAGAGTTCGCGCTTCGGATTGTTTGGCGCCTGGCCAAAATAGCGGTCGCCTTCTCGGGTCACTACGTAGGGTCGTTTGTCCGGGAACTCATACTTACCCACGTAGGTGTCGAAGACGTGCGGATCGACCTTCGCCAACGTCTGTGGCTTCTCCGCAGTGTAATCCATAAAGCCCATCATCATCTCGTCATAGGTAGGCTCGCCCTGACGCACCGCTTTGGTCGGGTACGCACTAGCGCGCAAAAAGGGTGCAAAACATTCGCCGGAGCGCGACGAATCGGTTTCGCGCAGAGACGCAAAGATCTGCAAAGACGCTAAGCTACGTGGCGCGCCGCGTGCCCCGCTTCCGGCCCTGCGCCTTTGAAGAGGCTCGGCCTGGTTTGGTTGATCGGCCGGCGAGCTCCTTCTCCCGCGAGATAGACTTCGCACGTTTTTGCGCCGCTCGTATGAACTTTCGCAGATTAGGGTTCTTCAAATCCTCCGGTCGCCGGACCTTGATGTGACGAATGATCTTGCCTTCCCCTACCAACACTCGGTCGGGATCATCAAGCTCAGCGCCCCGATTGAACATGAGATTCACTCCCTTCGGATAGATCACCACGCTACAGAAGGCGTCGGCCATCTTGCCAGTGAGGGAATACCAGAACACCAGCGCATACACTTGAAGGAGTCTCTCGACCGCTGATGGCGCTTCCTTTAGCACCGTCTCTCGCAGCCGTAGCGCCAGCTCACCCACGCTCAGATCGTAGCGTGAAAGCATTCGAATCAGTTCTTCGCTTGGAGGATTGGGTTCAGTCAACTTTCTTATTGAAGCTGCCGAGTCAGCGGTGGACTAGTACCGGCCTACGCAGCCAGGCATACGAAGTGCGCCGATCCGGCTCGAGTAGCTCGCCGCGCCTTTCTTGATGTAGTCGCCAACGTACCAGATTGTACAATCGTCACTCGGGTCGATCGCAGTTTGTGTGTAATCTTCCCAGCGCATCGCGTTCTGCGCCGCCTCGCCTTCCGCCAGTATCGTCTCCTGAAGCGTCAACCGGCCCAGGGGGTCCTTAGCGAGCCGACCGGCAAAGCGCTGCCCAGCGAAGTTGGGCGTACCACCGAATGAGTAACCGATGCCGATGCCGCCGTACCGGTCGATCGCCGGGCTGGCAATCCAACGATAGAAGCCGTCCGGCGCGTAGGTCCCCTGTTGATAGAGGCTGACGTTGCGGTCCTTGCCGATCCTGAACTCGTACCAGCGCACCCCGCCCCCGCCAGAAGAAGCATTAACCGAATGAAGCCCAACGATTGACTCTCGATCGCCGATCCTTCGATAGACCAGCCGCGCCATGATCTTGTCGCCCTGCGCGTCCAGCCGCCGGTCCGTGCCCGGCTGCGGAACGCAATTCGTGAGTTGTCCGTCACACAAGTAGTGATACGGGGCCACGCTGATCTTCTCAGGACCGATTACCTTCGTGTTTGCGGGGTTCTTCCAATCGACGTGAAACTTCCACGTAATAATGCCATCGTCTTCGAGGACCTTCTTTAGTTGGGTGCCACCCGCTGCCATCATGATGTTAGGCGCGCCCGGCGGCGGCAGACGCTTTCCATCGAGGTCCGCGTTGTTGAGAAAGTTCACGCCGTCGATGATTACACACTGCTCGGTCGCGGGCTCACCTTTGAGCATCTTCGCTCGGTCCACAACGCAGGCATGTTTTTGGATCACGTCGTCTCCGGTGCTGGTTGGAACGTAATAGCCATCGGGCCAGATCGCCGGCCGCGGATAGTCCGGAAAAAGTGGCCGTAGGAATTCGTACCGGTAGTACGAACCCAACGGGTCGGCGCTCGCGCTGATCGCGTAGCACATCGAGTATGGTCCTTGTGCGTCCGGCGTTCGGGGTTGGCTTTGCTGACCGGGCAGTGTCGGTTGACCGGGCTGATCCGGAGGACGCGGTTGTGGCGGTTGTCCGAACTGCGGTGGCGGCACGAACAGCGGTTCTGCGGCGCCGGGCTGGCCCGGTCGACCCGGAGCGCTGACCTGAGCAGCTTCTCCGGATCGACCCGGCGGCAGCTGGTCTGGCCGCATCGGAGCGCGCCTGAAGATCGGCATAACAACAAGCCACCGATCAGCGAGCTGGTCATAGCGAACAACGGCGTCGCCGTTGTTAGTAGCCTCGCACATGCCACCAAAGCCTTTGAATAACGTGTTGGTGGGAACGGGACCGTATAGAGCCTTGCCGGTCACATTGAACTGCTTGCCCTTCTTCGTGAAGACCGCCATCCGCGTGTTGACGATCTGAAAGATGTGGTTTTTTCCGACCGCAAGGCTGTTATCGGATGGGTTGCGGAGAGTTGCAGTGCCCTGCGGACCTTCGAACCCGGCGCCGAGACCGTCGAAGCTTTCGACAAGCGCGGCCGGCGGTCTCGTGCCTTGAGACCTTTGTTCCACCGCGGCTGCGCCCGCCGGGCTTGTAATCACCGGCGCAACTATGGGCGCTGACGGGCCTTGCATCTCGGCCTCTTTACTAAAACTAGCCCGATCACAGACGTGAACCGCTGAAGCACTTTCGAGCAGTGATCTAAGAGATTCGAGCTTATGCGGCTGAGTCTTCGTATCGCGCGGATTCTTTCTCAAATCCGCCGAACTGCCGGCCAGTCGAGAATCGTTGTTGGCGCGATCCTTCGTGGTACCGTCGTTCACTTCGGAGAGCGACAGGTTTACCGCGACCGCGAGAAACAAGGCCGTTATAGCGATCACCGATGGAAGATCTTTGGGTGATTGCAGGGTCAATTGTCATTAACTCCTTAACACGATTCGGGCGACTCTATCAGCCGAGACAGGGGCTGGCAACTCCTCTCAACTCTGCTGGCCCTCGATCGTATTCAACCTGCTGCGAAGCGTGCTTGAGTTTGTAGTCCCGCTCCAGAAGGGTTACGTAGACGTGTTCTACAGACAGGACACTCCGCTTTAGTGTCCTGTCGACTCTTTTGCGAAGATCTCCTCTTCGATCCCCGCCACCATTCTGCCTGTTTCTCCGTTCACTTTAGGCTCGCGATCAGTCAACGCAGCTTCGACGAAATCCGCAATCACAGGCCGATGAATGTTAGAGGCTGGCGGATGCTCTTCGATGCGTTCGCCGTTTCGAGTCCTCAATCTCATCTTGTCGCCGTTGAGCACTGGAACGTGTATTGACCCTTGAGTGCCGAATACATCGAGAGTATCGCCGTGCTCGCTCGCAGCGTGAGTCACCGCTAACACACCGCACGGTCCGGCTTCAAACTGAAACAACGATATAGCCGTGTCTTCGACTTCGCGATCGAAGACAACGTTGGATACCACGCTGGTAACGTGCTTGACCGGGCCAAAAACATTCACCAACACCTCGATGCGATGGCATCCGAAGTCGAACATCGGACCGCCCCCGGCCAGCTCTCGGTTGAGAAGCCAGGAACGACGGTGGCCGGGTTCGGGATCGAACCACTCGAATGCATTGACTTGAACCAGCACGGGCTTCCCGATTTCGCCCGCCGCGATGACCCTCTTGACACGCTCGATCACTGGATAAAAATGCCGATAGTATGCAATGCCGAGCTTGACCTTGTTAGCCCGGCAAGCCGCGATCATCTCGTCGCACTCCTTTGTGTTCATCGCCATTGGTTTTTCGCACAGCACATGCTTTCCGGCTTCGGCGGCGGCTACAGTTTGCCTCGCGTGCAAGTGGACCGGCGTCGCTATGTAAACTGCATCGATCTCAGTGTCAGCGAGCATCTCTTGCCATGTGGGATACCATCTTCTTGCGCCGAATTGGTTGGCGAATGATTCGGCAAGATCCGGGCGCGATCGTGCGACTGCGAGAAGATTACAACTTTGGAGATCGCGCAACGCAGGGGCGACGCGCTTTTGTGCGATATCGCCGCAACCGATAAGGCCCCAGTTGAGAATGGCCATAAACCTCTTCGCCTTGGACTGTATCACCAGGTGTTTGAGCGATGCAATTGGTGGGCAGTGGGGTGTTCAATATCGCACTACCAATTGGTGACCTCTCTGGTGAGGATAAGAAAGGATTGAAACGCGAGAGTTCATGACTCACGATTCATCCTCTGGTGTCGCAATCGTCGAACACGGATAATGGCGCCATGCAAACGCTCTGGCAGGACTTCCGCTACGGCGAGCGCACGCTGCGAAGGAATCCCGGGTTCACCGCGGTCGCAGTGATCGCACTTGCGCTTGGTATCGGAGGGAACACCGCTGTCTTTAGTGTCATCAACGCTCTACTGCTCCGCCCACCACCCTTCAAGGATGCGGACCGGCTCGTTTATCTTTGGGAGACAAATCCACAGTTGAACCTCGAACGCGGAATCGTGTCGGCGCCTGACTTTGCTGATTGGCGTGAGCAGAACCGCGTCTTCGAACATGTCTCTGCGTTTCGAACCTGGTTTTACAGGTTGAACGGCAGGAGCGAGGCGGAACAGGTCTGGGGCGTGCGCACCTCCGCAAACTTTTTCCGCCTGCTGGGGATCGAGCCAGGTCCAGGCCGCGGCTTTCTTCCTGAAGAAGAGGGACCGGGCCGAGATCATGTCGTCATTATCAGCCATCGCCTTTGGGAGCGCCGCTTTGGCGCGGACCCCGATCTCGTTGGTGAGAGCATCACAATTGATGACACCGCCTTCACGGTGATCGGAATTCTCCCTCGTGACTTCAACCTGTTCGGCAGCACGCGGGCCTATGATATCTGGATGCCATTTGATTTCACGCGAGGCGCGACCAGACGCGACGATTACTCGGTTATCGTATTTGCTCGGCTGAAGGCGGGCGTCACGCTTGAACAAGCTCAAGCGGAAATGAGCTCGATAGCGGAGAGGCTTGAGCAACAATACTCCGTCGCGAATAAAAACCGAGGCGTAAAAGTCATCACCCTTCACGAAAATCAAGTACTGAGTCTGAGACCGGCGCTGTTGATTCTCTTGGCGGCTGTGGGATTCGTTCTGCTGATTGCTTGCGCAAACGTCGCGAACTTGCTGCTTGCGCGCGCGGCGACGCGCCAAGCGGAGACTGCCGTAAGGATGGCTCTGGGGGCCAGTCGCAGCCGGATCATTCGGCAACTGCTCACCGAAAGCGTATTGCTCGCACTAGTGGGCGGCGCGTTAGGTTTGCTATTCGCCTTATGGGGCCTCGATCTTCTTCGCGCCAATCTACCGGTGGGCGTCGATGAGATCGCCCACGCAGATTGGATCGGGATCGATCGAACCGCGCTGGGGTTCACCTTCCTGATGTCGCTATTGACCGGAATCGTGTTTGGAATTGCGCCCGCTCTGCAAATCTCGCGGCCGGAGTTGAACCAAACGCTGAGGCACGGCGGCAGAGGTTTAGAAAGCGGCCGAGGGCGCCGCTTGCGAGACTCATTTGTCATCGCCGAAATTGCATTGGCCACCGTGCTGCTGCTTGGCGCCGGGTTGCTGATCAGAAGCTTCGGGAAGCTCACGGCAGTCGAGCCGGGTTTTGACGCTGAGAATGTTTTGACGATGCAAGTCTGGCTGCCGGAGTCAAGGTACGTCGACGGGAATAGAATCGCGGAGTTCTATCAACAAACCCTAAACCGTATCCGAGAGATTCCCGGAGTTAAGTCGGCAAGCGCCGTCAACTTTCTTCCCTTTAGCGGATGGGGCGACACGACGGGATTCAGTATCGAGGGTCGTGCTAGTACGGTTATGGGGCAAGACGCTGTCGCTCAGTATCGTGTGATCGATAGCGATTATTTCCGAGCGATGCAGATTCCGCTGCTGAAAGGGCGACCGTTCGGCGAACATGACAGTGATGACGCTCACGGCGTTGCGCTGATCAATGAAGCGATGGCGCAACGCTATTGGCCAGATGAAGAGCCGCTGGGAAAGCACATTCGACCAGCCTTTCCGGCGACAAAAACTCCCTGGCGCCCAGAGGCAGGCGATGTCTGGCTGACGATCGTCGGAGTGGTGCAAGATGTAAAAGAGTTCGGGTTCACCGACGAGACGCCACCCGAGTTCTATCTGCCCTATCTTCAGAATCCTTCCGCTCTTATGAGGCTCGTGGTGCGGACCGAGACGCGGCCGCCGAATCTTGTTTCTGTCATCCGCGAACAGGTACAGGCGGTGGACCGCGATCAGCCGATCACCGAGATCAAGAGCATGTACGAGTTTATCTCCGATTCCGTCTATCGAAGACGATTTAATATGGTCTTGCTCGGGGTGTTTGCGTCGGTTGCGCTCATCCTTGCGGCGGTCGGCGTATATGGAGTGATGAATTATTCAGTCACCCAGCGAACGCGCGAGTTGGGCATACGAATGGCACTCGGGGCGAGTACCGCAGACGTGCTCTCAGCGGTATTCAGCCGGGGAATGAAGCTTTCCCTTGCGGGCGTAGCGATCGGACTGGCCTGCGCGTTCGAGTTGACGCAGGTGATGCAGACTTTGCTGTTCGGGGTTGGCGCCACAGATGCATTGACGTTTGTCGAGGTAGCCCTGATGCTTACGGCAGTGTCGATGGTTGCGTGTTACATCCCGGCTCGTCGAGCAACCCGGGTGGACCCGACGGTGGCATTGAGATATGAGTAGGGTCGGATCAAGAGAATCCGTTTGGGGGACGCGCACCACGCATCACTTCACTTCGAAGCCACAACTTCTGCAACCGCCCAGTAAATGAACTCTACAAATTTGCCGAGTCCCTCAACCGAAATCCTCTCGTCGTTGCCGTGTACACCGGCACGCTCGCGGTCTCCGGCAACGCTTCCCAACCCATACGCCTGCACTCCCTTCGCTCGCAGTTGAGCCGAATCAGTTGCGCCCGTCAGCATTAGCGGGACGGTCACGGTGCCTGGGAACAGCTTGACCTGGGCCCCTTCGAGTGCACGGAACATTTCAGTCTCCAACTTCGAGGGTGAAGTTGCCGGGCGACCCCGCGCGGGCGGCGGCATCACTTCGACCGCAGGGTCGTTGATTAGCTTGCGTAGCGCCTGGGCAAGCGCGTCGATGTCTTCATCAGGCACTGCGCGGACATCGAGGGTGGCCTCGGCGTCGCCCGGAATGACGTTGCTGCGAAAGCCGCCCTTAATGATCGTTGGAACGATCGAGGTCCGCAGCATCGAGTTGTAAGTCCCGTTGCTCGTCCGAATCTTCTCCTGAACCATATCGGTGCTTGCCGGATCCTCGAGATGCGAGTAGAGAAAGGCCTCGTCTGTAGGGCTGATCTTTGCGAGCCGCGAGAAGAATGCGCGAGTCGTTTCATTCAAACGCATCGGCGCTTGCCAGTTGCCGACTTTTGCGACTGCGGCAGCGAGATGGGTGATCGCATTGTCGGGCCGCGGAACAGAACCGTGGCCGCTTGTGCCCCTGGCAACAAGCTTGAATCCACGCGGCACTTTTTCTGTGGTTGCCACGCCAACGTATTTTATCTTGCCGTTTGGCGCGTAAATCATCCCGCCTTCGTTGAGCGCGTACTCGCATTCGATCTTGTCCCAGTGCTGCTGGACCATGAAGTCAATGCCAATGCTCGATGTGCCCTCTTCGCCCGCTTCGGCCAGAAAGATGACATCCCGATCGAGCGGGACTTTCATCCGGTGAAGCAGCAGAAACACCTCGAGGCACGCACTCGCCATGCCCTTATCGTCAGATGAGCCTCGCCCGTAGAGATATCCATCCTTGACAACGCCGCCGAATGGATCGACCGTCCATTTCTCTCGCTCGACCCCGACCACGTCTATGTGGCCCATCAGCAGAATAGGTTTCCCTTTTCCGCTGCCCTTGAGACGAGCGACGATGTTGCCGCGCCCCTGCTCCATCTCGAATATCTCGGACGCGATGCCTTCACGGTCGAGAATCGCTTTGAGATACTCGGCTCCCTTGGTTTCGTTACCCGGCGGATTGCTGGTGTCGATGCGCACGAAGCCCGCCAGAATGTTGACGACCTCATCTCGCGCCGCCGCGAAGTCGGGCGCGCCGCGTTTGTCGAAAACACCGGCAAGCGACCCTGATGCAAACAGGGCGAGCACTGCAGTCAGGGCCAGGATGGATCGGAGTAGTCGTAGGCTCATTCGATTCCCTCAACTCCAAGACTGGAATTATTCGGTTTGTAGTTCTATTCGGTTCGTAGTTCGGCCTTCTTCAGGCGGAAGTCTGTAACGACGAGCAGACGACAGGCAACGGCCTAACGGTCAGCAGTCTTCGGACGTTACAAACTTCCGCCTGAAGGCCGAACTACGAACGCTTGTCGCGATTGCGCGGTGTGGAAGCGAGCGGTAGCTTAACAACGGCTCTCGCCGCTAGCAAGAGCAACAGGGAGCGGCCCGCGATTCAACCATCGCAATCGGTCAAAAAACAAGAATGCGGCGATACATTCGAGTCAATCTGAGAGTCTTTGTTGAAGCGACGCCCGATCCGGCCGGGCCAAATTGCCTGGCCAAACGCCTTTTTGCTGGGCGCGGCCTGGCACGGCGCATGCACTAGGAAACGCCGGAAGCTTGAGACGCCTGTTGGTGTTCTCTTGGGGCCACCGTACGCAGCGCTGGAATAATGGCGCGAGCGAAGTTGAAACCGTTTTTCTACTCACCGCTCCGGGCCGTACAGCCGGAACGGCCGATGGTTTCAACTGCTTGCAAACGCCAATCAAAAACCGAGTCAGAACCCTCTCTACGGCTTCTGGCGCTGACGTATGGTGGCTCGCTTTCTAATTTCCGAGATGCGCTTTCGAACTGCGAATTCCCCTCATCCTCCTGTTACGCGCTATCGTGCATTACTTGATCACCTCTAAGCCGTCCGCATACGGCCGCAGCACTTCCGGGATAACTACGGAGCCATCCGCCTGCTGATAGTTCTCGAGCAACGCCACCCACAGCCGTCCAATCGCAAGCCCTGACCCATTCAGCGTGTGCGCAAATTCCGGCTTCGACTTTTGTTCGCGTCGGAATCGAATGCCAGCGCGCCGGGCCTGGAACGCTTCACAGTTAGAACACGACGAGATCTCGCGGTAGGTGTTCTGGCTGGGCAGCCACACTTCGACGTCATAGGTCTTGGCCGAGGAGAAACCCAGATCGCCGGTTGCTAAGGCGACTCTGCGATAGGCGAGCCCCAGTGCTTCAAGGACCGCTTCGGCGTCACGTGTCAACGACTCCAGCTCTTCATAAGACTCCTCCGGCCGGCTGATCTTAACCAACTCGACCTTGTCGAACTGATGCTGGCGAATCAGCCCCCGCGTGTCCTTACCATAACTCCCTGCTTCGGATCTGAAACACGGCGTGTACGCAGTCATCTTGATCGGCAATCGCGCGCCATCGAGGATCTCGTCCGCGTAGATGTTCGTTAGGGGAACTTCCGCGGTCGGGATCAAGTACAGCCCGCGCTCGTCTGTTAACTTGAACAAGTCGGCTTCGAACTTGGGAAGCTGACCGGTCCCAAGCAAGGTGTTCGCAGTCACTATAAACGGCGGTAGGACCTCCTCGTAGCCGTGGCGTTTTGTCTGGATTTCCAAGCAGAAGTTGATCAGCGCTCGTTCAAGCCGCGCGCCCAGACCTATGAGAATCGCAAAGCGAGCGCCAGAAATCTTCGCCGCCCGTTCGAGATCCAATATGCCGAGCCCAGTTCCAAGATCGACGTGGTCCCGCGGCTCGAAGTCGAACACCCGAGGCGTGCCCCACCGCGTGATCTCTTGATTTGCCGATTCATCCCATCCCACCGGCACGCTATCGTCCGGAAGGTTCGGCAGGCCGATCATCAGGTTGTTAAGATCGTCCTTTATTGCGTTGAGCGCAGCCTCGCGCTCCGCAATTTTATCACCGATTCTACGGACTTGCTGACGCCGGGACTCCGCGTCTTCCGTCCTGCCACTTTTCATGAGCGCGCCGATTTCCTGGCTCTCGCGATTTCGCAGCGCCTTCAGGTCGTCAACCATACGAATATTCGCCCGCCGATCAGTTTCGAGTTGCGTAAAGCGATCAAGGATCTCGGTTGGAAAACCGCGTGCCTTGAGCTTCCTCATTACCAGGTCCAGGTTGTCGCGTACAAAATTAATGTCGAGCATAAAAGCAAATCACCTTTCATACTGAAATAAGACGAGAGCGTAAGCCGGGCTCAGCGACAGTGTCAGCTTAGCGTGCCGGCGACAGAAACTGAATGTTTGAGACTGGATTGGTGACGAACGTTCAGCTTCGATTACGCAGGTGGCGCAGCAATTCGCTGCAACTGTAACGTGATGATAACAAGGCCGGTGATGCGATCAACGCGAAGAAAGCAACGTAGAGAACAAACTTTAGCCAGCGCGTGCCGCCCAGATCGAGTCCCATCATCAGTATTGCGCCGATGACGGAGATTGCCAGGATCCCGGAGATATTCGTTAGGAGTCTTCTCCTTTTTTCCACAACGCACCTCCCACGATGAAGCCTAAAGAATTCTAGCACAGACCTTGCCGTATTCAAGAGCTCTCATTTCGACTAGATTCTGTCCGAGGCAACCAGGAGCGCTAAGTTCCGCGGAAGACAGCTTGCGGCGGTTACGGCGCGCCGCTTAGCATGGAGTGACTATGCAAGAGTCATTTGAAGAGACATCCTCTGACAATGGGTTCACTGTGCGCGAGCGCGAAATCGCCACCGGGGATGTGAACGTGCGAGTCGCGATTCTTGTGTGCGAACCGCTCGAGCAAGAAGGGTTTGTCAACGCTTTCAGTACGAGACAGGGAGGCGTGAGCCCGCTGCCTTCAAATGCTCTGAACCTCGCTCAGTTCAAAGGCGACCAAAAGGAGAATGTTGCTGAGAATCGCCGTCGCTTCCTGATAGCGATCGGCACAGAGCACGCGCGAATAATAACCGCGCGTCAAACTCATTCGACCGAGCGCTCCACGATCGAATCGCAGCAACAAGCGCAAGGACCTCAACCTGAATGCGACGCGTTGATCACCAGAATGACCGGCGTGCTGCTTGCGATTCAGACTGCCGACTGCTTGCCAGTTCTGATCGGAGACACCAGGAGTGGGTCGATGGCGGCGATTCATGCGGGCTGGCGCGGCACGGCCGGGCGAATCACCGAACGGACGGTTGCCGACCTCATGCTGATTCATGGCGTGAACCCGCGCGACTGTGTTGCAGCGCTTGGGCCGGCCGCCTGCGCCGAATGTTACGAGGTTGGACAAGACGTCATTGACCGATACAAAAAGGAGTTTCGCTACTGGCGCAATTTGCTGGTGAACTTCAAAGAAAACGGCAAAGCCTATTTGGACATTCGGGCGGCAAATGTTCAGCAGCTCAAGTTCTGTGGCTTCAGCGACGATCGCATACACGTCGCCGACTACTGCACGATGCACCAGAATGAACTCTTTTTCTCATACCGAAGAGAAGGCAAGGGACAGCCTTCCGGCGTCGGGCGTTCGTTGTCGATCATCGGCAAACCCAGCTCGTAGCGTCCAACAAAACTTTAGTTTGTCGTTGGCACACCATAGGTGTGCAATGTCTGTGGAGACGCGGTGGTTGTAAAGCCGCCCCCCAGTGGAGTGGTATGTACCGGATCGACCCTCGTGCGATATGCGAAGAGCGATCGAACATAGCAAGCGTGCAGGCGATTTTTTTGGACGGCTTCGCAACGGATGCACGAATTCCTGTGCCGCCTGATTTGGATACTAGTGAACTATCTATGAACGAAACAGTGCTGATTGGACGAGGGCGCAAAATCCAGTCGATGCCGCGTCGGCAATGGGAAGAACACTTGAGCAAGGTTCCACAGGCGATGAAGATCAGACTTAGTTTCATGACCAGGCAACATCACCTGGTACGGTACTTCGTTGTACGGAGTCTCTCGCGAATCGGAACGCCAATACCGCCTGAACTGATCGCCGCGACGCTCAAGATCCCGATGTCTAGGGTAAAGGCGATTCTAGGAGAGTTGGAGGAGCGTCTCTTCTTTTTGGTGCGAGACGAACGTGGGCACGTATCCTGGGCCTATCCCGTTACCGCCGACAAGACGCGGCATTCTTTGAATTTCAGCACCGGGGAGCAAATCTACGCGGCCTGAGCGGAGGACGCGATTGCGGCGCCCTTCGTGCAGGGGCGTTTACGAAAGAGGCGACTGTCGATAGAAATAAGATCGGAATGCGCGCACTGTGGGAGGCATATGCGCTTTACGGTGGGGAGCGACTTGAAGAGTCAAGTTGCTGCCGGAAGCCCTGAGCCCCTGCTGTTCGAACCTGAAATAGATTGGGCAACGTTCACCGAACCCAACATCATTCACGCCTACTGACGAAACTCATTGTTCTTCTGGTCAGAAGAACATGCGAGAGAGTTTCGTGAGAGCCGCGACCACGTTGATGGGGTTTTTCTGACATTGGAGCAAAGCGCGTACTCGACCCGCATCGCGCAGGGTGCGCTGTTCGCTTTCTAGGCCGGCAACAGGCCAGGTGATTATTTGTTAACCCTGTAGCGGCGTCCTTCAAATGAGGCACCTTCGGTGCGACCCGGTTCGATTGCCAATGAGGGCCCCGCCGAGGGACGCCCTAAAGGTCCATCCGCTACGTTTCCTTTGGCGCAAAGTAGCCTCGGCGGTGTCGCACTGTCAGATCGCCGTGATTCTTTACTTTAACCTGAATCGTGCGGAACGAACCGTCCCGAGCGCCGTTGGCAGGGGTGTAAGCGAGTATGTACTGGGAACGAAGGTCTTCGTCGATCTGAGCGTATGCCGCATCGAGGTCAGCTGGGTTTCTCCCTGGGAAGAAAGCGCGCCCGCCGGTTTCCGCCGCTATTTTCTTGAGCGTGCCCTGATCCACGCCCATCGGTCCGCCGATTCCGATCGAATAGACGATGATTTCGCTGCGCCACGTTCGCTCGATGGCCTCGCGCATCTTTACGCTGCTCGATGTGTCTTCGCCATCGGTGACCAGGATGATCACGCGCCGCCCAGCCTCTCTTTTCAGCAGGTCTGACGACACCGAGTAGACCGAGTCGTATAAGGCGGTCGAACCAACGCCTGAATTATTGATCGGCGGCGTACCGCCTCGGCGCATAGTCACAGACTGTGCCGGCACTCGAACATCGTCAAGCGCGCGAATAAGCTTGTCAAGGTCAGAAGTAAGGTCCTGCACAAGGACTGACTCGTGCTCGAAAGTGACCACCGCTGCCAGATCTTTCCTTGGTCGAAGCACGTGGCGAAAGAAGGTTTTTCCCGCCGCTACTTCTTCGGGGAGCGTCCATTGCTGGCTCCCGGATATGTCGATCAACATTGCAATTGTGATTGGCAAATCAGTCTGTCGCTCGAAAGAAAAGACCTGTTGGTCTTTGTTGTCTTCCAGAACTTCAATGTCGTCCTTCGAAAGATCGTTTATGTAGCGATTCTTTTTATCGGTGACGTTGAACGGAACGGTCACAAGCTGAGTGCCCAGCTTGAGCACCTGCTCGTCCTGGCCGGCTTCCCCGGCAGTCTTCTTGTTCTTGTCAGACTGTCCGGTCCTTGAAGGCGCCTTTGGCTGCTGCGTTTGAGCAATACTCAGGGACACCGAGAGAAAAACGAGGGCTGACACTACTAATGCAACAAGGTTGATCCTTACTGACTTCATTTCTTTACGTCTTCCGTAGCCGCGTAGTAACCGCGGCGGTGAATGAGGCGCGCTTCAGGCCGCGCGTTGACTCTCACTTCCACGCGTCTGAACCGTCCATCGTGGATCGAATTCGAGGGCGCATAGGCCACCAGGTATTGACTGCGCAATTCGGTTTCTAACTGACGAAAATCCTGGAGCAGATCGTCGGCGCCGCGAGGAAAGTAAGCTCTTCCGCCGGTTTCATCGCCAAGGCGCCTCAAAACGTCTTCGCGGACACCTTCGAACCTGAAGCGGTCACCAATACCTATCGAGTAAATGATAACCCCAGCTCGCCAGGCACGATCGATTGCCTCGTCGAGCTTCCGGCTGCTCGCGTTGTCGACTCCATCAGTGAGCAGGATGATGGCGCGCCGGGTCACCTGCTCATCCGGCAAACCTCTTCGAATCTCATCGTGTGACAGCACTTCGTCCGCGGTGACGTAGATCGCATCGTATAATGCGGTAGCCTGATGCCTCGAGCTGGTCGCGCCCAGGCGGCGAGAGAACTGAATCTCGTCAAACGCCCGGTTGAGACTTTCGGCGCGCGATGAGAGTCCTTGGACAAGCTCGACGTCATCCTGGAACGTTAGTATCGCAGCCGAGTCTCTGCCCGGTCGTATGATCGAACGAAGGAACTCCCCGGCGGCGATCTTTTCTTGCGGGAACGTGTATTCCTGACTCCCCGACAAATCCATCAGAATTGCGATGTTGATCGGCAGGGTTGTTTCGCGCTTGAACGTGAACACCTGCTGAGGCCGCCCATCTTCAAGAATTGTGATCTCATCCTGTCGAATGTCACTGATGACGCGATTGTTGCGATCGACGGCGGTGAACAGGACGTTGACCAGGTCCGCTCCCAGACGAACCGCTTCGTCGCTCGAGGCGATGTCATCGTCTTTGTTTTTGTCTTGTTCCTTAGGATCAGGTCTTGACGTCTGTGAGCTTTGGGAACTTCGGGCCGGAGGCTGAGGCGCGGGCTTTGGCCTTTGTGCGAAGCAGGTGAAGGCTAGCACCGACACTGCGGTGAGTGCGGTGACGACTTTTATTGATACCATAGTTCTATCCTCAATCCGCGATCCTCAATATACGTATCCCTGTTTGTGAAACAGGTGCCCGCCCGCGCCAACCAGTTTCACCTTTATCTCGCGTTTCTTCCCGGCCTTGGCCTGATTGGTCGGCGTGTAGAACAGAACGTATTCTTGCCTCAAGTCTAAAGCTACCTCTGAGAACGAGCGGAACAACTCGGTCTTCTGCGAGGGCAGGAAGACCTGCCCTCCGGTCTCCTCGCATAGTCTTCGAAGTTCTTTGTCGTCTGCGTTTTCAACCATTCCCGAGGCGATGCCTCTGAAGTTCTTGGTGCTAATGCCAAAGATCGTTACGTCGTAGCGTTGGGCCATCTCGATCGCATCCCTGAGGGTGTGCTCGCTGGCCGTGTCATCACCGTCCGAAAGAATGACGATGATCCGACGCGCGTCGGAGCCCTGAAGGTTGGCCAACTTCTCCTCGATTACTCGATATACCCCGTCGTAGAGTTTGGTGTAGCCACCCGCCTTGAGTTTCCGAAGCCTGTTGGTAAGCAACTCCTGGTTGTCAGTGAAATCCTGATGAAGCTCTACATCCGAGTCAAAAGACGCAACCAGTATCTTGTCCTTCTTGCGATAGGTTGTGACGGTCGCGATGAAGTCCTCGCCCGCCTCCTTCTCAAACGGCAGCTTGAGCTTTACGCTGTTGCTGGTATCGACCAGCAGGCCGATGCTGAGCGGCAAGTCGCTCGGTGCAACGAATTTCTCAATCTTCTGGCGTTTGCCGTCCTCATAGACTTCGAAATTGTTCGCGGTTAAGGCTGGCACGAATTTCTTGCCTTGCTTCGCCGAGACCGGAAGCCGGACCTCAAGCACCCCGATCTTCTGCGGAGGATCATCGGGCCGCCGCTGCGGCTGCGACTTGGTGTTGTTGGGGTTGGCTGCAGGCTTCTGCGCAAATGCGGCAACTCCAACAAATAGTGAACTGGCGATGATTGAAAGCGCGAGCGATGAGGATCGGGTCATCTGCTACGGGGAACCTCCGACGGGTTTGATTCACGGGATCTGGACTAGCGATGCTATTCGAAGAAAAATTATAAAGGACAAGCTGTGCGTCCACAACTCAGGAACGTCGATGGGTGACCTGCTGTGTTGTGACGTCCGTTCCAAGCCTCGAAAGAAGTTGTGTGAGCTCCGCAGGCAGCGGCGACCTGAACTCGAGGCCCTCGCCCGTCCGCGGATGGTTGAACCTTAGCTCCGCCGAGTGCAAGAAGTGACGGCCCAGGGACTGCACTGCGCGCTTGATCATCACCTCGCGAATAGAGTTCTCGCGCCCGCCTGCATAAGTCACATCACCGACCACCGGATGGCCGATGTGCGCGAGGTGTACGCGAATCTGATGAGTGCGCCCGGTCTTGATCTGGACCTTGAGCAAGGTGAAGTCCTGGTGGCGTTCGGCGACTTCGAAGATCGTATGAGCTGTCCGACCGGCGCCGCCTCGAAGCACTCCCATCCGAGTGCGGTTGTGCGAACTGCGGCCGATTCGCGCCACGACTTCGCCTTGCTCTTTGGACACTCGTCCGTAGACCAGTGCGATGTACATCTTGAAGACCTGCCGGTCGCGAAATTGATCGGACAAACACTCGTGGGCTACGTCATTTTTGGCGACCACAAGCAACCCTGACGTTTCTTTGTCCAGGCGATGAACGATCCCTGGCCTCGTGCTCCCTGCGGTGCCCGAAAGCTTGTTGAAGTGATAGACCAGCGCATTAGCGAGAGTACCCGACTCGATACCCGCCCCGGGATGAACGACCATTCCGGCCGGCTTATTCACGACGATCAAATCGGCATCCTCAAAGACGACGCTAAGGGGAATCGGTTCAGGGATGAGCTCGACAGGCGGGGGCTCAGGCAGATCGATCTCGATCTGATCTCCGTCGCGCAAACGATAGCCGGGCTTGGTTACGCGTTGGTTTACAAGGATGTCGCCATCTACGATTGCGCGTTGTACTCGAGTGCGGCTTATTTCTTTGAGGTGTGAAGCCAGAAATGAGTCGAGGCGGGCTCCTGCCGACTCGACTCCTGCGACTACTACTAGTGTCTCATCATTCACAGCAAGCATGTAGGGGCGGCCCTCCGTTGGCCGCCCCTCATTGGCGTTCACACCATATCTGTCCGCGCTACGATGGGAGGGCGGCCACGGAGGGCCGCCCTCACAAGTAATCAGCAAGTAGCGGCCACACCCCTATGAAACCTGCGCGGCGATGTCCTGTCCGTGCGCGACTTTCTTATTCGACCGCTGGCGCCAATAATAAAGCGTCATCACCAGACCAAGCGCGAACATAATCACCGAAATGAACTGAGAAGTGGAAAGGCCGAGCACTTGTCCGCGTGGATCGTCGCGCCAGAACTCGATGGTGAATCGCGCGACTCCGTAGATCATCAGGTACGAATAGATTATTTGCCCCTCGAATAAGCGGCGTTTTCGCAGCCACATCAAGAATCCGAATATCGCGAGATTCGCTGCTGCTTCGATCAGCTGCGTCGGCACGAGCGCGGAATCAATGGGGACTCCGGTCAGCTCGCTTCCCTTCGCGGTAAAGTGTACACCTATCCACGAGGTGGTCGGCTTGCCCCAGCAGCACCCCGCGGAAAAACACCCGAGCCTGCCGATCGAGTGCCCGAGCGCAACACCGGGCGCAAACGCGTCGGAGGTCTTTCTCCACGGCAAATGCCATTTGCGCATAAGGACCACGCTCACTAGCAGCGCAATCAAGAAGCCGCCGTAGTAGACTCCGCCGGAACGCCAAAGGTCGAATGAGAAGATCCGCCGCCACTCGCCGCGATACTCGCTCCATTCGGTGATCACCATAAGCACCTTCGACCCGATGAGCGAGGAGGCGAGGATGTAAAGTCCAAGATCGTAGATCCGATCCTTTGGCAAACCGTCGTGCGCCGCAAGCTGGGCCGTCAGCCACAGTGCCGCGATAAACCCGATCGCGAGCAATACCCCGTATGTCGCAATTGGGATCCCAAGCCCCGGTATCTTGAACAATTCTGGAAACATTGTTCCGATCGATCCTTGCTACTGACCATCCACGTTGGGTGCCTCGTTGGGCTCTACTATCGGAGATCGTTCCGCCTGTGGCGACAGGAACAGCTCGATCGCCATTAGCGCCGCGCCTATGGTTATCGCCGTGTCTGCGATGTTAAACACCGGCCATTGATAGCTCTTGTAGTAGATAAGGATGAAATCTATGACGCGTCCCAGCCGGACCCGGTCGATCAGGTTCCCACAGATGCCCGCCGCCAAAAGCGCAAGCGACCACAGCAAAAGAGTGTTTGAAACCGGAGTGCGCCTCATGTAGTAGGCAACCACCGTTACCGCCGCGACGGAAACGGCCACCAGCAACCATTTGACATTTCCGTTGTTGAGCATCCCGAAGGCAATGCCCGGATTCTCTGTGTAGCTGAACTTGAAGAAGCCGCGAATGATGTCGATCTCGTCGCCCTCGCGGAGCTTCACCGACACCCAGTACTTAGTAAATTGATCAAACAACATCACCAGCATGGCGATAAACAGACACCACACCTTCATTGTCCCGGCTCTTGTGGCTATTACTTCTGAACTCATCAAGTTTTTGCTCCTGGTTCTAAGGATGAGTGTTCGGGTCGTCAACTGCAAGCCGTTCAACGTTACGTTCATCGTGCCGAGCTCGGGCGCCGACCTGTCCTGACACCATCATTCTACCAACCACCCTTCTTGGATCTGCCGCACGCAGCGAGCGTCAATCGTCGGGAATCTCTGGTCCTGACCGACGGTCTCAGACCAATTCCAACATCGCTCGCACTTCGCCCCCTCCGCGTGGTCCACCTTAACCGCGAGATCGCCGGACGCTCCTTCCAGAAGCACCACCTGTGAAACTATGAAGATCGAGGGCAACATATCCTCAATTCTCTTGAGCACGACGTATTGATCAGGGGACGCCAAGAGCGTCACCTTCGCCTCGAGAGACGCGCCAATTATTTTCTGACTACGGGCCACTTCGAGATGTTGTTGGACGACCGATCGAACGTGAAGGATGCCCCGCTCGCGTTCGTTCCACATCTCCAACAACTCTCGATCGTCGTCACGGGGCTCCGCCTCCGGAAACTCCGCCAGATGCACCGAGCCTTCACGCTGTCCCGGAAGATTCTCCCAAATCTCATCCGCGGTGAAGCATAGAATCGGCGCAAGCAATCGGGTCAGGCTGTCTACGATCTTATACAGCGCGGTCTGTGCGCTTCGGCGGCCAATCGATTTGGGCGCAAACGTGTAGAGGCGATCTTTCAAGATATCGATGTAGATGTTTGAGAGCGTGACCGTCGCATAGTTGTAAAGCGCATGATAGACCGTCGTATAGTCAAAGCGTTTATAGGATTCAACCACTTTGCGAGCGACTTCGCGCGTGACCGCGAGCGCCCACCGGTCGATCTCCCACATATCGCTCTCTGGTACCTGATCGCTCTCAGGATCAAAGTACGAGATGTTCCCTAGCGCGTATCTGGCCGTGTTTCGAAGTTTGCGATAGGCGTCGACCATTCGATTCAGAATCTCGGGCGAGACGCGCACGTCCTCCTGATAGTCGGAGGATGCGGCCCACAGCCGCAATATTTCCGCGCCCTGCTTGCTGACGACCTCGTCCGCCGGCATCGCGTTGCCAGTGGACTTGTGCATGGCCTTGCCTTCGCCGTCGACCGTCCAGCCGTGAGTGATCACCGTGTTGTACGGAGCCCGATCGCGAGCGGCGAGTCCAACCATGAGCGACGAGTTAAACCACCCCCGGTGTTGATCAGGACCTTCGATGTAGACATCCGCAGGCCACTGCAGATTCCGCTCCGCGACGAGCACCGCTATCGAGGACGAACCGGAATCGAACCACACATCGAGAATGTCTGTCTCTTTGGTAAAAGTCGAACCCGCACATTTGGGACAGGTAAATCCCTCCGGGAGCAGATACTCAGGTTCGCGCGCGTACCAGGCATCGGCCGTCTCTTTTGCGAAAATAGATGATACGTGATCGATCACCTTCTCATCTGCGATCGTCTCGCCACAGACTGCGCAATAGAAGGCGGGGATCGGCACTCCCCACACTCGCTGCCGAGACACGCACCAGTCGGGCCGGCCTTTGAGCATGTTTCGCATACGACTTCGGCCCCAAGCGGGAATCCAGGTGACGCGTTCGACCTCAGCTAACGCGGCTGCCCGCAAGCTGTGCCCAACTTCCGCTGAGCGGTCCATCGAGATAAACCATTGCGGAGTAGCGCGAAAGATCACCGGGTTGTGACAACGCCAGCAATGCGGATAACGATGCGGATATTCTTCAGTGAACAGCAGCGCGCCGTTCGCGCGCAAGAAGTCCACGATCTGACCGTTGGCCTCGAAGACCGATTGCCCGGCAAAGCCTTCGACCTCGCCAGTGAACCGCCCTGCATTGTCCACGGGACAGTAGACCTCCGCGCCTGCTATTTGTCCGCCGAGCACACCAGCATCGCGTAGCTGGTCGTACACCGCAGCGAGATCGTCGCGGTATTGCTGGCCTATGACAAAGTCGTCGTGGCCATGCCCGGGCGCAGTGTGAACGCAACCGGTTCCGGCTTTGCCGGTGGTTTTCTTTTGGGCGAACGCAACATCGAGTTCGGTTTCGGCGTCGGCCTCGCCTCCCAGGGTCACGTGTTCGCCAACCATTAGCAACGACGGACGATCGATCCACGCGTGCCGAGCTTGTAATCTATCAAGCGCCGAACCGGGAAAGCTTGCGACGATTCGTGCCGAGGTGAGTCCGCATTTTTCGGCTACGGCATCGACCAAATCCTTCGCGACGATGTAGATCTCATCGCCTACATCGACCGCAGCATAATCAAAATTCGGGTTCACCGCGATACCGAGGTTCGCGGGAAGCGTCCACGGGGTAGTCGTCCAGATCAAGACAAAGACCGGCTTACCGACTACTGACCACTGGCCATCGACTCTTCCACGCAACTCGCGGACCTGATCTTCGGGAAGCGGAAACTTAACGTAGATAGAGGGGCTGGTGTGCTCCTTGTATTCGACCTCGGCTTCGGCAAGCGCGGTCTGATCGTGGATACACCAGTACACCGGCCGCGCGCCTTTGTAGACATATCCTCGACCAACGAAGCGCCCGAACAAACGCGCTGTCTCTGCTTCGTACGCATTTGACATTGTGAGGTAAGGATCGTCCCACTCGCCTAAAACACCCAGGCGTTGAAAGTCGCGAGTCTGCCGTTTTAGCGCCTGAGCAGCGTGCTCGCGGCAAGCCTTCCGAATCGACACTGGACTCATCTGAGATTTTTTCGCTCCGAGTTTTTTGTCGACGTACAGTTCGATCGGCAACCCGTGGCAGTCGTAGCCCGGCACATACGGCGCGTCGAATCCCATCATCGAGTGCGACTTGACGATGAAGTCCTTCAGAATCTTGTTCATCGCCGTGCCGATGTGGATATCAGCATTTGCATACGGCGGACCATCATGCAGCAAAAACACAGGACGGCCCGCCCGGGCGCGGCAAATCTCGTGATACAGGTCCATCTGTCTCCAGCGCGCCAGGCGTTCGGGCTCGCGCTGAGTCAGATTTGCTTTTTGCGGAAAGGTAGTCTTCGGCAAGTTTACCGTTGCCTTCAGATCGAATGGCGTCTC
>CAZOOE010000033.1:0-22830 GCA_964581275.1 uncultured Clostridia bacterium
AAGGCATAGGCGGTTACCACCTCGCGTGCGACGCGCTGGACGCGGATGCGGTTTCAAGGCTTAGGCGCAGAAAATATCGTGAAGACAAGCCATTCGCGATGATGGCCAACACGATTGACGTCATTCGTCAGCACTGCAACCTGTCTTCCGCGGAAGAGCAGTTGCTGCTGTCAGAGCGCCGGCCCATCGTGCTACTCCAAAGGCGAGGCGGCTCGGCGATTCCAAACTCTGTTGCCCCCGGCGTCAACACACTTGGCTTTATGCTCCCGTATACCCCGCTTCACCATCTGCTCCTCGAGGGACGCGACCGGCCGCTGGTGATGACGAGCGCCAATGTCTCCGATGAGCCGATTTGTTACGAGGACAACGACGCGCTGGCGAGGCTGGCTAAAATCGCCGACTGTTTTCTCGTTCACGATCGACGCATTCATATTCGATCCGACGACTCAGTTGCGCGCGTGCACAATGGCAGGGAAATGGTTGTGCGCCGTTCGCGTGGTTACGCTCCGCTGCCAGTAAAGACATCATTCAGATTCGAGCGAGATATCCTCGCGTGCGGGGCGGAGCTCAAGAACACATTCTGTCTCACCCACGACGACTATGCGATCATAAGTCATCACATCGGCGATCTGGAAAACCTCGAGACGCTCGAGTCTTTCGCGAGCGGGATCGAGCACTTTTCGCGGTTGTTCAACATCTACCCGGAAGTCGTCGCATACGATCTCCATCCAGAGTACATCTCGACGAAATATGCATTTTCGTTCGACGAAGACCTGCCGCGGATAGGAGTTCAACACCACCACGCCCACATTGCGAGCTGCATGGCTGACAACAGCGCCGAAGGCGAGGTGATCGGTGTTGCGATGGATGGCCTTGGAATGGGCTCTGATGGCCGATTGTGGGGCGGCGAGTTCTTTGTCGGAGACTTTCGCGAAGCACAACGGATCGCACATCTCGAATATGTGCCGATGCCTGGAGGAGCAAAGGCGATACGCGAGCCCTGGAGAATGGCGGCTGTTTATCTGCAGCGCGCGTTCGGCGACAACTTTTTAGAGCTGGACCTGCCATTTGTTCAACTGCTTGACCGGACTCAGTGGACGATTCTTAAAAAGATGACTTTGAGTGGCACAAACAGCCACGAGACATCCAGCATGGGTAGGCTGTTCGACGCAGTGGCGAGTCTGATTCGAGTAAGAGACTTCGTCAATTACGAAGGTCAGGCTGCAATCGAGCTCGAACAGATAGCCGACCGAGACTGCGCGACCGGCTACGACTTTGAGATGGATGAAGACGGAAGTATAATCAGCGCTCGATCGGTCATCCGACGCCTCGTTGAGGATCTGCTCGACTCTGTTCCCGCTCAACTGATTTCCGCGAGGTTTCACATCGCTATCGCCGATCTGATCTCTTCGATGGCGTGCCGAATAAGGGACGATCACAAACTTAATCGTGTTGCACTTTCGGGCGGGGTCTTTCAGAACATGCTGTTGTTGAGGAAATCCTGTGAGCGTCTGGCGCGAGCGGGGTTCGATGTGTTGACTCATAGTCGCGTGCCGCCGAATGACGGCGGCATCTCGCTGGGTCAGGCGGCCATCGCTAACGCGCGATTGGCCTCCGGGAGAATCTGACATGTGCCTTGCGATACCAGGCAAGATCATAGAGATAGTAGATGCGGAGAATCAAATTGCCCGCGTCGACGTCAGCGGCGTCAAGCGCAACGTAAATATCGGGATGCTTGGCAAAGAGGATGCGCGGGTCGGCGATTACGTGTTGATTCACGTGGGCTTCGCGATGAGCAAGATTGACGAGAAGGAAGCCGAAGAGACTCTTCGCATACTTCGCGAAATAGGCCAGTATGACACAGAGGTCGATCAGTTCAAGGATGCTTTAGAGTGATAAAGTATGGGCAAGACTGCTGAAGATTTCTCCAAAACGTTTTATCCTTTCCTCCACCGCGATGCCTCGCTGTCGCCAGAGTTAATGGAAGAGTTGCGATTCTCGCTAATCGAAAAAGCCCGCGAGAGCGTTGCGATAAAGAGCACTTTCTTCGAAACAAACGCCGATCTGATTCTTGCGGCGTCGCGGTCGTTGGCGAAAGCATTCGATCGTGGCCGGAAGCTGCTGGTGTGCGGCAACGGAGGTTCCGCTACCGACGCGCAGCACATCGCGGTCGAGTTCATGCACCCGATCGTAGTCGGGCGCAAGGCGCTGCCCGCCATTTGCCTGACCAACGACATGGCGATGGTCACCGCGGTCGCAAATGACGTCGGTTTCGAAGATGTTTTCACGCGGCAGATAATTGCACTGGGTAACGAAGGCGATGTCTTGCTCGGAGTCTCAACCAGCGGCAACTCGAGTAACCTCTTGCAAGCGTTTGAGACCGCGCGCCGAATGAAGATTACAACCATCGGTTTCGCGGGAGACGACGGCGGCAAAATGCTCGAGATCAGCCAACGCGGGCTGCTCGACTTCTGTCTGACAGTCCCGACATCGAGCATTCATCGGATTCAGGAAACCCACGTCACGCTTTATCACATAATGTGGGATATGGTTCACACATTCCTGCAGGATAAGTCACTGCTCGAATCCTGAGGTGTGAAATGAGGTTCATCGACGAGTACAGACAAGCTGATCTTGCGCGCAAGCTTGCCGATGAGATCGCGAGCATGACCACCGCGCCTCTCAAGCTGATGGAAGTCTGCGGCGGTCACACTCATACCATCTTCAAATACGGCATCGAGGATCTGCTGCCGCCGAACATCGAGATGATTCACGGCCCTGGTTGTCCGGTGTGCGTGATTCCGTTGGGCCGAGTTGACGATTCAATATCGATTGCCCTGCAGCCGAGCGTCATCTTCACCACGTTTGGCGACATGATGCGGGTGCCGGGATCCAAGATCAGTTTGCTCGACGCAAAAGCTTCCGGTGCGGACGTGCGCATGGTGTACTCGCCGCTGGACGCGTTGAAGATTGCAAAGTTGAATCCCGATCGTCAGGTCGTGTTTCTGGCGCTCGGGTTTGAGACTACCGCGCCTTCGACCGCGCTGACTGTTTTGCAAGCGGCGAAGGACAGAGTCGAGAACTTCAGTGTGTTTTGCAATCACATCACAATTGTTCCGGCGCTGAAGGCGATTCTGGACTCGCCGGACTTGCGGTTGGATGGGTTTGTGGGTCCCGGGCACGTGAGCACGGTGATCGGCACCCGTCCGTATGACTTTGTGCCGATGCTGTACGGCAAGCCGCTTGTTTGTTCGGGGTTCGAACCGCTGGACATCCTTCAATCGGTTTATATGATCGTCAAACAAGTGGTGGAAGGCCGCGCCGAAATTGAGAATCAATACACGCGGGCGGTCTATCGAGACGGAAATCGAAGGGCGCTGGAGGCGATCTTTGAAGTCTTCGAACCGCGTGACTATTTTGAATGGCGCGGATTGGGTTCTATCGCTCGCAGCGGAATGAAAGTGCGCGCGAGGTACTCTCCTTTTGATGCGGAGTTGAAGTTCGCGGTCCCGGGGTTGCGCATCGCTGATCCGAAGGCCTGCCAGTGCGGGGAGATTCTGAAGGGTGTGAAGAAGCCCTGGGAGTGCAAGGTGTTCGGCACGGCTTGCACACCGGAGACTCCGATTGGTTCGTGCATGGTTTCGTCGGAAGGCGCTTGTGCGGCTTATTACAACTTCGGGCGGCTGTCGAAAGTGGCCGAACGATCCAGTCTAACGGCGTGACACCGCTGAATCGATAAAGATGACAAAGCCCTTCACACCGTCGCCTCTGTTTGAACGGATCGAACGCGCGCGCCGTCGCAAGAGAAAGATCAAGGATACACAGATCACCCTCGCGCACGGGAGCGGCGGCAGGGCCATGCACGAACTCGTGGAAGGCGTCTTCCTCGAATATCTCGGGAACCCTCTTCTCGACCTGCTGGAAGACCAGGCCGTTCTCGAGATAGGTGCCGCCACCGGTCAGAGGGCTACGAGGCTCGCCTTCACCACCGACTCTTACGTTGTCGATCCTGTGTTCTTTCCCGGAGGCGACATCGGAAAGCTCGCGGTGAATGGCACGGTTAACGATCTGGCGATGAGCGGCGCTCTCCCGCTTTTTCTCTCTGCCGGATTCATTCTCGAAGAAGGATTTCCGATCGAGGACTTGAAACGCATCCTCGATTCAATGCGTACTGCGGCAGCTAAAGCAGGTGTTCAGATAGTAACCGGTGATACCAAGGTGGTTCAAAAAGGAGGCGCCGATAGGGTATTTATCAACACGTCCGGGATAGGGGTTATCGAATCGGGCGTTAAGGTGTCTGCCTCGCGCGCTAGCGTGGGCGACAAGGTGATTGTGAGCGGCTCGATAGGCGATCACGGGACCACGATCATGATCGCGAGAGGGGAGCTCGGGCTGGAGACCGAGATCGAAAGCGACACCGCGCCTTTGAATACGCTGGTGGCGGCGATGCTAGATGAAGCTGAGCGTCTCGGAAGCATCGATGCGATTCATTGTCTTCGTGATCCCACTCGAGGCGGGGTTGCGACAACGCTGAACGAGATGGCGTTGGCTTCTGAGGTCCACGTTCGGATTTTCGAGAGTCAAATCCCGGTTCGCGCTGAAGTTCACGGGGCGTGCGAGATACTCGGTCTGGATCCGCTTTACGTTGCTAATGAAGGCAAACTCATCGCGATCGTTTCGGCCGAGATCGCCGATCCGCTCGTGAGGCGAATGAGCGAGCATCCCCTCGGCCGAGAGACGTGCGTGATTGGAGAAGTCGCAGCTGAGCCCACGGGTATTGTATCGATGGTCACCGGTTTTGGTGGCACTAGAATCGTCGATATGTTAGTTGGCGAACAACTCCCGAGAATCTGCTGATCTGCTGACCATCACACGATTTGCCGAACAGCGGCGGATCGCAATTATCTATGAATTATTATGCATCCTACTCCTAGAAAGGTACCCTGTAATGTCCCAACGCTGTCATTCCTGCTGTGGGTCTCCAAACATTTGCTGAGAGGTCACGGCTCGAGAGCCCATCCGCTGAAGAGGGTTTGGGATTCTCAGCGCAAACGGTGGATGCTCTGGGCCTCAGGAGGTTAACCGCTACTCAGGCAGCCAAGCCGACGCGCTGTAGCAGCTCTGTAAATCTCGGATCCGCACGCAGACCATCGAGCATCGGCTCGACTCTTAAGTAAATCAACCAGCCGGAGCGTTCTCGGCAGGCCTGGTCAAGCCACGCGAAAGCTTGCTCGTGCTCGTCCAATCCGGCATAGATGAGGGCGATCTCGTAGGGCGAAACGTAACCTTGGGCACCGCGCTGCTGGAGTTCACCGAGTATCTTTTCCGCTTCCGAAGGTCGACCCGAAACGGCATAAAGATGCCCGAGCTCCGACCATATTCGCGTGCGGTCGCCGCCCGCTACTATTGCCTGGTTCAATTCGGCGATAGCCTCTTCATACATCGCCTTTTGTTCATAGGCCCAGCCGAGGTGCTGATGCGCTGACCAAAAGCCCGGGTCCAGCTCGATTGTTTTGAGGTATTGTTCAATCGCCTGATCGCATTGCCGCGCACGATAATACACCAGGCCGACATCTCGACTGATGGGGAGTGAGAGCGGATCGATCTCTTGAGCCCGCCGTATTTCCTGAAGAGCCTCCCCGGAGCGCTCCATGGCCATCAGAAAGAGCGCATACCAGTGATGCGCGGTGGCATAGTTTGGGTTTAACTCCAAAGCCCGCTGAAACTCACTCTCGGCTGAGGACCAATCCCAATCATACCAGGCTCTGACAAAGGCAAGAGAAGTGTGAGCTTCGGCAAGCCCTTCGTCAATTTCCAGGGCTTTGATTGACGCCGCTTTGGCTCTTGGAAAAGAGTCTCTGGGTGGGAGCTCGCCGTAATAACTATGCAAGTTGTAACAGTCTGCAAGCCCTGCATAGGCCAGCGCATAGCTCGGATCTTTGTCTATGGCCTGCTGGAAGTATGCGCTGGCGGTCCGCAAGCCACCGCGGCTCCGCTTGTTCCAGTTGTAGCGTCCTTTGAGGTAAAGCTGATAAGCTTCGCTGTCTGCGGTGTACCGCTTCGTCAGCAGCTCTCGTTCCTCACGGGTTAGTTTCAGGATCAATGCGCGCGCAACCTGTTCGGAAGCAGCGTCTTCGACCGTAAAGATATCCTTGAATTCCACGTCAAATTTCTCGGCCCACAGTGGCGCCTCGTGCTGGACGCTAATGAGTTGGACCGTTGCACGAATGCGATTACCTGCGCGTTGGATGTTTCCTTCAAGCACTGCTTCGACGCGCAACGCTTCGCCTACCATGAGAGCATCATCCTCGAGTCCGGCGGCGTACTTGCGCACCGAGCTTGTCGGGCGGACTACGATCTGCTTTAGATTGCTGAGCCGCGTGATAATCGCATCAGCAATACCGAGGCCCAGGTATTCATCTCCGCCATCGCTGCCCAGATATTTGAACGGGAGCACGGCGATCGACCTGATGGAAGCCCCATCGGCCTGTGAACTCTTAGTTGTGTTGGGGGATTGATCTTCGCGCGCCTCAATAACTCGCGCTACAAAGCGGAAACCCAGGCGCGGTAAGGTCTCGATGTAGCGGTGTCCGTTCGGATCGTCGCCTAACGCCTTTCGCAAGGCCGAGATGTACTGGCTGAGATTGTTTTCCTCAACGAGGGTCTCCGGCCATATTGCCTTCATCAGGTCATCTTTTTTCAGGATGCGGCCGCAATTGGCGACCAGTACGAGGAGCGTATCGAACGCTTTAGGCGGAAGCAGTATCGGCGCTCCGTCACGCAGCAGGCGGCGTTCGGATGCCTCAAGGCGGAAGGGGCCAAACTTGTAACTGACCGGGTCTGGCTCGCTCTTCGCTATCTTTTGCATCCTTCAGGGTTCCCTTCAGAAAAAATTCAAGCTTCCTTAAAGACTATTGGCCCGCCGCTGGCTGATCATAGGCGTCAGAGCGAAGCGAAGCTGTCTGGCGGCGCATACAGGAAACCTTGTCGCGCTTTATTCTTTTGAGAAAATGTCAGTTTATCAGAAGGTCTTGAGCGGAGAAAACACCTTTGTACCCGCTCAAGCGCTCAAACCAGCGGAAACCTAAAATGTCACTTCTTTTCTGTCGAAAGCGTATTGGATTCTGTAATGGACGGAATTACGGATTCAATGCCTTAAGAAGGAGAAACTGCTTATGACAGGGACAATCCATTCAGCACACCTTAGTACGGCCGTCTTCCAACGCGGGCGCTCGCTCGACTCTATTCTCGGCAAGCCGATTCTTACTTTGGCTCTATTGATGACGATGGGCGCGGTGAACGCCGCACCATGTTTTTCACAAACGTCGTCGACTGGCGCCCTCAGCGGCACCATCACCGATCCGACTGGTGCGGTAGTACCCGATTCGCGGATCAAGGTGACGAACGAAGCGACCGGTGAGACACGCACCGTAACGTCCCACTCCGATGGAGCATTTGTAGTGCCCTTGTTGCCACCGGGTTCCTATCGCTTAGAGGCCTCCAGGAACGGGTTCAAGAAGGGAGTCCGCCCTAGCATCCGCGTGGAGGTGACGGAAACTACAAAGCTGGATATTGAACTCGAAGTTGGCGCCGCGGATGAGACGATATCAATCAATGCCGATGCACCCGTGGTGCAGACCGAATCGAGTACGCTCGGTAGAGTGACGGACAAAACCGCCATCGTCAGCTTGCCGCTGGTAACGCGCAACTACACGCAGATTCTGCCGCTCTCGCCCGGTGTAACAACGGATGTGACCAATGCCGCGCAATCCGGAAGGGGCAGCGGCGGTACGAGCGGAACCTTTGGAAATGGCTTTTCCGGCGCCGGCACTGTCGGTGGATCAGGCACTTATGTTCACGGGGCGCGCTCCTACGACAATAGTTTCCAGATGAATGGAGTCGGGGTAAATGACCTGCAAGCAGATGGAATCTTTAGCGGTGGAGTGCCTATTCCCAATCCGGATACGATTCAGACTTTCAAGGTGCAGACCGGTCTCTACGACGCCCAGTTTGGACGCAATGCCGGCGCAAACGTCAACGTGGTGACCAGAGGAGGAGGCAACGATTTTCATGGAACAGCTTTTGAGTTCCTCCGCAATACCGCATTGAACGCCAATGACTTCTTCGCCAACAGAGCCGGACAGAAAAAGGGAATTCTGAACCAGAATCAGTTTGGGGTTGCGTTGGGCGGCCCGGTCATGAAGGACAAACTCCTGTTCTTCGGTTCTTACCAGGGAACCCGTCAATCTAACGGGATAGGTAACCCTGGCTCGGTTTTCGCCCCCGCGCTTACAAACGATCGCTCAGCCGGGGCAATCGGAAGTTTGTTTTCGAGTGCCGGGCAGAGAGGGAGCAATGGGATAGCGATACGCGCCGACGGGTCAAATATCAATCCCATCGCGCTCAAACTGTTGCAAATGAAGCTAGCGGACAACACGTTTCTTATTCCGAACCCCCAGGTGATCGATCCGAGTCAGCCGTTTGCCCGTCGTGGCTTCTCGACCTTTACCATTCCCCGGTTCTTCAACGAAGACCAGTATATGGCAAACATAGACTTTTTGCATACCTCGAAGAGTAAGCTGGAGAGCCGCTTCTTTTATTCCAACAGCGATACCTCCTCAGCTCTTCCCTCAGGTTTCAATACCCCAGGCTTCCCGATCGCCGGCGAGGCCAATTTCCGGAATTTCTCGTTGTCGCACACTTATCTCTTTGGTCCGTCGCTCTTCAACGAAGCGCGGCTTGGGTTTAGTCGCCTGGTTTTTACTCAGGGTCCGCCGAGCGTGACTCTTCGGTTCTCCGATATTGGAATCAATGCGCCGCCGCAAGCAGACACTTTTCCAACCATCGCGATCGCCGGCTCTCACTCGCTCTCGCCTGCTCCGTCAACCCGTTTCATTCAGAATCATTACAGCTTTGGTGACATTGTTTCCTATGTTCGTGGATCACAAACGCTTCGCTTAGGAGGTGACGTGACTTTCAGCCAGGTCAATACCGGGTTCGCGCCCTCTGGGACAATAAACTTCGCATCTTTTGCAGATTTCCTTTTAGGCCTGAATGCGTCGCAGAGCGTGGCGCAAGGAGGCACGGCTGTCAGTAACATACAATCTTCGTCCGCGGCTCTCGGTTTGCGTGATCGTGCTTTCCGTGTGCGCAATGGCTCGGTTTTCGCTCAGGATGACTACAAGGTAACGCGTCAGCTGACGCTCAACCTTGGACTGCGCTATGAGCGGATTGGCACCTTTTACGACAAGCAGGGACGCAACGCGAATTTCTATTACGCGCTCGCCAATCCAAATCCTCCGGCCTCAGGCACGCTTGCAGGGTACGTTGCGCCGGAACACTTTGCGGGGAACTCGGTACCCGCGACCGTTACCCAGTTAGACACCAAATACGTGGTTGATGGCGACGGGCAAAATGCTTTCGCGCCGCGCGTTGGTTTCGCCTGGCAGGTATTGCCGAAATCTACTCTGTTTGTACTGCGCGGAGGCTGGGGACTGTATTACTCGCGGCTGTCTTCGCAGACCCCGTTTCAATTCGCCTCGGCTCAGCCGTTTGCACTCGGTCTCTCGACCCCCGCCGGCGGGGTGGCCAGCTTTAGCAATCCGTTTCCTTCCGCCCCGGCGCTCAGTGACTTTCCGATATTTAGTCTTATTACGCCAACAAGCAACTTGGCGGTTATAGCGCTCGCTCCGGACTACCAGCCCTCCAGGACCCAGCAATATAGCTTGAATGTCCAAACTCAATTGGCGCGAGACTTCCTGCTGGAGGTGGGCTACGTAGGCACGCATGGAACTCATCAGCTACGGACTCGGCTTGCAAATCAGGCGCTGCTCGCAAGTCCGTCGAACCCGATACGCGGAGTGACTACTAACTCGCCGACAAACATCGCACAGCGTGTTCCCATTCAAGGAGTTTCGACGAGCTCTCGGCTCATAGAAACCTCTGGAGAGTCCTTCTATAACGGTTTGGAAGCGAGCCTGACGAAACGATTCAGTGCAGGGTTGCAGTTCCAGGCTTCTTACACTTTTTCTAAGAGTCTGGATACCGACGGCGCGAATGTCGACGCCACTTCTCAAGGTGTCTCTGCCACACTCGGAGATCAGAACGATCCCCGTGCTCGTTACGGACGCTCCGACTTCGATCGCACTCACCGCTTCGTGTTTAGCTATGTCTATGCTTTCCCAATCGGCTCAAATCGACCCGGATTGTATGGCGAGCTTCTCGGCGGTTGGGGCCTATCCGGCGTGACCACGATCCAGACCGGTCAGCCTCTGACGATCGTCGCCATAAACTTCAGGAATGTTTTTTATAGCACCAACGGTTTTGATCGCGCGCAAATGAGTCCAACCTGCACCAATGCAAACGTGCCGACAAGCGGCTCGGTCGTTCAACGATTGAACAACTACTTCAACCGATCGTGCTTCTTTGTGGATGGGCCCACTGGACCGCTCACTGTACCAATCGCACCACTTCCGATTGACTCTGGAGTAGGATTTGGCAATAGCGGAGTTAGCATCATCGATGGTCCGGGTCAGAACAATTCTGACTTCGCGGTGTTCAAGCGGACGTCTGTGCGTTGGCCGACCGAAGGATCCAACGTCGAGTTTCGCACGGAGTTCTTCAATGTTTTTAACCATCCGCAATTTTCCAATCCGAACACTCTTGTAAGTTCTGCGGCGTTCGGGACAATAACAACCACTTCAGTCAGCCCGCGAGTTATTCAGTTTGCCCTTAAGTTTAATTTTTAGGGAAAGGTATGCTCGCTGCAAGTTGATCCAAAAAAGGAACCCTGCTAAAAGCCGAACTCGATTGGTACTCATCGGGCAGGAGGATTCCTGATTATGCAAGCTGATTAATTTGTGAGGTCGAGAGAGTTGAAAAAAGCAACGCAATTCCTTTTCTCGATGCTGGCGTCACTCTTGATGGCTGCGTCGCCGCTCGGGTCTCAATCTCAGCCCTCGCCCAAGGCGCTAGCATTCATTCACGTTACTGTAATTGATGCCACGGGCGCTCCGGCCCGGCAGGAAATGACCGTGGTTATCGTCGGTGATCGGGTTAGCGAACTTGGCAAGTTTGGGGCGGTTCGCATTCCTAATGATGCGCGAGTGATTGACGCGAAGGGGAAATTCCTGATCCCCGGGTTGTGGGATATGCACGCCCATTGGCAGGTCAAAGAGTATCTTCCGCTCTACCTCGCCAACGGCGTAACGGGACTGCGTATTATGTTCGGCTTCCCGGTTCATCATGAGGCGCGTAAGGAGCTAGAGAATGGCACGCTGCTCGGCCCGCGGTTGGTCATTGGCAGTCCGCTGGTTGATGGACCCAATCCGATCCATCGCGGCTCGATTGCAGTCAGTAACGAATCCGAAGGCCGTCAGGCTGTCACCAAGGTAAAACAGGAAGACTATGATTTCGTAAAAGTCTACAGCCTGCTTCCCCGGGATGCCTACTTCGCCATCGCGAATGAGGCAAAGAAGCAAGGCATTCCCTTCGCTGGTCATGTGCCGCGATCAGTGACGGCAACTGAAGCCTCTGACGCCGGACAAAGGAGCATCGAGCACCTAAGCGGGGTTGCGTTCGCCTGCTCGAACCTCGAGGCCGAACTGTCCGCAGACCTGGCGAAGTTGAGAGCTGACGTGGCGGCGGGAGGAAACTATTTATTCCTACTCAGGCGATTGGAATTGAAACACCTCAACGCCTACAACAAGCAGAAGGCGAAAGCGCTGTTTGCGCGTTTCAAGAAAAACGAAACCTGGCACACACCGACGCTCGATGTAATTGAGGGCGGTGTTGCGTTGGCTGATCCGCACTTCAAGGATCCGCGGCTGAAGTATCTGCCGGCCCAGGTCAGAGAACAGGACCCGCGACAGAGTCGAGTCTACCAAAATTTCACAGCGGCCGATTATGACGGCTTGAAAAGAATTCTGCTTAAACAACTCCAGATCGTACGCGAAATGCAACGGGCAGGAGTGCAACTACTATCTGGTACCGATGTCCCGGCGCTTGGATTCAGTTTGCACGACGAGCTGAGGCTGATGGTGAAAGCTGGACTGACACCAATGGAGGCGCTGCAAACTGCAACTCGCAATCCGGCTAAATATCTGGGACTACTCGATTCTCTCGGAACAGTGGAACGAGGAAAAACAGCCGACCTGGTCTTACTCGAAGCGAACCCCCTAGAAAACATAGGAAATACACAAAAGATCAGTGCAGTAGTCGTACGTGGTCGACTGCTGGAGCGAACCAGGCTGGATCAAATGCTGTCTGACGTTGAGGCGGTTTCCAACAGGAAACCCTAAACAAATCTAAACGCGCTTCCTAAGCTCACGTGTCAAGAGAGAGGGAAGAACCGAATGTGACCAGGCGCGCCAGTCGAAGCTAGTCCCCTCTCAAGTGCCGAGGCTAGACATGAAAAAACTCACAATGTTCTTGCTCTGCCTGCTGTCGGCTACCCTACTATCACAGTCGCAGTTCTCAGTTAGATCACAAGGTGAACGTAACCCGTTGGTCATAAGTCACGTTACGGTAATTGACGCTACGGGGAGCGCGGCAAAGCCGGACATGACCGTTGTAATCCAAGGTGATCGGATTACCGAGCTTGGCAACAGTATGGAGATCCGAGTTCCGCAAGACGCTCGCTTGGTTGACGCCGCTGGCAAGTTTCTGATTCCCGGCCTGTGCGATATGCATATCCACTGGTCTCAAAAGGAATACCTGTCGCTCTTCATCGCAAACGGGGTCACGAGCGCGCGGGTGATGTGGGGCTTCCCCATGCATCACGAATGGCGCAGCGAAATCACAAATGGGCGGCTAGTTGGACCTCGCCTGAGCATCGCCAGTCCGATTGTTGATGGGCCGAAACCGGTCCGGCGAGGTTCGCTTGCGGTCAGCAAAGAAGCCGAAAGACGGCAAGCCGTGATTAAGTCGAAGCAGGACGGCGCGGACTTCATCAAGGTGTATTCCCTGCTTCCTCGCGCAGCCTACTTCGCCATCGCGGATGAAGCGAAAAAGCAAGGCATTCCGTTCGCCGGTCATGTCCCCGAAACGGTCAAAGCCCTCGAAGCTTCGGACGCCGGGCAAAAGAGCATCGAGCATTTGACTGGGGTGCTGCTGGCTTGCTCGCGCGACGAGGAAGCGATCAGGGCTGATATGTTGAAGGCCTTGGCTGCTGCGGACGAATCCAGCGCCGTACGCTTTCGGCGCCTGACGGTCGTCTTCAGAGCAACGCAAACCTACGATCAACAAAAAGCCGCAGCTCTGTTCGCGCGCTTCAAAAAGAATGGCACCTGGCAGGTGCCGACGCTGACTGTGTTGCGCTCAACAACGCATCTCGACGATCCCAACTTCACAAACGACTCGCGTATCAAGTACATCCCGCCGAGCATGAGAGATTACTGGAATCCGAAGAATGACACTCGCTTCAAGATGTACACGGCCGAGAACTGGGCTGAGGCCAGGAAGGTTTTTGCAAAATATCTGGAAGTGACGGGTGCGCTGCAGCGCGCTGGAGTGGAATTGCTGGCAGGTACCGACGTGTCGAATCCCTACTGCTTTCCCGGATTCAGTCTGCACGACGAACTGTCACTGCTGGTTAAAGCGGGTCTGACGCCGATGGAAGCGCTGCAAGCCGCAACGAGGAATCCGGCGAAGTATCTTGGGCTGATAAATTCGCTCGGCACGGTCGAGAAAGGGAAGCTTGCCGACCTTGTTTTATTGGACGCAAATCCGCTTGCTGACATCAGCAACACTCAAAAGATTCAGGCCGTGATAGTCGCAGGCAAGCTTGTCACCAAAGCGGAGATCGAGGACATGCTCGCGAAGGTCGAAGCTATCGCAAGCCAGAAATGAACAATATGAAACCTCATCGAAGCAAGTTGTTACTGCTTACCTTGGCTCTAGCGATCCTCCCTGTCGGCGCGCCGAGTCTTTGGAAAGAGGTTCAGGCAAACGCTCAGCTTCCGCCACGCAAAACTTATCAGTTCGTCAACGGACAGTGGTTCGACGGCGAAGGATTTCGACGAAAAACCTTCTATTCGGTCAATGGACGGCTGACGCACAGGAAGCCGTCGAAAGTCGATGAAGTCATCGACCTCAAGAATCGATTGGTTGTACCGCCTTTTGGCGATGCCCACACGCATCACTTCGACAATCCAGTCAACATCGCACAGCACGTCGGAATGTATCTGAAGGACGGCGTGTTTTATGCGAAGGTCCTGACGGATGTGCGAACGCGGGCGCTCAAGGTCGCGGACAGAGTGAATCTGCCAACCAGCGTTGATGTCTCTTACTCACACGGCGGGTTATCAGCGACTGACGGACACCCCTTGGAGGTCTATGAAGGATTGGCGCTTTACCGACGTCCGGGAGGATTTGACGACGAACAAATACAGAAGGTGCGCTCGAGCCGTCTGGTCAACAACGATGCCTACTACATCATCGACACTGCATCAGATCTGGAAAGCAAATGGCCGATCATTCTCGCGGGAAAGCCTGACTTTATCAAGGTTTATTTGCTGTTCAGCGAAGAATACGAAACACGAAAGCAACGCAGTGACACTGTCGGTGACCGAACGTTGGATCCGAAGCTCATCCCGCTGATCGTCCAAAAGGCCCACGCTCCCGGGTTGCGAGTGAGCGCGCATGTCACTTCGGCCTTTGATTACCGCATCGCCTTAAAAGCGGGTATTGATGAGATGGCGCACTTGCCTGGCCATTTCATCCGTGTGAATGATGATCCGAAGAAATTCCAACTGACACAGGAAGACGCGAAAGAGACCGCGCGGCGCGGCGTGTGGGTTGTACCGGCGCCGGCTTTCTTCGACACCTTCGACCCCAAGAGCGAATCCTTCAATGCTCAAATCAAAGAGCGCACTGAAGCGGTGATGTTCCACAATCTTAAACTTCTGCGGCAATACAAAGTCAAAATCGCGTTCGGATCGGATAGCTTTGGGCGCTCGCCGGTCAAGGATGTCCTCTATATCAAAAAGCTCGGTGTATTCACCAATCTGGAACTGATAAAAATCTGGTGTGAAGACACGCCGCGGACGATTTTGCCGACGCGCAAGCTCGGCTTGCTGTCTGAAGGGTACGAGGCAAGTTTCCTTGTCCTTGATGGTGATCCCCTCGTTGATTTCGAGCAGATCAAGAATATCAGACTGCGTTTCAAGCAAGGTTATTTACTGGACGGACCGAAGTGAAGATGGATTTCACAGCTTACGATCAACTCGTTGACCGGCGCTTTTCTGGCTGGACGGATGAACTCGTCGAATACTGTTGCATTCCGAGCGAGACGGCGTCTCCCGAGCCGCTTCGCCAGGCGGCATGTTGGACGGCAGAGCGGCTGCGCAAGCTTGGAGCAACGACCGACATCGTTGAAATGAACGGTGTCCCGTCTCTTGTACTCGGCGAGATTGGCGCGGGTGCTCGGTCTGTCATCTGCGTCCAGCACTACGATGTTGTGCCGGCCGCGCCGCTTGCATTGTGGACGACGCCGCCCTATGAGCCTTCGATCCGCGACGGTTATCTGTTCGCGCGTGGCTCCAATGATAACAAGGGTTCGTTCCTCGCACGTCTGCACGCCGTCGAGGCATATCGCGAGACGTTTGGCGAATTACCGTGTCGCGTCCGCTTTCTTGTAGAAGGCGAAGAGGAGAGCGGCAGCCGCCATCTTGCTGACCTGTTAGGTTTGCGTCCGGATTTTTTGAAGGCTGATGCGGCGCTAAACGAGGCCGGTTACCTGGATACGGAAGGCCGCCCGATGATTACGTGCGGGCTGCGCGGCATCCTTTATGTAGAGCTGTCCGTACGCTCGCTGTCGCGCGATATCCACTCCGAGATGTCCATGCTTCTCCCCAACGCAGCAGAAAGATTGACGCGAGCGCTTTCTACGCTCAAGGAACCCGACGGACGCATTGCTATTCCCGGTTTCCACGACGACGTACGTCGACCGACAGACGAACAATTGGCTCACTTGAGAGCACTCCCATTTGAGGAGTCGGCACTCAAACGCATTCATGGCGCGCGATTCTTCGTCGGCGGGCTGACCGGCTTTGCCGCTCAGGTTGCAACTATGTTCGAGCCGACTTGCAACATCTCTGGAATCTGGTCGGGCTGGAGCGGTCCCGACATGAAGACTGTAATTCCGGCTGAGGCGCACGCGAAGCTGGATCTGCGTCTCATACCCGATCAGCGGCCGGAACGCATACTGGACTGTTTGCGACGGCATCTGGATGAGCAAGGTTTCCCTGATGTCGAGGTGACGAAGACGCTCGCGTCCGAGTCTCCCTGGTGGACGCCCGTCTCGCACCGACTGGCCGAAGTCGCCGCGCAGGCATCCGAAGATTTGTTCGGTACATCGGCGATCCGAATTATTTCTTCGATGTCTACGGCCCCAATGTACCAGGTCTGTTCTCCGCATCGGCTTCCGGCGGTTGGCTTTGGCCTTGCCCATCCAGACAACCGTGCACATGCTCCAGACGAGAATGTCAGTTTGGATTTGATGATGAAAGCAACCAAAGTCTTCGGGCGGTTCCTAGCCCGTTTCGCAGACTTGGGGCAGTAGGGATTACACAGGTGATGGAACGAGCAATGACAATGGTTGACGATTCGGCGCCTCCGATAATTAATGCAATCCTAAACCGTCAGAGCGCAACGAGGTATCGTGAGGAATGTCCGCCGCAGGCCGTAATTCGGCAATTGCTCGACGTTGCGGTGACAGCTCCCAACCACCATCTAAATCAACCCTGGCGCTTTGTCGTCCTGGCCGGCGAGGAGCGCGCGCGTTTTGGAGACTTTCTAGCAGAGCGACTTGCTCACAAACTGGACGATCCAAACAGCGCACAATCGCGGATGTTGCTGGAAGCGGAGCGCCGCAAGCCGCTGCACGCACCAGTCCTTATTGTCGTCGCAGCGGTACGCACCGATCATCCGAAGGCGCTGCGAATCGAGGATGTCGCGTCGACCGCAGCCGCGGTACAGAATATCATCCTCGCGGCGCCTACCTTCGGACTTGTCGCCTTCTGGCGCACCGGAAAATCTGCTGAAGATCCACGAGTGATGGAATTCTTCGGGCTTAGCGAAGCAGATGACATAGTTGCCTTCTTGTACATTGGGTATCCGGATAGAGTCCGCGCCATGCATCCTCGCGCGCCTGCTAGCAAACACACAACCTGGTGTGGGTGGAGCGAGTGAAATGAAAAGCAGTAATTTCTGGCGACTGTCCGGTGGCGAACTGCTCGCAGGCTATGCCCGTCACGATTTCTCTCCAGTCGAGGTATTTTGAATTGCTGGAGCGCATTGAACAGCTCAACCCATTGTTGCGCGCTTATCTATCGGTCAATGAAGACGACGCGCGCGAAGCTGCGATGGTAGCGGAGCACGTCTGGCAGTCACCCGGTGAGAAGCCAACTTTGTGCGGTGTGCCCGTATCAATCAAAGATACGATCGAGATGAAGGGTCTACCGACCACCTACGGTTCGTTAGCGTTCAAAGACAACTATCAGGAGGATTCCGAGATCACCCGGCGCTTACGTCGCGCCGGGGCGGTGATCTTAGGAAAGACAAATACATCGGAGTTTGCGCTGCTCGCCAAGGTTTGCAATCGGCTCGGGGAACCGGGCGTTAACCCGTGGAATCTTGATCACACATGCGGCGGTTCTAGCGGTGGTGCAGCAGCAGCAGTTGCTGCCGGCTTGGGCCCACTCGCGGTCGGTACCGATTCCAGCGGCTCGATTCGCGTGCCCGCCGCTTACACAGGGGTCTTTGGACTGAAACCCACGTATCAGCGCATCCCGACCGTTCAGCAATGGCGAGCTGCGCCGGGCCGGTCACACAACGGCCCTTTGGTGCGCACAGTTCGTGACGCAGCTCTGCTGATGCAGGTTTTGGCTGGTTTCGATTCACGCGATCCTGAATCCAGACTGGAGCCGGTTGCCGATTTTTTCGATCTTGATACCCGATCGATTCGGAGAACTCGCGTGGCAGTCAGCCACGACCTTGGTGGCAGTGCGCAGACAGATCCCAAAGTGATCCGATTTTTGGACGAAGTTGCAGAGCTGCTTAGGGGTTTCGGTTGTGAGGTATTTGAAGACCACCCGCCAATTTTCTCAGATAGACATGAGTTGGAGCCGGGCGTGTGGGGTTATTCGGGTGACCATTATGCAGCAGCCGAATCTCTTGCTCCCGGCTTCTGGGAACATCACGCCGAAAACCTCACAGATTATGCAAGGCCGATCTATGAAGCCGGACGTAGGGCATTGGCATGGCAATACCGCCTGCTGCTGCGATGTAGTCAGGCATACCGCGAGCGGATGACTTCATGGTTTAAGTCGTATGACTTCCTGATCACTCCCGTCGCTGAGATAGCCCCGAAGGTTGACGGGAGCAACGCAAACTCTTTTCCGTTCCTTTCACCGTTCAATACTGCGCGGAATCCCGCGGCGGCAGTTCCCGCCGGCTTTCACTCTTGCGGCCTTCCGTTAGCGATTCAGATCGTGGGCAAGTATGGCGATGATGTTGGCGTAATGCGCATGTCCGCTGCCATCGAAGCAGCACGACCCTGGGCCGACCATTGGCCATCGCTCGCCGAAGTACACGGGCAGCAGTTAGAGCCGAAGACGCATGTTGCAGAGCAGGTATCGAATGTATGACGCGGTCGAATGAAGAGAGCAAGTCGATAGGTTTTGATGCTAGTGCGACAGCTTCGTATCGCATTCGCGGACCACTATCCATCAGTAATCTCGCGGTCATCACGATGGAGAGCAGCCGTGTGCTCTCAGATCAGACGTTAATAATCGAAGGTGGATTTATCCGCGCACTTGGGCCGAGCTCCGCGATCGATGTTGCCGGCACGCAGGCAATTGACGGCTCGGGCAGATACCTGATGCCGGGGCTCGCTGATATGCATACGCACATTACCGATGCCGGAGTGCTCCGTCTCTACTTGGCCAATGGCGTGACACAGGTACGCAACATGGAAGGCCTGCCGTTTCATCTCGCGTTATCGGGTATGGTCGAGCGCGGGGAACTCGCAGGGCCGCGCATTTACACCGTCAGCCCGCTGATTGATGGACTGGGCTCTCAGGGTTTGACCGCTCGACCTCGCTCGCTCGCCCTTGTCGATCCAGCGCAAGCGGAACCGCTGGCGCAACGGCTGGTCGCGCGAGGCTACCGAGAGATGAAGGCATATCAATGGCTCACGCTCGATGCGCTCAATGCGCTTGGTAGTGCCGCGGCGAGCGTTGGTGTGCGAATGGCAGGACATTGTCCGGATGGGATCACGTTCGAGCAGGCGATTGCGGCGGGAATGGGTTCTTTTTAACACCTTACTGGTATTGCAACCGGTCATCTTCCCGATGGGCAGGCGGACCCAACACCTCGTGATGCCGCATCGCGGCTGGGCAACCGAGAAGCGCTGGAGTTAGTTGCCCACCATCTCGATTTCGATTCTATTCGCAGGCTCGCTCACTCGATGGCTGCCGCCGACATTTGGAATTGCCCGACGCTTGTAGTCTGGCAAAAACAGAATCAGGCCTTGGACGTGGCGATGGCTGACCCTGACCTGACCTATGAGCACCCGGGCACGGTACGAGTGTGGGAAAAACTACTGAGGACGCGCTACGCCGCACTACCTTGCTCCGAACAGGAATGGCTCGCCCTCTCACGTGGCCGCGACAAGTCCCTCGCTAAGGTCGTCGCGATCTTCAATGAAGAAGGGTCGCCGTTGCTGTTGGGCACAGATGCGCCGAACCCGTTCGTCGTTCACGGCTGCGCGATTCATCAGGAGCTCGAGAATCTTGTCGAGGCAGGCTTGAGTCCATACGAGGCCCTGCGTTGCGGTACTGTGGAGGCAGCACGCTTCCTTGGGGAATCCAATGTTAGCGGGACGGTGGCGGTGGGCAAGCGCGCCGACTTGCTTTTGTTGCGTGAAAATCCCTTTGCGGATGTCGGATCAATGCGAAAGCTGGACGCTGTGTTCGTCAACGGACTTTACCTGACGCGGGCGGATTTGGACGAAATGCTTGAGCAACACATTGGCTCGCTTTCGGAGCGTCCGCGACTGGAACTACCTGGCTTCGAACACACGCTCAACACAGGGACCGCGCGAGAGAACACCCTCGAGGAGTGGTTCAGCGAAATCCCTGTCGGACTCGTCACGTATCGCCACGTTCTGTTGCCGAGTGGCGGTTGGCAAGTGGACGAGCGTTCGGTTAGGAGTGGTCCTCGCGGACGAGAGGAACGCACCTCGCGACTATGGCTCGCGTCGGACTGGACTCTTCGCCGCGCGGAGATCGAGTCGGTTACGAACGTCGGGTGTGAGAACAACGAGATTGTCTGGTCGGATGACGGGGTATTTCGTGTTCGGGTCACACAGCCGGACGGCTACAGTACCAACTCGACCGTAACGAGCGCACCAGTGCTTCCGAGTGAGAGGCTTGCGGTTAGCGTCCTACCGGAGTGGTTGGCATTGCAGTCAGCACGGACGGAGGCATCGTTGCTGGACATCCAGCACGAAGCTGTGCAGTTTGCCGTGTTGTCAGCAGAGCCATCTCTGCCAAACGAAACCGGGCAATCGACTGAGGAAAGCGTGAACTGGGAGGTCTGCATTACGCGCCCCGGTGAAACTTCGTCCCAAATGTATCGCCTCTCGGGCGACGGCAAGCTCCTGGGATTGCGCGACACACTTTTCGGTGGGCCGCGAGAACTCGTCTCCGAGAACCTGCGGGGCGATCGCGCTGCGCCCCCTTGATGAGCTCCGGTCCTTCCACGATGTGAATCGCCGCTCGTCTGACGGACTTAAGTAGAAGAAAGAGGAGAAGAATAGACATGGATTACAAGTACAACTCGGCGGACAATCCCCTAGACCCCAACTGGTTGCCAAAGGACCTCTGGCAGTCGCGAGTAGCATCGCGGTTTAGAGACCGTGCTCCAAAGGTCGTTGAGACCGACGAAGGCACATACTGGGAGTGGGAGGGTAAGCGTCATCTGGAGTCGGCTGACGGCAAATCAAACTACGCGCATCACGAGCGCTTTCGGGGTATGGGAGTTGAGACCCCGGCGAACTCACTGCCGCCGTCCGACCCGAAGCTGTTGTTAGAGCACATGAATAAAGCGGGAATTTATGGCGCTGTCATGTTCGGCCCCACACGTAAGTGGAAAATCGAAGATCCTGAACTGCTGCGAGAGTGCTACCGTGCCTACAACGACTTCGTGTTGGAATTCGACGGTCATGACCCGAACCGTATACTCGCGCTGCCGGTCTTGCCAACTGCTTTGCCCGAGTTCTGCCGGTATGAGATCGAGCGGCTTGCAAGACATGGCATAAAGGCGGTTGAGTTCCCGGTCTGGGATGTTGCCGCGCCGGTTCAGGACGAAGTTTGGGATCCGGTTTGGGAAATCGCTGCTGGAGCAGGTATCCCGATCTGCAGCCACATTGGTGACGCGGCCGGAGTACCTTACCCACCACAAGTGCGGGGGTTGGCGAAGGCGCACTTCAGCACCGCGCCGACCAACATCATGAAACCGATGGCGCAGATGGTTTTCAGCGGAGCTTTCGAGCGAAACCCGAATCTGCGGTATGTCTACTCCGAATGCAACATCGGATGGGTACCTTATTTCATAGAGTGGATGGACCGCCAGGAGCGGGTCCGTGGTCCTTTGCGCGAGCACGACGATGCGGCTTCCAAGTTGAGCATGCCGCCGAGCGAGTATTTCAAACGGCAGATCCGGGTGACCTTCGAGGATGATCCTGTCGGTGGCCGGATGATTCGCGAGAGATGGAACAACATTAGTGAGATTGCAATGTGGGGGGCGGACTATCCGCACAATTACCTGACGTGGCCGAATCCCGAGCCAGTAATCGACGAGCTCTTCGACGGTGCTGAGCCCGCGTTGCGGCGCGAGGTAACCTTTGATCGCATGGCGGAATTCTTCACTCTCAACGTGCCAGAGTCAGTCAGTGTTTGAAATTGCTGGGATCTCACAAACGTAGGGAGGTTATGACGATGACAGAGCCTTTGATCGCTGGTTTCGACCACGCGATGATGGCCGTCCGCGATTTGGATGAGGCAAGTCGCAAGTATCGCGAACTAGGCTTCGATGTCGTCCCCGGCGGACGACATCCAGGAAGAGGCACCCACAACACGATTATGCGCTTTGGATGGGGTTTCATCGAACTTATCGCAATTCACGATCCGGAAGAAAGGTCACGGCTTGGAGCGCAGGGAGAGGGACTGACGAATTTCCTCAAAGAACGCGACGGAGGATGGGTCGATGTCATCCTCGAGACGCACGCGTTGGATTCACTTGCCGCGCGCCTGGTTGATGCGGGGATCAATGCCGGCTCACCGTTTCCATTAGGGCGCGTGAGACCAGACGGGTTGGTGACAAAGAATCGAATCTTACCCACCGGCCCGATCTCGACCCGACATCTCTATCCCGGAGTCATCGAGTGGGAGCAGCCGGACCCCGAACGATTATCTCCAGAACGACAAGACGCTCACACGAATGGCGCCACCGAAGTCGTCGCTGTGGCAATCATTACCGATGACTTGTCGTCTGCCAGAGAATTCTACACTGAAGTCCTTGGATTGTCGGCAGGACCGGAGGAGTTCGTTGAGGAACTGGGCGCGCGTCGCATTCGCTGCATCGCGGGGAAACTTGTTATTGATCTTCTTGCTTCAGAGGGTCCTGGATTGGTGCAGACGGCGTTTGCGGAAATCGGAGAAGGACTATTTGAGCTGCGCCTGCGCGTTAACGACTTGACTCGGTCGCGGACAAGGCTGGCTGAGGCGGGAGTCGCGGCGCAGTCAGCGCCGGGGGGGTCGGAGAGTC
>CAZOOE010000034.1:0-4714 GCA_964581275.1 uncultured Clostridia bacterium
GCCGTCTGTCGGCGTGCGCGGGCAACGGATGCGCCGCTCCCTGGGAGATAACGCACGGAGTGGCGCGCGGGTGAAACGAGGCGGCAAGGCACAGGTGGTGTCGCTTCCGGAGAAGGCGGTTTTGTTTAAAGACGTCGCTGACGTGATCGCCCTCGACGAGCCGCTGAATAATCTAGCAGAGATGGACCCGCGCAAGAGCCAGATCGTTGAAATGAAGTATTTCGGCGGGTTAACTACCGAAGAGGTGGCCGAGGTGTTGAAGGTCACATCCCGCACAGTCGAGCGAGAATGGCGCAAAGCAAAGGGATGGCTAAACCGGACGCTCAGCAAAGGTGCGACTAATGAAGCCTGAGCGTTGGAAGCAAGTGGACGAATTGCTCGAAGCGGCGCTTGACTGTCCGGCGACCGAGCGTGCTTCGTTCCTGGACCGGGCCTGCTCAGGCGATGAAGAACTGCGTCGCGAGTTGGAATCCTTACTAATTTCTGACGCGCAAGAAAATGCCTTCATTGAATCGCCTCCAGCAAGACTGGTGGCGGACTTACTTACCGATAACCAACCTAAAACAGGCAGGGGTCAGCATATCTCGCACTACGAGGTACTCGGGCAGATTGGGTCGGGCGGAATGGGAGACGTTTATCTGGCACGCGACACAAGGTTAGGTCGCAAAGTTGCCCTCAAGCTTCTGCCACCTTCACTTACGTTCGATCCCCAACTTAAGGCGCGCTTCCTAAGAGAGGCTCAACTCGCGTCGGCCCTCGATCACCCGAACATTTGCACCATTCACGAGGTGGGACAGTCGTCAAGCTACCTGTTCATCGCGATGCAGTACGTCGAGGGAGTCACCCTCGAGCAGATCATCGAGTCTCGTCCGCTAAAGCTGGATGCCCTGCTCTCGATCAGCCTCCAGGCGGCAGACGCTCTTGCAGCGGCCCACGACCAAGGGATCATCCATCGAGATATAAAGTCAACCAACATCATCATCACTCCTCGCGGACAGGTGAAGGTGCTCGACTTCGGACTGGCCAAGCTGACGGATGCCGGCGGCGGCGAGGATGCGGACAGTGCTGAGTCGGAGCTGACCAGGACGGGCGCAGTGATGGGCACGCCCAGCTACATGTCACCCGAGCAGGCGCGGGGTGAGCGTGTGGACCACCGCAGCGACATCTTCTCATTGGGGGTAGTTATCTACGAGATGGCGAGCGGTGATTTGCCCTTCAAGAGAGAGTCTCAGGCCGAGACTATGAGCGCGGTGATCAACGAGCCCCACACGCCGGTGTCGGAGTTCAATGAGAGTGTACCTGCTGGATTGTCTGCGGCGATCGATCGGGCGTTGTCTAAAGATCCTGCAGACAGGTATCAGGGTATGGGAGAGATGCTGCGGGACCTGCGGCAGGTGGGGCGGGGAGTCGGCCTATTGGGTTCGAGCGATTCTCAAGGAGCGGTAATCCCGTATCTGCCGTTGGGGCGACGCTCGGCCAAGCGCTGGATGCAGGCAATGACCCTCGTCGGGCTGGCGTTGCTGGTCGGCCTTGGCTTGTGGTTTTCCTCCCTGCGCCCAGGGCCGCAACCGCAGCGGCCGCCGCTGCAAACTACCCCTCTGACCTCCTATGTCGGGATGGAGTTCCTGCCTGCGTTCTCACACGATGGTAAGCAGGTGGCGTTCGCGTGGAATGGAGAGAAAGGCGACAATATCGATATCTACACTAAGCTGGTGGACACAGGCACGCCGCACCGGCTGACGACTCATCCTGCTGACGACTCATTCCCCGCCTGGTCGCCCGATGGTAGCCACATTGCATTCAGGCGTCATACCCAGGAAAGTGATGCCGTCTATCTGATCCCTTCGTTGAGCGGGCCGGAGCGTAAGCTGGTTGATATTTTCCCGAGGCGCTTGGGTTCCGGAGTCGGGGGGGACGGGCTGGCCTTCTCGTTGGATGGGAAGTTCGTCGCGGTGCCCGACAAGAACTCCCCAGCGGAGCCTTTCAGCATTGTCCTGATCTCGACCGAGTCGGGTGAGAAGCGCAAGCTAAGCTCACCTCTCGCCGGATCGGTGGGCGATAACACCCCGTCCTTCTCGCCTGACGGCAGTCAGCTCGCATTCAGCCGCATGAGCGGACAGGGTATAGAGGACATCTACGTGATGCGAGCCGAGGGCGGCGAACCGAGACGGCTGACTTTTGATAACCGGGATATTAGAGATTTGGATTGGACCGCGGACGGACGCGAGATTGTCTTCATCTCGAATAGGCAGGGGGACGTAGGTTTGTGGAGGGTCTTTGCATCGGGCGGCGCGCCAGAGCGGCTTATGACTGCGGTAGGGTATAACATCGCCCGTTTGAGCGTCTCTCGCAAGGGGGACCGGTTGGCCTACGCGCAGCAGTTTCTTGACACAAACATCTGGCGAGTTGAGCTGGCAGGCACAAACCAGAAGGTCAGCGCGCCCACGATGTTGATCTCGTCCTCAAAATCTGATTCTGCTCCTCAATACGCGCCGGACGCGAAAAGGATAACGTTCAGTTCCGACCGGTCAGGAAGCGTTGAGATCTGGGCTTGTGAGGCCGATGGCTCAAATCCAGTCCAGCTAACCAACTTCAATGGCCCCCAGGCAGGCTCTCCTTGCTGGTCTCCAAACGGGAGGCAGATCGCCTTTGACGCCCGCGTCGAAGGCAACCCCGACATCTTCGTGATCAGCGCCGAAGGGGGCAGGCCGCGGCGTCTGACCGAAGATCCCGACGAAGAGAGCGCACCAAGCTGGTCGAGGGACGGGCGGTGGATCTACTTCGAATCCAACCGCGGCGGCAGTACGCAGATCTGGAAGATGTCCGCAGACGGCGGCGCGGCACGGCGGGTAACGAAAGGTGGCGGGTCCGTAGCTCACGAGTCTCTGGATGGTAAGTTCCTATACTACACGAAGGGGCACAACGTGACGGGAATCTGGCGTGTCCCGGCAGAGGGGGGCGAGGAGACGTTGGTCTTGGACACCCACAAGGCGGGGTACTGGAGCGCGTGGACCGTGGCTGAGCAGGGCATCTATTTCCTGACCGCCGAGAAGCCGGCCCGCCCGGCGATTGAGTTCTTCAGTTTTACGACAGGCAGGGTGACTGAGGTGGCTGCGCTGACGAAGCCATTTAGACCTTGGACCAATCCTGAGGGACTCAGCGTGTCGGCAGATGGGCGCTGGATCTTATACACGCAGGAGGACCGGGTGGACATGGACATCATGCTGGTGGAAAACTTCCGCTGAGCATCCGAAAAATTCAGGGAACCGAGGTTTAATACGACAGGACGCTTCTCCCACCAATAAGCCAGTGATTGCAATTAGCGCCCGGGGTTGGACTTTGTGACAATTTTGTCACAATCTTCAAGGGAATTCAGCATAAATCGGCAGTAGTCCTCGCAATGGCTGGTGGCTATAACCTGTAGCAAATGTAATCAGATGCAAGAACCTGCATCTCCCTTCATATTCAAGCCCTTTGACCCATAATCCTTTGGTTGGAGGTTCGAATCCTCCAGGGGCCACCAAAGAATGGATCTCGTCGATCATGCGGGGAATCGCCGAACCGCTGCAGGGATGACAATGGATACCTTCAAAGCATCCTCCAAAGACGAGCGTAGGACTTACTGCAACAAGGCTCAGGCGGTGCTCCGCCTCCCGCCGGCGAGCATCGAAAAGGACTTCTGGGTTTGCTGGACTTTAAGGGAACTCTTCGATCTTCCAATCACACTCGCAGATTTCTGATCAATCTGCCCGAGCTCAATTCGAAGACCAGCAGTCGGCCACGGTCATCAGCAATGCTTAGCCACTCGTCCGTTAGACGTACAACCACCTCCGCATACCCGAGCAACACTTCCAACCTCGTTGCGAACTTTTCTCGGTCGATCAAGCGGACGCGCCAACGGCCGTCGTCTGCTATCGGCGAGGCAATCCACAAATTCGAGACGGCGGGCCCTCCGGGCACACTTCCCGGTTCCCCGATGTGCATCTCTCTTTGCAACACACCGGACCTAAACAGTCGGAGATTGATGTTGTAAGGGACCATCTGAGTGCCCAGCTCTGCCCCCTTCAACGGTTGAAATTCCCTCTCCTGACTCTCCGGAGCAATAAGGTCGGCATATTTCGATTGATCCACTAAGGCTCCATCTTCCGCGAACGCGAGGCAGGACTTCAGACAGATCTGGCCGGTGCCACCAAGTCGTAACTGAGTGCGGGCCCGAAGACGTAACAGCGGCAAGTCGTAAACCCACTACTCAGTTGGGCCCCACTCCGCAGTCACGAATCTGCAACTGGTTTTCGAACGTGCCACTAATACCGCTGTGCCGCCGACGTTGGGAACTCTCCATAATGCATCGAATCTCTTCGCATTGACGTCGATCGCGTAAAAGTCCTCTCGCGCTCCAATGAACCACATCGACCCCTCATGATCGCTCGCAAACGCATCGACGTGCGCTTCGCACCATTCCTCGGCGTGCCGCGACAACAGGTCCAGACGAGCAAGTCGCCACACCTCACCTCTCCGCGCCATGGCGATCGCGCAGTCGCCATGATCAGAAATAACTAGCTGGTCAGCCGGCTGATCGAAGTGGGCGACCGTCCTACCTTCGCGATTGAGCAAGAGCACACCCGCTTCACCTATGGCCGCGAGTGTTCTTCCATTCGGTAAGAACACCAAGTCTCTTATCCCAACAGAGCCAGTGTCGCTTTCTTCGAATTGG
>CAZOOE010000034.1:4724-14274 GCA_964581275.1 uncultured Clostridia bacterium
GTGAAGGTCGGCGCCAACTTTGTTCAGGGGCGACTTGACTTCGCGATCCAACAACGGCGCATCGGCCCTAAGCGCGCCATCGCCGCTGAATTCGATCAGGTGACGAAACTGGATGTTATTTAACGAATCTCTATGAGCACAGGAGTCGCGTAGAATCGCGCGGACGGCCATTCGCGCTACTGCCTTCGACTCGGTATTGCGAGTTCCGTGGCGGAGTGCTTCGGCAAACGCGACTCGAGTCGATAGGCCTTCCACGCTTTCGTCTTCCAGTAGATCAGCAGCCCGATCTCGAAGTGTCTCGAATTCCTCAGGCGCGACCGCAAGTTTTCTGGCAAGGGCCCGAGCACCTGCTGGTCCGCCTAGTTGAATAGCCTTGTCGAGCCAACCAAGCGCCAGTCGGCGCCCTACATCCACGGGCCAGATCGCATCCACGGCCGCACTGTAGTCGCCTGCGTCTGCAAGCGCCGTAGCCCAGAGCAGTCTAAGCTTCCAACCCAACTGGGGCTCGCGGCGCTCCAATCGAATCACAGCATCCGAGAATGCGCCGGTCTTGCGTGCAATCAGAATTGCGCGTCCGACGTCCCCAGCAACAAACCATTGGCGAACAACAAGCCCGGGAGCGAGTTCACGTGCTTCGGCCATCGCGGCAGCGAGCCGTAATCGACCGTGCCGCTCTAGGGACGCTACTGCTTCCTCGTTTGCATGGAGCAACTCGGCCAGCACGAAGGCGGCTTCTTCGATGCGGCCCTGCGCCTCGAGCCGCTCGAACGACTCTCGATATAGATTGCGCAAGCGGCTCAGTAGGCTGTCACCAAGCGCGATCACGGACCGGGCTCGAGTGAAGTAGGGAAAGAAAGTCAGATTAGACCGTGGGATGGGCTTCCATAGCGCAGGCCTCAACACCTGCGATTCAAACGCTCCGCCAAGTGGGATTGCGTGACGCAATGCCTCATTCAGATCGCCTCGCTCAAACAATTCCATTACCTTCGCGAGGTACCGCGCTTGCACACTTCCGATCAGCCGCGCGACCCGAGTCGTCAACAGAACGCGCCACTGTAGCATATGAAGTTTCGAGGAAAGACGCTGAAATAGTGGCTTCTGCGCGCGCGCGGGACGCTGATCTGTAGTTTGGCTGGCACCGCTGATCCACTTGCTAGCCCACGTCAAATGCCCCAACCGTGTGAGGAACCTGCGAATACCGCTCGCGCCTCTCGCGAGCGATGATCTGAGTCGTAGGAGGAATGGTGATTCAACGGGCTCAGAGCGGGCTTCTCTTTCACCCAGCCCGACTTTGGATCGCAGGGCAGCAATCACTTCATTCAATTCAGGGGACTCTGGAGGCACGCCATCAAGCTGCCTGCGAGGATCGAACTCAACTTTTTCGGCAACCATCCTTGGAGGCGCCATCTCCTCGCCAAGTGACGTCACCTGAATCGAAACGAATGACTCGACGTCAATCCAGGTGTCAACGCTTTCGAGTTGACGATCCGCGAGGGGTTCGATTATCGCCTCACCACCACGCACCAACACAACAGAATTCATCGGAGCACTAACCATTTTCAACTCGTCCCTGGCCAGGGGTGCTCCATAGAGCGGGCCTTCCAGTTGGACTAGCGGCACGCCAGGTGAACGGTCGCATTCGACCACAACCGGCGAAGCAAGTCGAATCACTAACGCATTCCCAATTCGATAGACGGAAGAGCCGGGCGTCCAGAGACCGAGGATCCTGCGACGTGCTTCTCGCCCGCCAATCATCGCGGCGTCGATATAAAAGCCGACGGCCCTGATAACGCCCCGATATGAAAGAGCGCGAGGTCTCAGTTTTCTCACGTTGAATCTCTCGGTTGAAAACGGCACAGGTTCGCCCCGTACGCTAATGAGTAGACAACAACCTCACCTTCTACTGTCGAGTATGCAACGTTGGGATGGGCATTACTGACAGTCACGTTGACGATCTCAGCCGGCGTCTGTAGCAGGTGGCGCTCCGTGAGGTCCCGGGTTACCAGCGTCAAAGTGCGGTTGTCTTTCTGTAGACAAATCAAACTCGGCGAGTTCTGTTCAGGGTTCAGCGCGACGCCTACGACCCTGGCCCCATCGATCGGTCCAAATCGCAAATCTGCCGTCTGAGTAACCACAAACCAATCCTGCGAATCACTGCACTCGATTGCCACGAGTCCATAGGTTTGATGAGCAAGCGATCCTCCATAACCGAAGAAGGCCATCGATGGCGCGTCGTCGAAAGGCAGCGCTCGACTTGATGCTTGTTGCCCGATGAACACAATCCTCCACTTTCGCCCAGGTATCTCTTGACCAACGAAAACGACTCCGAAGCGCGTTTGGGCCACGGCAAGCACGCTGGAACCCACCAGCCACATCTTCAAATCCCCTTGGGCATCGGGGGTCTTACCCCGCTTAATCTCTCCAAGACGAAAGAGCGAGCGATTGTCGTCAACGGCGGCAAGTTCCAGGGGACCCGCTCGGACCCGAAGGATCGCATGAAGTTCACTTCCGGTCTTACCAGATGCCACATACTCAATGGTTCGGTGTACGCTCTTGTAATCCCTTTCGCTGTGGCGTAACGAGCCCCGGCCGGCGAACGCAACACGAGTCAGTTGCTCCAACCGGGTCAGCAGTGCAGTTGTGCGGCCAACGCGGCCAACCGCCGCTACCCAGCGGCCTTCCATACCGCGAACTAGCTTGGGGTTACCGGTACCTGCGCGTGGCGAGTTGGGAATCGGAAACGAGATGATCCTGCCGCTCGAACCGCGAGAAAACAGCTTGGTGCCGCCCGCGTCAAACAGTAAATTCGACTGTGGAGCGAATGCGCCGACCGCCTGGCGGGGTACAGCAAACGAAACCGCGAACGGGTCTCGAATCAGTCGCACACAATCAGGATCTTTCGGCAAATCGAGCACGACGTTTCTAGGTTCTCGAGTAACGTGACGGGCGATGATCGACAACTGTCTCGCCTCGGGTTCTACGACGTCGCGAACAATCAAGACAGACAGCCCATTGCTCGACGGCAAGGCAGCGACACGAGCCCCGCCTATTAGCCACAGATCGTCCAGATCTTTCCAGCCCTCGCATCTCGACCGCCAAGCGCGTATATCCTGGTCCGTAGCCTCCTTCGAGTAGCGCGCCGCCATCAACAGCAAGACCTCCGACTCGGATACACTAGAGAGGCTCGACATTTCCGGCTTCTGAAGCACGCCCCAGGAGAATCGCGCTCCGGCTGCTTCAGCGCGCCGCGCTAGAACGATCAATGCGGCTAGATGGGCTATACGAGGAGACCCGATCTGATTCGGACCTGCATCGAACAACGCCATTGAGACGCGCGAACCGGACGGCTCCCTTCTAGCGATGCTCAAGAAAACGTGTTCGCCCATCGCGGCTCGGCGAGCAAATTCTTCAGGCACCTCATCCGCTAACAACCATTCCGAAGCGAGCAGTCTCTCGTAGGAACCGCGACGTGCAAGATCGTCAAAACCATCGGGGTCACCTGCCCCTGATATTGAGAGAGATCTCATTGGACCGATTGCAAGCGCGATTCGCTGGACAAGGGGCCCAATCGCCAGACTCGTCTCGCGAGGAAAAATTCCGAGGTAACGCGACCACGGTGCAAGTGATCTCGGAAGGTTCATTCAAATCTCTCTCTGTGACTCCAGCCACTGTCTTACCGACCCCGCGGCAACCGGCCGAGCCGAACCCAGTGAGACAACGAGCCGCGCATCCGCGACCAGCGCTAACGGCTGCATACCAGGAAACTTGGTGGCCAAAGCATGCTCAAGCAGCGCGATAGGAATCGAAGGCTCCAGCGTCGTAGGAACGAGTAACGAAGGTGCTCTCGGATCGCGACCGAGGTAGTTGACGCCGTCAACCCATGGAAGCGATTCTTCAGCACCAACTACCATGAGGAACCCTGGGCCCGAAACGCCCTTCAGACTTGCGAGCGCTTCATCATCTAAATCCAGCAGGCGATGAGCCAGGTTAAGGGCTACTTTCCCACGTGCCGATACTGCGCAAGCGACAAGCGCCTGGTCCCGTGACTGCCAGGTCACGGGTATCTGCGAAAGTTCGTTATGCATCTTTGAATTCGTTGGGAGAGCCAGGTCGACTGTGCCTAATGTTGTTGGTGGAGCGTTTCAACTATTAGAGCGCGCACCTGCGCCAGTTCCTCTGGCATTTGTTCGACGGTGAAACCGGCATCAATCTCGCGGGCTACTCCTTCGAGCTTGAGGCGCCAGCCGCTGATCGCCTCAGCGCCATCTCCTTCGGGGCGCGCCCCGAGAATCTGACGGCCAGCCTCTGCGATGCGCAGAGCGCGGGCGATTCGCCCAAGCGACGCCTCTTCGGAGGCAGCCGACAACGTGCGGTTCTCTGTGCGATCGAGCATCTCGCGCAGGCCATCACGAGCTGCTGATTGCTGATCGCGAGTTGGTACAGCAAACACTATTGGCCATAGGTCAGATTCGTCAGGTCGACTGCGACCTGCCAGCACGGCGGCGGCGGCAACTAGTCGTTGTACCTTGACCGCCCGTCGATCAGTGAGAGTGATGCCGATGCCGCGAAGAATGCGAACCGCGTGAGCAATAACCGGCCGGACGCGGGACATGTCCGCGTTTTGGGCCGCCTCCGTCAACGCGTCCAGTTGCTCAATACTCGTCCTGCGTTCGACGCGGTGTTCGAGCAATGTCCATCCTCCTTCTAAGAGACGCTCGAGCATCGGATCGGCAATCGGATCGAGAAACGCCCGCACGAGAAAACGGTCGGCAAACGCGGCGAGCGAGTCATCTTCAGGTAGTGCATTGGACGCACCCACGCAAACCCGTAATGGACAACTGACGCGAGTATGACCTCTCCTGAAAGTACGCTCGTTGAGGATGCCGAGCAAAGTGTTCAGAATCGCGGTTGAGCCAAGAAATACTTCATCGAGAAAAGCGATTTCGGCTTCAGGCAGCATACCCGAGGTTTCGGTTTCGACGACCCCCTCTTTGAGCCTTCGCAAATCGACCGGCCCAAAAATCTCGCTCGGCTCGGTGAAGCGTCCAAGAAGATACTCGAAATAGCGTCCGCCGGTCGCGTGTGCAACTCGCCTCACAGCTTCGCTCTTGGCAGTGCCCGGAGGCCCTATGACGAGCATATGTTCGCCGGCGACAGCGGATAGTGCGATCATCTCGACCAGCGACTCTCGCTCGACGAGGCCCCGCGCGGCATCTGAAATCGCCTCGCGCAAAGAAGCTGATGCTTCGGAAACACTCAGCTGCATGTCTGGGATATTACTGGTTCACGAGAACTTGGTCCAAGGGTTAGTTGTGGACGCAGCGAGCTTCTAGAGCACGCCTGTCGTGATCAAGCTACGCGTTAGGCAGGAGCTACGTCTGCCGGGATGCACCCTCAGCGTGCGGACGACTGTGAGGGAATTGTGAGTTCCGGCTCGCTTTGGAAGGGCATGGGCTGGTCAGCACGCGGGGACGCGTGGCAAATCTCGGCGGAGCGATGAAGATCGAATCAACGCCGGAGATCGGCACCGCCGTTGAGTTTGAAATGCTATTGGATAAATCGCGCAGGCGATGACTAGCTGTGCAGCTAGTGACGTTTTGGACTCTTGAACGCAAAATCAGGTTTCGACTTATTCGTTTCCTTTCTTGTGTCTGCGTTGAGATCGTGATGGCCGACCTGCCGGTAGAACAAGCGCCCGACCTTCCATCCGTAATCAAAGCTGCGATCATCGAAGATAGGCGCGATCTGCGTGAAGGCTTGACGATTCTTATCAACGGAACGCCTGGATATCGATGCGTTGGGAGTTTTCGCTCGATGGAGGAAGCGTTGCCTCACATCGGGAGTGACGTGCCGCACGTTGCGTTGGTGGACATTGGGTTGCCGGGCATGTCGGGCATTGAAGGGATTCGCCTTTTGCGCGAGCGCTACCCGAATCTCGCGCTGTTGGTGTTGTCGGTTTACGACGATGATGAACGGGTATTTGACGCGCTGTGTGCCGGCGCCTGCGGATACTTGCTCAAACACACAGCCCCGGCGAGGTTGCTGGAGTCTTTGAAAGAAGCGATCAGCGGAGGCGCGCCGATGTCGCCTGAAGTCGCGCGACGCGTGCTGGCGATCTTCCGTGAGATTCGACCACCCGAGCACGCGGACTACCAACTCACCGCGCATGAAAAACGCTTGCTCAAACTGCTTGTGGAGGGTCACACCTTCAAATCAATTGCGCCGCAGCTCGGCCTCACAGTCCACTCCGTTGCGTTTCACATGCACCGCGTCTACGAAAAGCTCCAAGTCCATTCAAAGTCAGAGGCAGTTGCAAAAGCGATGCGGGACCGCCTGGTCTGATCGAATGATTTGTTCGGCGCTCCTTGAACTACTCGCCTCACGTCCTGTTTTTTTTCTAGCGATAGAGCTAGTGACTCCCGACGCTTCCCAAAGTACCCTGACCGGGTGTTCTTACTACACGTTGAAAGCATGAGTCCTGAATAGAGCAAAGACCCTGGAGGAAAGCTATGAAAAGAGCATCGATGTACGGCATTCTTATGATCGCGCTCGTCTCGCTCGTTGACATCGCTCACGCTCAGTCGAAGTCATCAACCGCGGGGCGCGTTGAGGCAAAGCGCGGCGAGATTCAATCAATGAGATTGCTCGCGCAGCCCCGCTCACAGAATCGGGGGGTTTCCCTGATGACTCGGAGCCGCAATGCAAATGCGAATGGCTCTGTGCTCAGCTTCACGCCGATGACTATTGGACCCAGCCTGCAGGTGCTGGGAGGCGGCACGCTCGGAAGGCTTACGAAGTGGACTGGCTTGACATCGAGCAATTCGTTCATCGGCGACTCGTCAATTTTTGAAGACAAGTTCGGCAAGGTCGGAATAGGCACGGACTCTCCAAGCTCGACGCTGACCGTCGCGGGGATGATCGAGATCACGCTCGGTGGGCTCAAGTTTCCAGATGGAACGGTGCAGACCACATCGGCGGCGGGAGCGCTGTTTTCGGTCGCGCACGACTTGACGCTTCAGGGCAATGGCACAAGTGGCTCGCCGCTCGGCGTCGCGGTGCCGCTCGCCCTGACCGGTTCGTCAAGTCCTACAGAGCTTGTCCGAGTACTTAACACTGCTACAAGTGGTGCAGGTGTCTTCGGTGGTGGAGGCCCCGGCGGTACTGGCGTAAAGGCCGCCGGCGGCAAGAGCACCGGCGCCCGCGGCGGTGGCGGCGTAGAGGCCACCGGCGGCGACAGCACCGTCGACGGCGGCGGTGTTGGCGTATCCGCCACTGGCGGCGATGGAAACGACTTTGGCGGTCGCGGCGTACTTGCGACTGGCGGCAACGGCATCGTTCCCGGTCCGGGAGTGGAGGCCGCTGGCGGCGTCAGCACGAGCGGCAATGGCGGTAATGGGGTAAACGCCCTGGGCGGCAACGGCTCTGGCGCTGGCAATAGTGGTGGAATCGGGATAGTAGCCCAAGGCGGCGCCAATGGCGCGACTTTCGGGCTTGCTGGAAAATTCAACGGCAATGTTCAGGTCACAGGAAATCTCTCCAAAGGCGGCGGCGCGTTTAAGATAGACCATCCGCTCGACCCTGAGAACAAGTATCTCTATCACTCGTTCGTCGAATCCCCTGACATGATGAACATCTACAACGGCAACATCACAACTGACGAAAACGGTGAAGCGACAATCCCTCTGCCCGAATGGTTCGAGGCCCTTAACAAAGACTTCCGGTATCAACTCACCGTCATCGGCACCTTCGCTCAGGCGATTGTTGCAGAGAAGATCAAAGGCAACCGCTTCAGGATAAGAACAAGCACGCCCGGAGTAGAAGTCAGTTGGCAGGTGACCGGCATCCGCCGGGACGCTTATGCCAACGCTCATCGCATCCCTGTCGAAGAAGACAAGACAGATCGAGAGCGAGGCTTCTACCTTCATCCCGATGCATACAGCCAGCCCGAAGAGCGCGGCATGGAGTGGGCGCGCTATCCAGAGATGATGCAGCGTATAAAGCAGCAGCGCACCGAGGCTGAGCAGAAGATGAAACACCAACAGCGCTGACTCAACGCAAGGGTGGCCAAGGGTGAAAGATGCGTGTCGACCTCAACCCGAAAGGAACTCTATTGGGACCATTCTGGAGATGGGGCCTATCATAATGCTCAGAACAAAGTGGCGCATGACTTCAATGTCCCCGCTATTGTACGCTTCAAGCCATCCCGCTAATTGGCGTCCTACCAAGGTATTCGGGATTGAGCCTCTGTCTTGTTGCATGGGCACGGTCGCTAAGTAGGCGCGTCCCATAAATCCGATCACATTACGCGACAGGAGGACCGCTATGCAAATAAGCTAGCGGAGATACTGGGATCGCCCGGTGCGGCCTGAATCGACGCCGATCGCGCAAAGCACACCTCTCCATCATCGTCGGTCCTTAGCCGCCGCCGAGGGGAGCTCGCTTACTCGCATCGCAACGCCACAATCGGATCGATCCGCGTCGCCCGCCGTGCGGGAATGTAACTCGCCACCAGCGCCACTGCTGCGAGTAATACTGGAACCGTCGCGAACGTGAGCGGATCCAGCGGAGCAGTTCCAAAAAGCAACTTCGTGATCAGTTGTACCAGCAAGACAGAACCCATCAGCCCCAAACAAGTACCGGCGCCGATCAACGTCGCCGCCCGCCCAAGGACCAGCCGCAGAACATCAGTTGGAGTTGCTCCCAGGCTCAGCCGGATCCCGAACTCACGCGTTCGCTGAATCACCAGGTAGCTCATCACTCCGTAAATTCCAATTGATGCCATCACCAGTGCCAGCAGCGAGAAAGCAACGAGGATCATGGTTCGGAAACGCGGCTGCGCCGCCGATCCTGATACCAGTTGCTGTATCGTCTCGATCCGGTCCACGGCTATGGCGGGATCGATGGCCGACACCGCTGCGCGTAACTCACCGGCGGCGGCGCCGGCAGGGATTTCTGCTCGCACCACAATGGTTGGGTCGCTCTCTATGTTCAGCGCCTGGTCAACCGGAAGATACATCTCTGCCTTCGCCGCACGGTCCAGGCCCTCGTGCAGCACATCGCCTACCACTCCGATCACCGTCCGCCATGTCGGCCATCCGGGAATCTGTAACCGCTGGCCGATCGGGTTTTCCGATGGCCAATACTCGCGCGCCATTGAATCGTTGATCACTACGACCCACGGAGCTTCTGCCGTATCCGCCGACGTGAACGATCGTCCTCGTAGCAATGGAATCCCGATCGTTTCGAAATAGCCCGCGCTCACCGGGCGGTACTCTGCCACATTGTGCGTACCCACCGGCAACGGTGGACGGCCGTCGATCAAGAACGCCCAGTCGTTGTCCAAACCGCTTAACGGTACGTACGTCGCGAACCCTGCGGACTGAACGCCAGGTCTGCCGTGCAAGCTCTCCAGCACTTCCACTTCCAATGCCGCAATCCTCCGATTGTCAGGATAGCGAGATCTAGGTATCGACAAGCGCGCCGTCAGGATGTTCTCCGAACTAAACCCAAGCGCTAGCGCCACCCGCGCCCAAACCACCCTCGCCCTCCC
>CAZOOE010000034.1:14284-22830 GCA_964581275.1 uncultured Clostridia bacterium
TCTCCGAATGAAAGCCAGGCGCTACGTGCAGCAGCGCCCAAAAACTCTTCACCATCAGGCCGGCCCCAATCAGAAGAATGATCGCGATCGCGATCTGTGCCACCGCCAGTCCGCTCCGCAAAGGGGTTTGAATTCCACTCGCAAACCGATTGTTCTGCTTAAGCGATTCCCCCGCGTTCTCGCGCCACGTTACGAACAACGGACCCAGTCCGAAGAGAATTCCGGTCACCAGCGAAATCACGGCGGTAAAAATCAGCATTCGCGTGTCTACCGCAATCCCCGCCGCGCGTGACAGGTCGGCAGGCAACTGCGGAGTTAAAGCCGCAATAGCCGCCAGCGCCAAAACGAAACCCGCAACGCCGCCGAGGCTCGCCAGGAACAGGCTCTCCGTCAGAAGCTGCTGTGCCAGCCGCCCTCGGCTTGCGCCCAGCGCAATCCGTACGGCCATTTCTTTCTGGCGCGCTGCGGCGCGGCCTAGCAGCAGGTTGGCTACGTTGGCGCAGGCGATCAGCAGCAACAGTCCAACTGCGCCAAGCAGTGTTTCGAGTGCCACACGAACACTCCCCGTCACCTGATCTGTCAGCGGCACCGCGGCGATCCCTTTGTCCTTGTTGTCTTTCGGGTACTGCTGCGCAAGGTTCGCCGCCATGACGTCCAACTCGGCCTGCGCCTGCGCCAGTTTCACTCCGGGCTCGAGCCTTGCTATGACGTGCAGCATATGCGCGCTGCGCTGCAGTTTCTGGGGATCCAGCTCGAGCGGCACCCAAATATCGGCTTGGCTTTGGGCCTGGAAATCTTCGGCCGTGTTCCCGAACTGAAAACCAGCCGGCAGCACGCCGACGACCGTGTAGCTCTCGTCATTCAGCGTGATGACCTTGCCCGCGATGTCGCGGTCCGCGCCGAACCGTTCGCTCCATGCCGCGTAGCTCAGAATGGCGACGCGATCATGGCCAGGCAGGCCCTCGTCGGGAAGAAAATTGCGGCCTAGCATGAACCGGACACCCAATACGGAAAAGAAACTCGACGAAGCGTCCCCTCCGGCCAACCGCGACGCCTCGCTCTGCCCGCCAAGAATGAAGCTGGACGCGAAGCTGGACGCTCTCACCGCCGCCATCCCGCTGAACGACCGGCTTTCGTTTCGCCAATCGACGAAATTTGCCGGCGCGACCTCGGACAACTTGCCGTCGGACATGCGTTCCGAAAGCATAACGATGCGGTCCGGCTCCGCATACGGTAGCGGCTTGAAAAGCACGGCATTGCATACGCTGAAAATGGTGGTGTTCGCCCCAATACCGAGCGCCATCGTTACCACCGCCGCCGCCGCGAATCCCGGATTCTTCCGCAGCATGCGGACGGCGTAAGTCAGATCGCCTCGCAATGCCTCGATGGCAGGTATCATCTGCATGGCCCTTAGGTCCTCCTGCAACAACGTAGTGTTTCCAAACTGTCGCCGGGCCGCCAGCACAGCGTCTTCCGATGTCACGCCTTGCCCGCGATACCGCTCCGCCAGCAATCTGACGTGTTCTTCCAGCTCCGCTTGGAACTCCAAGTCGCGAGGCTCACTGCGCACCGTGTCCCGCATTCGCGCCCACAGCTGACCAAGCCGACGCACGATCATTTTCTCTAGCCCTCCATCCGCAGCAGGCGGTCGATCACTCCGGAAATCCGCTCCCAGTCTTCCGTCTCTCTCGCCAGTTGCTTCAGGCCCCTCTTTGTAATCGAATAGAATTTCGCCTTGCGGTTGTTCTCAGAAGCGCCCCACTCCGCCGCGATCCATCCTTCCCGCTGCAACCGCAAAAGGGACGTGTAAACGGTTCCTTCGTTCAGGCGGAGCACCTCGTCGCTCAACTGCTCCAACCGGCGCGCGATCCCGAATCCGTGCAGAGGACCCATCGCCTGCAGCGTTTTCAAAATCATCAGGTCGAGAGTGCCCTGGAGCACTTCCGAGGTTTTGTTGACGTCGCCCTTTCCTTTGGCCATTGCAAATAAGATAGCAAGTCTCCTTTGGAATGTCCACAGGTAAGCGTCCGCCGAAGTCTAGTTCTGGTTGAATCACGGTCCTTTAAAGAATGATCAGCAGATTTGATTGCCGCCTGTAAGTGCCGCTTGCTAGAATTCGCCCCAGCATACTCCGGGCCGTGGTTCGGATGGGCCTTACACAAATAGGCTTTGAAAGTCAGGAAGAAAAGATAAGGAATTTCTACGAAGTTCCAGGAGCATCGATGGCGCCCCTAATCGAGCATTTCTACCGGTTCAGAGAATTCACCCTCGATACTGAACAAAGAGTTTTGATGTGCAAAGACAGGCCCATGCCCCTTGCGCCTAAGGTCTTTGACACCCTCTTGATTTTGGTTGAGAAGAGCGGACGGATTGTCGAGAAAGATGAGCTAATGAGCCAGCTTTGGCCCGACACGTTTGTAGAAGAAGCAAACTTAACCTTCAATATTCAACAACTGAGGAAGTCACTTGGCGACAACGCTCGCAGGCCACTTTACATTGAGACTGTAGCGCGGCGCGGCTACCGGTTCATCGCGCCCGTTACGACCGATGGAAAAGTCCAAAGTACTGAAGCCTGGGAAGCGGAGCATGCAGTTCGACCTATTCAACTCGCAACTACACAGTCAGACACAAGCTTAGAAGCAAATGCCTTTTTCCGGCGTTCCCTTCAGCGATGGCCGGCCTTTCTTTTGGTCGCGATCGTTCTGGCTGTGGCCACTGGTATCTGGCTTTTGAAGACTCGTTCGGCAGCACCGTCGCAAGCGACCGGCCGAAGACAAATGCTGGCAGTTCTTCCATTCAAGAATATGACTGGCGACACATCGCAGGAGTATTTCAGCGACGGCCTTACCGAAGAAATGATCGCCCGATTGGGAGATCTTGATCTTCCTCGGCTCGGGGTAATCGCGCGAACTTCGGTAATGCACTACAAGGGTAGCCAGGAGCCTTTGGACCGGATTTGCAACGAACTGGGTGTACAGTACGTCATTGAGGGGAGCGTCCGGCGCGAATCGGACAAGGTGCGAATAACGGCACAGCTGATTAAAGTGGCGGACCAGACTCACGTGTGGTCGCGTCAATATGACCGCGAACTCAGCCATATATTATCACTTCAAGGAGAGATAGCCGAAGAAGTCGCAAATGAGATTCAGTTCATACTGGGTGAGCACAGTCGAAATGAATCAGTGTCCCCGACTCCCTCTTCAACTACGAACTTCGAAGCGTACGATCTCTATCTCAAGGGTCAGTACCTGTGGAACAAGAGGACAGCTGAGAGCTTGCGAGAGGCGATCGGGTACTTTCAGCAGGCCACCGAAAAGGACGCCAACTACGCCCGCGCATTTGCCGGCCTGGCAAATTCCTACGCTTTGATGAGCGGTTATACTGCGGAATCTCAAGGCGAATGGATGCCCAAGGCGCGAAGCGCCGCTCTCCGCGCCCTTTAGATTGATGAGAGGCTGCCGGAAGGCCACACGGCACTGGCTTTGATTGTGCAGAACTACGACTGGGACTGGCAAACCGCGGATAAAGAATTTCGCAGGGCCATAGAATTGAATCCCAACTGCGCGACCGCCCATCATTGGTATTCCGAGCACCTCGCATTGCTCGGACGCTTCGATGAAGCGCTCCGCGAAAGCGAGAGCGCACGCGGGCTCGATCCATTATCGTTGATCATTGCGACCGACAACGCAATGATCTTTTATTTCGCCCGGCAATATGACCGGGCCATAGATCAACTGCGAGCCGTGCAGAAAATGGATCCGGCTTTCGAGGTGGCTCATCGAATTGAACAGGCCTACGTTGAAAAGGGTATGTTCAAGGAAGCTCTTGAGGATGAGGAGGAGTGGCGCCGGGGTAATACTAGTGACTTTACGTGGATTCTGTCGTCGCAAGCCTACATCTATGGTCGTTCGGGCCAGCAGACATTGGCTCGAAGTGCACTGGAGAAGTTGGAACGGTTGAACCACGGTCGACAAATGGATCCGTGGCCAATTCTCCTTGCGCAGATCGGTATCGGCGACAGGGACCAGGTCTTCGCGTGGCTGGAGAAGGCATACTCCCAGCACTCCAATTCCCTGACGACGCTAAAGGTGGAACCCGTCTACGATCCGTTCCGTAGCGATCCCCGCTTTCAGGACTTATTGCGCCGCGTCGGATTGTCTTAGGTAGGCTGGACACACCTTGGTGGGTTCCTGACGGAACGCAATTAGTTGAAGGTCTGAAAAGTTATTTGGCCGCGCCGGTTGTTATTCGCCGTCACATTAGTCCGGTAAGAGATGATCCCGCCGCCCGTGCGGACGCTGTGACGCCCCGTGTGATAGAGAGATCAAAACAGATCCAGTCTGCTTCATTCCTTTAGATTAAAAGCAGCGTAGCCGGTCCCCGCCTAGTTTCCCGATCATGATGGCAGTGAACCTCGTCGATCGGGCCACATTGATTAGGGCAGGGACCGGCTATACAGCAGTGGACTATCCGACTAGATCAGGACTCGTCTCGATTCATCATCTGAGCCGCATTGTAGGATCTCCAAGAAACACCCAGGTTCGGCGAATGTCTCCATCGGTCACCGCCGCTTTCGCGCGCGCCGTGGCCTCTCCTAGCGTCAGTGTGTTCCCAGCCGTAAACAGCAGTTGATAGAGCTGCTTGTTCAAGACCAGCTGATCCAAAGGCTCGGTCATCCCGGTCGAGGTCCACACCGCAACCGCTCCTCCGTTTTCTGCCTTCAGCAACGATTCAGCCAGTGAGTCCAACGACGGATCTGGAAGTACCCGTTCAAGCAGGTCATCATCACAAACAAGGGCAGCCGCTCTCCGTTTGTCAAGTTTTGCGCATCTTCGTTTGTCAGCAAGCTCCCGCTCCACAGGTTCACCGATCCGTAACCCATGTAGTTGACCACCTTCTGTCCTCGGGTGATCGCATCTATCAAAACGGCTCTTCGCCGTCGCGTCACCCAATTCGCCTCGGTTGATCTGCTCGACCCTCAGGTTTCCAGGAATCTCTTGACTAGGTTCATGTATTTCTCCTTTGAACTAAAGTGGCTTTCGCGTTTGCCTCCATGTCCTCAGTCGAGTACTGAGAGTTCACCTATGTAAGCGGAATCTATCCAGAAAAGCGGCAACGCCGGGATGGAGTCTCAGTCCTGTCGAGTAGTTAAGGCCCCCACGTATGTAGTAAATTGAAATCGCGGAAAAACCGATTTTCAGCCAGGGTAATAAGCAATGGCTGCTGCGTCGCAGGATGAAGTCACAGGACTGCTCTTAGCCTGGAGCAAAGGCGATCAGACAGCCCTCGACAAATTACTCCCACTAGTTTACGAAGAGCTGCACCGATTGGCTCATCGCTACGTGAGTCGTGAACGCGGCGTCTACACTTTGCGGACCACAGCATTAGTCCATGAGGGTCAGGTGGTAGATTTGCGATATTTTGGCGGACAGTCACCATCCTTTTCTTTTTGCTCATCTTGCTGTCTTCCGGCTGCATTTCAAAATTTATCGAACAGGGATTTCTGTACGACCTAGGTGACGCCAGCGGGGTTTTACCAGATAGGTTACGAAGGACTTGGCGAAAACGTAACACTCAAAGCACGGAGTAGTTCAACCCGGGGGAACATAGGGTGCGTTCTAAGGCTTCTCGTTCTCAAGTTGGGACCAATCTGCGCCCGGGCTCGTGCGCTCAAATCCGACGTCGCTTATAGGAGCAGGCTAAACACGTTGGATGACCTGCCCGCGCCATCTATGACCTGAAGGCTATTGGCCCCTGGCTTCAAGCCCAGTTTCTTCGCCTTGCCCTTTAGGTGTATTGATGTGTCCGACACGCTGGTTGCGAAAGAGGTTTGGTCGACACCATTAATGAGGACATGAGGTGCGTCTCCAAATCCCGCGCCGCTGATTGAGAGCTTCTTTGGGGCCTGGAATAGAGCCGAGTCAATTGACGGGGGAGTCGGCTGCGAACCGCACCCGCCAAATTGAGCAAATAAGTCACCGGTTGGCCAGTCTGTCACGCCATTGACGGCCTGCCAAAGGGAACCATCGAGCTCGTTCGTGAATATAGCAGAGTCCGACGGCCGGGAGTTGAAGAGGGCGACCCACGCCAGACCGTTGTGGGCCCGGACCATAAAACTGGTTGTGCCAGGGAGACTCCCATCATGCCACCAGTTGGCATCCTGACCGACCGGCCTGACAAGCCAGCCGCAAGCATAATACAACGGGCTGCCGGCCCATAGAGGTATGGTTGGCCGGGAGACCATGAGCCTGATCGTTTCGGGTCTGAGTATGCTGGGCCGGACACCGCTGCCATCGACCGATGTGATGAAGAGCAGCAGGTCTATGATCGAGGCGAGCCAGCCGCCATGTGAGTCCATGGCCTCTATGTAAAACCCTCCATAAGGGTAGGGCACGGGCTGCGCTACGCTGGGAAACACGGATTGGGCGGGCGCCGAACCAGGGTAGTCGTAATAATGCACCTCGCCCTCAACACGATCTTTGAGTTGGGTTTGCGCTAGACGCATGCAGGAAACGCCTGAGGGTGCCAGCCCTTGAATTCTGACGTATTCATCGTAAATCGTTCCGGTTACCCTTTCAATTACGCGCCCGAGAACGGCATACCCAAAATTCGAATAATTGTATTGAGTGCCGGGATCAAACTGAAGCGGCTGGCCTAACATATAGCGGATCACGGTTTGAGCGCTCGCGGGCGCCGGCGCGCCGACCGCTTGCGCTGCTTGAGTCGAAATGAACATCGGATCGAACGTCGTGTCGCGGTTCCAACCGCCGGAGTGTTGCAACAATTCGCGAATGGTAATGTTGGAGAGGCGACTGTCGACAGTCGCGCCGGCGGGAGGCTGCAAGTCAATGAGCATAGGGAAGGCTTTTTCGTCCAGGTCGAGTCTGCCCTGTTCAACCAGCTTTAAGATGGCGGCGGCGGTAATCGCCTTCGTAAGGCTGGCGATCCGAAACAGAGAGTCGGGCTGGACTACCAGTGAGGCTTCCTGGTCTGCCCATCCATAACCTCTAGCCAGGACAAGACGCCCATCTTTGACAACCCCGACCGCGCCGCCAGGAATCTGCCACTTTTGCATCAGGGCAGGGATGATCGCATCAAAGCTTTCCATCCCCGAAGCCGGCGGTCCGGTCATTGGGATGTCAGCGGTTAGCACGCTTCGCGGAGTGGTCAACAGGAACAGGAAAAGCAGTGTCGCCAGTGAAGCCGTCAGCCAGCGCCTGCCCGCAACCGCCATTCTCTCAGGCATCATGACTGTCCAATCCTCCTTCAGTTCCAGCGCATTGCCCTGAGCAGCCCATACCCGGATCCATTGAACTACTCACCTGGCGACTGGTTCCGCGGATCCGCCCTTCTTGGCGTTTTCCTGCTTAAATTCGACGTCGAAGCGCCGGAATACTAGCGTGAGCGATTCAGAAAAATTTCCGTGACACGAGACCTGCCTCTGGATCGCAGGCCGCTTCTGCGCTAAGCGGCGGGGAGAGCAATTCACATGACGCAAGGAGTATATCAATTATTTCGAATATTGAGAATTATTTCTCGACCGTTATTTCTTGAAAGGAGCAAGTGTACAGGCGAGCGGGGAAACAATACGACCTTTTTGCTTAGCAGTGGGAGTAACGCCAAATATCATCTCTCGCTCGGTGAACTATTTTGAAGTGTCAAGATCCTCGCTTCAGACAAGTCTCACTAATTACACCGCTGCCGGCCTCTCACCCGCAACGCCGAACTCTCGTTCGAGCGCCAGCCCCACTCGCCCGACCAATCCGTCGTCAAACAGGCGGCCGAGGATCGTGATCCCGTGCGGCACGCGACGCGGCGGATCGAACTTTGGTAGCGGATTCGCCGGATCCGGGGCCCAGTCACTTCGCGCTTCCGCCACCTCGACGAACCCGGCGCGCAGCGTCAGTGACGGGTGGCCAGTGAAATTCGTGATGGTGAGCTGCTCGTCTCTTAGCGACGGCACAATCAGCACGTCGACGTCCCTGAAGATGCGCGCCATTTCAAGCGCAACCTTCCGACGGAACCGATCCGCTTGCACGAAATCCACCGCCGAAAGAAATCTCGCCTGGCGGAATAGATTGGGCCAGGCATCCTTGACCTGTACCTTTAGCGACCCGAGTTCATTATTGAGCGCCAGCTCCTCGAACGATGCCGCGCCTTCTGCAAACAGGATCGGCATGAGTGAACTGTACGGCCAATCGGGAAGCGTCACTTCTTTCAGTTCCATCTTTAGCTTTTTGATTGTCTCGATCGCCGCTCGGTCGACGTCTGTTGCAGGACTCTCCTTCATCCACTCTGCGATGTAACCCACTTTCAATCCAGCAACCGGCGCGGTCGCGTCGAAGTCGAGGCGGCTGGGTACGCTGGACGCATCGCCCGCATCCGGGCCGGTTATGGCGTGAAGCACGAGCATCGCGTCTTCGACTGTTCGAGTCATTGGCCCGAGCTTGTCAAGAGACCAGCAGAGCGTCCGTGCCCCCGTTGCCGCTACCCGTCCGAACGTTGGACCCAAGCCTTGTAACCCAACGCCGATGGCCGGGCTGAAC
>CAZOOE010000035.1:0-22320 GCA_964581275.1 uncultured Clostridia bacterium
CTTCGCGCTGATGAGCTAGTCAACCGTGTTTTTCAGGCAGGGGCTTACTCTCGCACCCTGAAACAAATTGATCCGAAGCCGTCAGTCTAAAAATTGGTGTGGCGTCTGAACGAACTTCCGGGCGTGGATCTACCGGAGGATGGAATCGCCGGGCGTCCAAGCATCTCACTCGTGGCGTTAATCAACCGAATACGCTCGCGATGTTCCTCGCCGCCCAACAGTATCCCCGATCACCTTATCATAATTCATCGACACCTCCTCCTGACTACTCACGCAGATCCCCAACTCTCCTAATAACCCATCCTCTAGCCCATAGATTAAACCGTCCACTGACAATTCCTGTCCCCTCTCCCATGCCTCCTGCACAACTGTCGTCCGGCACACATTCACAACCTGCTCGATTACATTCAACTCACAGAGCCGACGGAATTGCTCTGCCTCTCCCACTATTTCGTTGAGTAGAGTTGTATGTTTCTCTATCACGTCCTGCACGTGACGCAGCCAGTTGTCGATCAATCCTAACTTGCTCTTCGCGAGCGCAGCCTGTACGCCGCCGCAGCCGTAATGACCGCAAACAATGATGTGCTCTACTTTAAGCACTTCGACTGCATACTGCATCACGGACAAGCAGTTCAAATCCGTATGCACGACGATGTTGGCGACGTTTCTGTGCACGAACATCTCTCCGGGCGAGAGATCCACCAACTGGGTAGACGGCACACGGCTATCCGAGCAGCCGATCCAGAGGTACTGTGGGGATTGCTGGTGCGCGAGACGATTAAAGAACCCAGGATCAGCATTCAGGATTTTCGTAGCCCACGCCTTGTTGCGCGCAAGAAGATTATTCAAGTTCCTCATGCCGACAGTTTGCCACAAAGAATGATTGGACAACTAACAAGCAGGAAGGAGTTTCACGACCGACAACGAAGCGCGGTGGCCGCTAAATATGGCGGACTGGACGAAGACGCGCTTGATGTATTCTTAAACCCCGAGCTTTTGTAGGATTGATCTCACAACAGGTCGAATTATCATAGTCAGCCCAATGGATTACCAGCGTCCGTATAGGCTCGAAAGCGGAGTCTTGGATGTCGTCAAACTTGGATTCACTGTCTCTTTCCTTTTGGGTTAAGAACGCGCCGAAACCCGCCAACCCTAGTGCCGTTTGCAAAATGGCAAAGATCGAGGCCGCCAGAAAACGGCAACTAAAAAGAGGGTAGAGAGACGCAACTCGCGGGCTCAGCTTATGACGGTGGCGGGTCAAGCAAGCACGAGCTGAGAGCCGAGTGGCGTGAGGGACGGGGAAGCCGAGACGAATTGCAGTTTTGCATGCCTGGCACCAGTCGGGTGCCGTTAGCGGTTGAGAAACAGCGGTGATAGATTCTTGCCTGAGCATCGATTTTCTCCCTGGTTGCTGAAGGTCGGTGTTTTGGGCTATAGGCGTTGGCGCGTCTTGGCCTACGTGCGAGCTGCCACGATTCATGAGAGTATGCGCACGGCGCGCAGGCGTTCAGAGCGGCTTTAGTCGAAAGCATCTTCCTTAAGGATATTGTTCACCCGCGAGGCCGGCTGAGCCATCATCAGTTTGCGCCATCACAAGCTTGAGCCATTAACGGAATCTATGTCAGTGACCCAGAAACAAACTTTGGCCGATCAACTTCGCCGCAAACCAATTTTCTTCTGGATAGCTGTGTTGCTTGGCGCGCTGATGCTGAGCTTCTATATCTTCGCCGGGGTGATGATCTCGCGCTACGGGGCCGTGACCCGAGATTCCGGTTGGAAGCCGGAGCGTCGCGATGGGCAGTGGTATGTCGCTGAAGTTGATCCGCACGGTGCGGCGGGCGGCAAACTGCAAGCAGGTGATCTCATCCTCGCCATCAATGATGACCCGCGCATTGCAAGCATTGACTCGCCTGATGTTTGGTGGGCGACCGCACGGCAGGATGCTTATACCCTCGAAGTCAAGCGTGGCTCAGAGCGACGCCACTTCGAGCTGCAGGTGGAGAGGACGCAGAACTACCGAAATATGGGCGTGTTCCTCTCCAACCTTGCCGCCAGTCTCGGCTTCTTTCTGGTCGGCTTGATGCTCGGCCTGCTCAAGCCTGAAGATCGCCTCACGCGGCGTGCCTCGCTTACTTTGCTCGCATGGGCGAGCTATACACTGTACATATCACTCGAACCGGTGGGTCAACTCTTCCCGTTTTGGGAACGTGTCGTCCTTTTCTCCATCAATCTGATTTATCCATTGCAATTCGCGCTCAGCTACGGTTTCTACTATCGCTTTCCGGCCAGCGCGCCTCGCGGCCGCGTTTGGACCTCGCTTCAGTATCTGCTCTACCTCTGGGCCGGTCTGTTATATGTTCGACGAGTGTGGGTAGGCGTAGGCGTCCTACTGACTGAGCACGCCGCAATCGGCTTCCTGTTTGATCACCCCCAGCTGCTTAGATTCCGGGCCGCTTCGGCCGCTCTCGAGCTGACGGCGGTGCTGGCGATGTGCGCCGTTATCCTGCGCAACTATCTGCTCGTGAAAGAACCCGATCAGCGCCGCCGGATCAAGTGGATGATCTATGGCTCGATTGTGGGAATCCTGCCTTCAGTCCTGTACATGGTATTCAGGTTGATCTTTCCCGGTACCGGTCGGCCCGCTTCGACAGAAGGCGCAGTGCGTTATCTCTCATTCGTGATTGGTAATTTCATGTCGGTGGCAGTCCCGATCAGCGTAGGCTATGCGGTCCTCAAACATCGCGTCTTCGATATTCAGATCGTCGTTCGGCGCGGCCTGCAATACCTGTTTGCGAAAAATGTACTTCGTCTGATCATCGCGCTCCCGCTTGCCGCACTGATCCTGACGATCATCGTCAATCGCGATCTCTCGCTCACGGCCATCCTAACCAGCAATCCCTTTCTGATCTTCCTTATCGCGGCAGTTGGATTGAGTTTGAAATTCCGGCGACAACTCATGCGTTGGATTGATCGGCGATTCTTCCGCGAACCCTACAGCCAGGAACAAATCCTGCTCAACCTGATCGAGAAGATCAAAGAGCTCGACTCGATGGCCGAGATTGCGAGACTCGTGAGCAAAGAAGTAGAAGCGGCGATGCATCCCGAACGCATCTATGTCTTTTATCGAGGCGAGGAGCGACGCGACCTGACGCTTGGCTATTCCTCTGGCGGACAATCGCACGATCTGCGGATCACCGAAGAATCAGAGCTGCTTCGCGAGATGCGGCGACATCGTGGCGCTCAGGATTTTCCGCTGCCGCATCACAGCAATCTGCCTGAAGGTGAAGAGGCTTGGCTCACCAAACTCGGCGTCAATCTGATTGTGCCGATGAGCGGCGCTGACGGCCGGCTTGCAGGATTGCTCTTGCTTGGCGAAAAGAAGTCAGAAGAGCCTTACACGCCGAATGATCGCAAGCTGCTCGAAGCCATCGCCTCACAGATGGCCGTCGTCTATGAGAACGTTTGGCTCAAAGACCAGGCGTCCAGAGAACAGAAGATCAAACACGAAGTGCTCGAACGTCTTGAAGAGCAGCAGATCAATCTCGTCAAAGAGTGTCCGGCCTGCGGCGCTTGTTACGACAGCACAAGCGAAGCCTGCACCAAAGATCAACGCGAGTTGACCTTGAGCTTGCCCGTTGAACGAATCATCGATAGCAAATACCGCTTAGAGAAGCTGATCGGCCGGGGTGGGATGGGCGCGGTTTATGAAGCTACAGATTTGCGCCTCAATCGCCGAATTGCGATCAAGATCATGCTCGGCAACATGCTTAGCGACCGCGTAGCATTGCGTCGCTTTGAGCGTGAAGCCCAGGCTTCGGCTCGCTTGAATCATCCAAACATCATCAGCGTCTATGACTATGGCGGCATCCGAACGGACGGAGCGTATCTGGTGATGGAGTTAGTGCGCGGTACAACCCTTCGCTCTGAATTACAACGAGTGGGCCGGCTTGATCCTCAAACGGCGGCCGCGTGGTTTACTCAGTTGCTCGAAGGCGTCAAGGCCGCGCATCAGGCTGGAGTCATTCATCGCGATCTCAAGCCGGAGAATGTGCTGATCTCAGGTGATGCGCCCGGACTTGAGCGAGTCCGTGAGCAGATCAAGGTTCTCGATTTCGGGCTTGCGAAAATCTTGCAGGTTGATCCCTCTAATCCACAGAGCCTGACCGCGCCCGGGATGATTATGGGAACATTCGCTTATATGTCGCCCGAGCAAGTGACCGGCGAAGAGGTAGACGAGCGTAGCGACATCTTCTCTCTTGGTGTCATCGTTGTTGAGGCTCTGACGGGGCATCGACCTTTTGTGGGCCGCACCTCAGCGGAGTTGATAACCGCGATTCTGAGCGCGCCCTATCACCTGCCATTCGATTCGACGGCCGTCGTAGACAATTCGGATGAAGCAGGTCAGCCGGACAAAGTGCGTCAGTTAGACGAGGCGCTTCAAAGATGTCTGGCCAAAGACCGTCGACAACGCTTCGCCTCTGTATCAGCGATGCAACAAGAGTTAATCCCGGCCATCGAGCATTGCCCAGTAATAGCCCCGGCTGTGACTGCGGGCGACGCGAAAACAATTGATGAGGAAGCTCCGACAGGCTTGCTGCCCGCGTGAAGCGAAGAACAATTTGCGCGCAGCACAACGTCATCCGAGGAGCTTTTCAAGGCAGGCAAGCTCACCCGTTGTCGATAACCGTCAGAGGGCCGTGCTTTGGGCGTTGTCTCATATCTCCTTTCACCGAGCCCCATCATCGAGGGCGCGACGGGAAGTCGGCTTCCCAGTTTCTCCTCCAGTCCTCCCAGTCGTCTTCTATCAATCTCATCATCTCTTTGCTTGCCGCGCGCAGCCATCCGTCTGGACGCTTTGCCAGGTCTTGCTTCACACTGTCGATCGCTTCTTTGCTGCCGAGGTGGATGTTAGCTGTTTCCCATCCCATGTCTTTGAGGAGTTCGAGAAGGTCTTTGTATTCGAGCAGCGAATCGAGCTCGATACTCGAGCAATCGGGGGCCAGCCGGCGTGCGAGCCAATCCCCTTTCACGCAGACGAAAGGATCGGGACATCGCACCGCGCAGCTAAGGATTGCCTGATACCAGTTGTTGGTTGTAGGCTCGCAGAGCCCGGCCCAGACGGGTGCCGGAAGGGTCAAAGCCTTTGCCTCCCGCGCGATTTGGCCGCCGTGCCAATCAGCTATTGCGACGAATCGCTGATGACCGCGACTCCCAAGCCCAGCTTCTCTCAAGACTATTCGATGACCCAGACCTGGTTCTGGGAGCAGGCTCTCCAAGGCGTCTTTGGCAGTTTCGGGGATAGGCTCACTTACGCTTTGAAGGTTGCTTATCTTCTGCCAAAAGCGAGCAGGATCGCGTAGCTCGCCAAGCGCCAGGTCACGCAGCCTCTTGTGCCCCTCCGCGAGAACGAAGGGCCTCCCTCCTGCGAGGAGTCCCTCAGAGTAGCCTTGAATAATCGCATCGCAGGCTTGCTTTCCGGTTAATCCGACGGACTCAGACCCCAGGGCCAGGCGTGCGCTCGTGGCGAGGCGAACCAAGTCGTTGGTGTAGGGCATCGGACAGGCTTCGTCGAAATCGTTAACACCCCAGATTAGCCTGCCTTCGATGTCTCGCCAGGTGCCAAAGTTCTCAACGTGTAGGTCGCCCACCGCAAGCACGGATGGCGCATTTGTAATCTCGGCGCAGTTGATCGGGACCATCTGCACCCACCGGTAGTACGTCGCACGCATGAACGGGAATGCCGCTTGCGCCATCGCTTCATGCTTTGCGATCAGGTCCGCGCCAATCAGGGTCATACGCTTCGCAAGCCAGCCCTCGTAGAGCGTGGTCGCTTGACTGATGTTGATCTCGGTGTACACCGCCAGTGAGGTCCTCCGGGATAGGCGCGCGCCGCGAAGTCTTAGCACGGTAGACGGCGCTCGGTTTATTCTTTCGGTTTATTCTTACCTCAGCAAGCATTCTACGAACGCAGTCACCTCCTCTCAACATATCAACTCAGATTAGGAACATATCCAGCTAGTACATGGCAGACTCTGCGAGCGTCAAGTTAGATCACAATGGCGAGAATACGATATCCCTCTCCGCGCTGTCACCGGGCATTAACCTAGCCGTGTCAGCCTTCACACTACAGTTAAACATTGTTGTGTCGTCTTACACATTCCGAGAAGACCGTTGAATCGGACTCCCGTGTCTACCGCCTCCTGCAGAACGATCTGATTCGATGCGGTCCTGCTGAATGCGAGCGTCTTAGAGTGGGTCAGCGTCATTCTGGTCTACAAGACCCAGCGCTCGCTAGCTGCAAATGTAGGGCTGTGTGAGCAGCACAACCTCCTGGCACGACAATTGATTCACGTCGTGTGTGCGGCTCAATACGATCGTGAGGTTAGCGATGAGGCGAATTATCTTGGTGTTTGTTTTTCTAATATTGATGATGTGACCGCGAAAGGCTCCGAGGACAGATATACCCGGGCAACGAGGAGGAATACTCATGAGCATCCCAACAAAGATGAAGTTCAGGGTACAAGCCTTCGAGCGCGGACTCTCTCGGATCAATCCACTGGAGGATTCACGCCAACGTGATTAAGACGCGATGAGACAACCTTTATTTTTTGGCGAGGCTTGGGTCCGGTACCTAATCCCGCGGCAACGGGAAGACCCGGACATCGAAAAGCCTTCGGACGACGATCCCGTTCCTCTTCTACCCGGCGAGGAACACGGCCCGCGGGTTGAGAGGCCTCCCGATAAGGATCAAGAAGACCCTCTTCCTATTGGTGAGCCGAATCCTGCCGAACCGACCAGATTATTCTAGCGATACGACCGAGTATGTGATGGACTCAAGCAGTGAACACTTCGACGATCGGAGCTACGGCCGACTTCGGCATGAGCGCGGGCCAATATGCGACGATCTCTTCGACCTTCGGCCGGCCGCCGCCTAACCCGCAGACGGTGGGCGGTCCGTTCAATCCAAGCGGCGCAAGCTCCTTCACAAAGCGCTCGATCGCTGCTTTGTTCCGTGAGCGTACGCCCACACGAAGAAGCACCTCTGGAAGTTCAGGCGAGGACGCGCCCGCTAACTCTCCGTGCAGTGCTCCGGCCCCGACTATCTCGGAGTGAATCTTGTCGAAGTTCAGCCCGAGTGCTTCCAGCCTTCGACGCAGGATGGCATCTGCGGCTCGCGCTTTGTCGTATGCATCGGGCCATGAATAAACCAGTGAGCCGATTGCTTTGTAGCCTGCCGAGTAGCTGATTGAGACTTTATAGAAATCGGTCGCGCGCGCTCCTTTGATCCCAGAAACACGGACGAGATCCGGTCCCGCTTGCTCGAGCTTTACAGTTGTGAAGTCGGCGACGCAGTCCGGCGTGATATACGCGCGCGGCTCTCCCATCTCGTACATCAACTGTTCAATTATGCCCGCAACATTGATGCGGCCGCCGGTGCCGGCATGCTTGGTGATTGCAAATGTCCCGTCCTCACTCGCTTCGACGATCGGGTAGCCGATGTCCCAAGAATCGGGTATTGACTTCCAATCGACCTGACAATTGCCTCCGGTGCACTGTGCACCGCACTCGATGATATGACCGGCAATCGTTCCAGCGGCGAGTCTGTTCCAATCATCCGGAGCCCAGTTGAACTCGTGCATCATCGGCCCAAGCGTCAGCCCGGTGTCCGTGCACCGGCCAGTGATGATGATCTGCGCGCTGCGGTTCAGGGCTTCGGCGATAGGAGCCGCGCCGAAGTAGACGTTTGCGCTTTGCACCCGATCGCGAATCGAACTGAGCGGCTCGCCATCCTCCATGTTCTCGAGCGGTATCCCTTGAGCAATCAGGTCATCGAGCTTCGACACGATGTCATCGCCGGCCACGATCCCGATTTTGACTTTATTTGCCAGGCCGAGCTTGCGGGCGACCTCGGCGACTGCATCGCTGCATGATTGAGGATTCACGCCTCCGGCGTTCGCAACCACCTTGATGTTCTTTTCAACACATCTTGGCAGGATACGAGCCATCACCCCGATGAAGTCATGCGCGTACCCGAAACGAGGGTCGCGCGCGCGCTGCTTCTGCATGATCGACATCGTGATCTCCGCGAGATAATCAAGCGTGAGATAGTCGATCGGGCCGCGCTCCACCAGTTGAACCGGCGCTTCCAGGGAGTCTCCCCAGAAACCTTGCCCGTTTGCGATTCTGATAGTTTTCATAAGTCAGATCAAACCACGGGGAACACAGGAAATACGAGGAATTATTATTGGATTCGCCGGCTCCGTATCATCATTGGTTGCCGTTCTGCTTTCTTGTCCCGGTGTTCGGTGGTTGCCCCGTGGTTGTCCCTCTCAAGCCGTCTTCTGCTTTGACGCTTCATCCAGCCCGAGATCCTTTATAAGCTGCCTTCTCAACTCGAACTTCTTCACTTTGCCGCTCGAGGTCAGTGGAAACGTGGTCACGAAGCTCAGATACTTTGGGACCTTATGCCTGCTGATCCCCTCGCGACAGTACAAAAGCACATCTTCGTCGTTTGCCGATGAATCCGGTTTGAGCCTGATGACCGCGGCGACCTCCTCTCCCATGAAGCTATCCGGCAGGCCGACCACTTGAGCCTCGGCGATCTCAGGATGCCGCATAAGGAACGATTCGATCTCCGCGGGATAGATATTCTCCCCGCCGCGAATGATCATGTCCTTCACGCGACCGACTATGTTGACATAGCCATCAGCATTCATCGTCGCCAAATCGCCGGTGTGGAGCCACCCTTCGGCGTCGATCGCCTCCGCTGTCTTGTCGGGCATTTTGTAGTAGCCTTTCATTACCAGGAAGCCGCGGGCCATCAGCTCGCCCGATTCGCCAAGGCCCACCGGCTCGCCGGTCACCGGGTCCGCAATCTTGATGTCCATGTGCGGGTGAGGAATCCCGACAGTAGTTGATTTTAGCTCAAAGCTATCGGTTTGAATCGTCTCGGTTACTGACCCCGTCGACTCGGTCAGTCCAAAGACTATCGTACAAGCGGCGCCCATCCTGTCTCTGACATCTTCCATCAGAACCACAGGAACCGGGGTCGCCCCAGTGATAATCTCGCGCAGCGACGAAAGGTCGAACTCCCCGGCCAGAAATCGTGGATGATTCAGCATTGCCACCAGCATCGTCGGTACATTGAACGAAAAAGTCGCGTTCTCCTTGTCGAACAGTTCCAGTTCCTTGGCCGCGTCAAAGGAAATCAGCGGAATCAGCGCGCAACCGAGATACACCGAGAACATCACCGCGCCCAGACTTCCGGCGATGTGGAAGAACGGCATCGCCGTTACATAGCGCTCGGTGGGTTGCAGGTTTCCGATCAAGCACGAAACATGCGCCTGGTTGACGATGGCGTAGTGAGTCAGCATTACGCCCTTTGGAAATCCAGTCGTTCCGCTGGTGTACTGCATCTGGATCACGTCTTGGGGGGAAAGGCTTGATTGTCTTTGACGAACGGTCTCGTCGGGAAGACCCACCCCAAGCGGTGCGACGTGGGAATAGAGCATCATACCGGGCTTGTCGTTGTTTCCGATCAGAACCACGCGCTTCAATTCTGGCAGCTTCGCACTGTGCAGGTGCTCATGAATCGGATCGGCTAGAGACATCAGCTCGGGTGCGATGCGATTCAGTGATTCGACATACGAATTGCCGCGGCACCCTTCGATCATGAACAGCGTTGAGATGTCGCCTTGACCAAGCACGTACTCGATCTCGGAGACGCGGCAGTTGGTGTTAACCGTCACGAGCACCGCGCCGATTTTTGCGAGCGCGATCTCGAGCAACACCCACTCGGGAACGTTGGTTGCCCAAACCGCGACGTGTTCACCCTTCTCGATCCCAAGAGCCAACAAACCCTTGGCGAGCCGATTCACTTCGGCTTTGAACTGGCGATAGCTGAGGCGGAGATTGAGGCCAATCTCCGGGTAGTTGTAGACCAGAGCTTCTTTGTCTGGAGAAGCCGCGCATTGGCGATCGAACAGCTCACCGATAGTGAGATTGATCAACTCGATGCCGCGGCTTTCGGCTGCCCATATGGCTCGGTCGCCTTTGATTCCCATCCTCAAGCTCCATCTCGCCGCGCGCCCATGCCTAAACCGCTCCAGCTCCCAGAAAACAGACAATACGATTCCTGGTGGTACACCCTAATTGCTACCGATACGGAACTTCTCTTTTGCTGCTTGTGAATCCGCTAGCGAATTCACTGGTTTTTCTTACGGTCCTCAACAAGTCCATCAGCCGCGCCTTTTCTTGACAACCCCAAAGCCGTTCTTTACTGTGACAAAGCTTCGCAAGGCTATCAATTCTCTTCGGGCATCGCAACAAAGCGGGAATGATATGCGAGCTATCAAAACAGTCGTCAACCCTCGGGACGAAACCTATCGGACTAATTACGCCGCCAATTCGTCGGCAGTTGAAAGATTGAAGGGCGAGCTTGCGCGCTCCACCAAAGGCGGCGGCGAGCAGTATGTCAAACGCCACCTCGCCCGGGGACGCCTGCTTCCGCGCGAGCGCATAGAGATGTTGCTCGACGAAGGCTCGTACTTTCTCGAGATCGCGCCCCTCGCGGGCATCGGAATGGACAACGAATTCGTTGGCGCGGGAGTTGTTGGCGGCGTCGGTCTGGTCTCGGGCCGAGAGTGCCTCATCATCGCCAACGAAGCTACGGTCAAGGGCGGCGCAGTCAGCGAGATCGGCCAGCTCAAGAATCGCCGGCTATCGGATGTCGGAACTGAGAACCACCTGCCCAGCATTTCGCTTGTTGAGTCCGCGGGCGCCGATCTTCCGGTCCAGGCCAAGATCTTCGTGCCCGGGGGCCGAGGCTTTCGCGAGATCACCAGACGGTCGAAGATGCGCATCCCGAGCATCTCGGTTGTTTTTGGCAATTCGACCGCCGGCGGCGCCTATCTGCCCGGGATGTCAGACTACGTGATCATGGTCAGGAATCAGGCCCAGGTGTTTCTGGGCGGCCCTCCGCTGGTGAAGATGGCCACCGGCGAAGTAGTTGATGAAGAATCACTCGGCGGCGCGGAGATGCACTCACGGATTTCGGGGCTATCGGATTATCTTGCGGAGGACGAACTCGATGGGCTACGGCTCGCTCGAGACATCGTAAGCCACTATTCAGATGGGCCGCCCAGGCCAAAGCTACGCGCGGTCGAAGAACCGCTCTATCCCGCGGACGAATTGTTGGGCATCGCTTCGGCCGACGTTCGAGTCCCGTTTGAATCTCGCGAGGTCATCGCTCGCGTAGTCGATGGTTCGCGGTTCGAGGAGTTCAAATCCAAGTACGGGACGACCCTGGTCACCGGGTTCGCGTACATTCACGGCTACTCGGTCGGGATACTCGCGAACAACGGCGTGTTGATGTCCGAGTCGGCGGCAAAGGGTGCTCAGTTTATTCACCTGTGCAACCAGCAGAACATCCCGCTCGTCTTTCTGCAAAACATCACCGGTTTCATGGTCGGGCGCACCTACGAAGAACAGGGCATCATCCGCAACGGGGCCAAGCTGATTAACGCGGTGTCGAACTCGACGGTGCCGGCGATCACCATCATGACCGGGAGTTCGTATGGCGCGGGCAACTACGCTATGTGTGGGCGGGCTTATGAGCCGCGGTTTTTGTTCACGTGGCCGAACCATCGTATCGCGGTGATGGGACCTCAGCAGCTCTCTGGTGTGATGGATATCATCAAGCGCGAGGCGCTGACCAAGCAGGGACTGCCGATTGACGAAACGAAGCTCACTGCCTCGAAACTGGCTCTGGAAGCCCAAATCGAGGCGGAGTCCGATGTTTACTTCGCGACTGCGAGGCTCTGGGATGATGGGATTATTGATCCTCGCGATACGCGAACTGTGTTGGCGATATCGTTGTCTGCCGGGTATAACCGACCGGTTGAGGGAACGATGGAGTGGGGTGTGTTCAGGCACTAGCAAGCGCAGTGAGTTTGAAGATCTCTCGGGTAGCCAATGCAGAATCCACTACGGAGAGCAATATTGCAAAGAGGTCCTGCGAAAGACCGAGGCCCAAATCGTTGAGGAGGTCAAGAAGCTTCTCTACGACCAACAGATCATCTAAGTCCCTTTCCGATGCGAACGAAATCGTTTAACAGAGTGCTGGTCGCCAATCGCGGAGAGATCGCACTGCGGGTGATGCGCACCTGTCGCGCGATGGGCATCTCTTCGGTCGCAGTCTATTCGGACGCCGATGCGCGAGCGCCTCATGTGCGGCTGGCGGACGAGGCAGTTCACATCGGCCCCGCTCAAAGCAAAGACTCCTACCTAAACATTGAGAAGATCATCGACGCGGCGAAGCGGACCCGAGCCGAAGCTATTCATCCGGGTTACGGTTTCTTGTCCGAGAACGCCGAAATCGCCCAAGCCTGCGAAGCTGCGGGCATCACGTTCATCGGCCCACCTGCGGATGCAATCCGCAAGATGGGCCTGAAGAACACTGCTCGAAGACTGATGGCCGAGACCGGCGTTCCGATTGTTCCCGGTTATGACGGCGAAGATCAGTCTCTGGTGACTCTGAGAAAGAACGCTGAAGCGATCGGACTCCCGGTTCTGATCAAAGCCTCAGCCGGCGGCGGCGGCAAAGGCATGCGAGTCGTCCGCGAAGCCCACCAGCTCGAAGATGCGATCGACGCGGCCCGCCGCGAAGCAGAGAAAGCGTTCGGTGATGGGACTCTCCTTCTTGAGAAGTACATCGACCCCGCGCGCCACGTTGAGATTCAAATCCTTGGAGACCATCACGGCAATTTGATTCATCTGTTCGAACGCGAGTGTTCGATCCAACGTCGTCATCAGAAGATCGTCGAAGAGAGTCCCTCTCCCGCGGTGGGCTCAGAGCTCCGCCAGCACATCTGCGACGCGGCGGTAGCTGTCGGGCGCGCAATCGGCTACACAAACGCGGGGACCGTGGAGTTCATCCTGGCCCCCTCCGGCGAGTTCTATTTCATCGAGGTCAACACTCGGCTTCAAGTTGAACACCCGGTGACTGAGATGATCACCGGGCTCGACCTGGTCAAGCTTCAAATCGAGATTGCCGAAGGAAAGCCGTTTTCATTCGCGCAAGCCGACGTCAAGCAGACCGGGCACGCAATCGAAGCCCGACTCTATGCCGAAGACCCGACCAATCGGTTTCTTCCGGCGACCGGCACGCTCCTCGAATGGGACGTGCCCGAATCAACGGCGGGAATACGAATCGACGCGGGTGTTGATCGGGGCGCTGAAGTCGGCATTCACTACGACCCGATGCTTGCAAAGTTGATCGCACACGGATCGGACCGGGAAACCGCCCGCCGCAAACTGGCTCATGGACTGAGGAGTCTTTTCGCGCCGGGGGTGCAGACCAATCGGGCGTTCTTGATCAACGTAATTGGTCACCCGGAGTTCGCTAGCGGCGCCTATCACACAGGCTTCGTGGATCGGCACCTCGACCAACTGATCACGCAAACAAACGAGTCCGAGGATTTGATTGCTGCGAGCGTTGTCGCGTTTTACATTGGCAGGCGGCAACAAACTCTCGCGGCGATCCTTCCGCATGTCCCGCCGGGTTATCGGAACAATCCGTTTCGCGATCCCTCGATAGAGCTGCGGGTAGGCACCAGCGAGTTCAACGTTTCGTGGCGGCCGAACGGAGATGCGGGCTTCGCGATGTCGTGCCGAGATTGGCAAGCCAACGTGCAGCTTGTATCATTCGAGCGCGGCGGCCTCCGCGCTTCAATTGACGGCATTCAACGGATGTTCCGCATCGCGGAAGCGGGCGATCAGCTCTTTGTGCAGTCTCACTCGTCGTCGCAGGTCGTTACGCGTCCGCCGAGGTATCCCGCCAGTCAGGCAGCGTCTGAGCACGAGAGCGCTTATGCTCCGATGCCCGGTCAGGTGCTGAAGGTCCTTGTTGGCGTAGGAGAACGCGTTTCGTCGGGCGATGGACTCGTGATCCTAGAGGCGATGAAGATGGAACAAACACTGCGCGCCGCGACCGACGGCATCGTCGAAACCGTCCTTGTGAAGCAGGGTGACGTAGTAGCGCCGGGCGACAGGCTTGTGGAGATCTCGGCAGTGATACGTGAACTAAAGTCTTAAGACGGAGGAGTCCTACAATGTCAACCATGACCGAAGTCGCCCCAGCGACGGTGGCCACCACCTATCCTTACTTCACCGAAGAGCACGACATGTTCCGCGAGACGGTGAAGCAGTTTGTTCAGACCGAGATCGCTCCACACGCCGAAGAGTGGGACGAAGCAGGTATTTTCCCCAAAGAACTGTTCAAGAAAGCCGCCGACCTCGGGCTGTTCGGCATCCGGCTCGATCCGACGTACGGCGGCAGCGGGTTGGATTGGTGGTATACCGCAGCATATCTCGAAGGCTTCTCGTACTCGAACAGCGGTGGGGTCTCGATGGCGATGTTTGTCCAGTCGGACATCACGCTGCCGGTGCTTGACGAGCTTGGAAGCGATGAGCAAAAGGAAGAGTTTTTGCGGCCGGCTATTGCCGGCGACCGAATCGCAGCGCTCGGCATCAGTGAACCGGGCGGCGGATCCGATGTTGCCGCGCTGACGACTCGAGCGCGAAGCGACGGCGACGATCTGTTGATCTCCGGGCAGAAACTGTGGATCACCAACGGCGTGCGCGCGGACTTCATGATCCTCGCAGTGCGCACCGGAGAAGATCGCTACAAAGGCGTCTCGATGGTTTTGTTTCCTACAGACGTGAAGGGCTTTGCGGTCGGCAAGAAGCTTAAGAAGGTGGGCAATCTTTGCTCCGACACCGCTGAATTGTTTTTCGACAACTGCCGCATTCCCAAACGTTACGTGCTTGGCGAGATCGGCCGCGGGTTTTATTACACCATGCACAACTTTCAAGGCGAGCGGTTGGCGTCGGCAATCGCAAACGTCGCGACTATGGAACGCGCGATTGAGCTCGCAGTGGCTTACGGCAAAGAGCGAATGGCGTTTGGTAAAGCGATCGGCGATTTTCAAGTGTGGAAGCACCGGTTCGCTGAGCACAGGACGAGCATCGAGGCAGGGAAGTGGCTGACCTATCGCGCGCTTGATTTGATCAACCGAGGCGAAAGGGCGGTTCGAGAGATCACTATGGCCAAGCTCTTCACGAGCGAGCTCTCGCAAAAGGTCGCGTACGATTGCATGCAGATCTTTGGAGGATTCGGGTACACAACCGAGTATCCAATCAGCCGCTTCTGGCGAGACGCGCGCTTGAACACAATCGGCGCAGGCGCATCCGAGATAATGAAAGAGATCCTGGCGAAGGAGGACAAGCTGTAACTCTTTCTCGAGCGAAGCTGCGATCCGAGGGGCGGCTCCGACCGATATCTGTCAAGGGAAACTCGCTCAAACACGATCGATATGGTCGACGACGCGCTGGCACATCTCCTTAGTGGTTACGAATAGCTGGTCGCCTTTCGCAAGATCAGGCGTGCGATGTCCCTCCGATAAAGTATTTTCGACAGCTTCTTCTATCGCGGCGGTTTCGGCTGCGAGATTGAATGAGTACCGCAGCATCATCGCCGATGACAGTATTGCGCCAAGCGGATTCGCAATGCCTTTGCCCGCAATGTCCGGCGCGGATCCGTGCACCGGCTCATACAATCCAACCTGCCCTCCGATGCTCGCTGACGCCAGCAACCCGAGCGAGCCCACCACCGCGCCGGCCTCATCCGATAGAATGTCGCCAAACATGTTCTCGGTGACCATTACGTCGAAGCTCGCCGGTCGCGACACTAACGCCATCGCGCACGAATCGACGTATTGATGCTCGAGCTGCACGTCCGGGTAATCTCCGGCGACTCGGGTCACCACTTCACGCCAGAGCCGCGAGGTCTCGAGCACGTTGGCTTTGTCGACCGAGGTCACCTTGCGCCGACGCAATCGCGACAGATCAAAAGCCACTCGCGCTATGCGCTCTATCTCGGGCTCCGAATAAAGCATGGTGTTGAACGCCTGGCGATTGCCACTTGCCTCGCCTTCGCCTCGCGGCTTGCCAAAGTACAAGCCGCCGAGCAGTTCTCGCACTATCACGATGTCTGTAGCTTCTACTACCTCGGGTCTCAGCGGTGAAGAGTCAATGAGACCCGGAAACAAACGGGCGGGCCGCAGATTGGCGAATGCGCCGAGCTCGCGGCGCAGCCGGAGCAGCCCGGCTTCCGGGCGAAGGTTTGTCGGATAGCCATCAAAGGCCGGGTCACCTACCGCGCCAAGCAATACTGCATCCGACTTGAGGCATGCATGCAGCGTGTCATCCGGAAGGGGATCGTTGTGTGCGCGAATCGCGCAGCCCCCTGCGTCTTTGAAGCTCAGCTCGATTTCGTGTCCGAATCTCTTCGCGATCGCCCCGAGGACACTCACCGCCGCGCCAGTCACTTCGGGGCCGATTCCATCACCGGGTAACACGACGATTCTCATCTTCATGAGATTCCTTGGAGTCAAGTCTTCGCGAGGCCGCTTTTGATTCGGAGATCTTGCGATGAACAATGAAAAGCGGCGTCGCCAAGACTTGCCGCCGCACTCCAAAAACGCCCCGGCGAACTCGCTACTCCTGCTTCAACCAGCGAGCGATCTCATCCTGCACCGACTCGTACACCTCCTGTTGACTCCCAACGCTCTTGGAAACCTTGAGCGAATGGTCGCCACCTTCTACGACGTGAAGAGTCGCGCGAGCACCTAGCTTCTTGACGATTGCCTTCAACTCATCGGCGGTACCGAACACATCGCGCGAGCCTTGAACGAACAACATCGGTGCTTTGATCACCGGCAGATGCTTCGAACGAAGGCTTTCCGGTTTACCAGGCGGGTGCAGCGGATACCCTAGAAAGACCAGACCTGCGAGATCCCCAACGCCCGCGGCCGCAACCTGTGAAGCAATTCGCCCACCCATTGATTTGCCGCCAATCGCGAGCCTGTTCGGCGCGAGTTTTTTGTGTTTGCGGACAGCCTCGATCACCGCGCGGTAACACGCTTCAAGTTTGGCGTTTGGATCAGGAGCGTGACGGCCGTGCTCGGCGTACCAAAAATTGAAGGTGACCGAGTCTATTCCACGGGACGCAAGTTCGGTAGCGAAGCTAACCATGAACGGGCTCCTTTGCCCGGCGCCGGCTCCGTGTCCGAGAATCAGCGTCATCCCGCCGCGCCCCGACCTGCTGGCGAGGTAGAGGTTGGCGGTGACGCTCTGGTATTGGTTGACCTCGACGCGGACTTGTTCGGCCATCGCTCTATGCGCAACTATTTCGGGAACGCCGGGTTATTCATCACCTCGGCAATCTGCTTGTTGTGACGAAGATTGTGGGCAGGAATGTAGAGCAGCCACTGATAGGCGTTCAACGTGCCGAATACCGGGAACGGATGATCCAGCGTGTGTGCCTTCAACGGTTCATCGGTGGTCTGGATGAACTTTAGCGTTTTGGCCCGTCCCTCCTTGAACAGGGTCATGATCTCCGTTCGCGACATCTTTCTCTTAAGCGGCTGAATCGGTTCTGGCGCTTGAGCCTTCCCTCTTCTGGCAGCAAGGATGTTATCGAGGATCGACTCTTTGCCGGCGCTCTTGGTTTCCCAATCCGGGTTGATCGGCGCGGCGAGCGCTCTCTCCACTGCTCCAAACAGCAATCCTTCGGAAAGCGCTATGTGCTCGGCTGTTTCGCCCACAGTCCACTTAAATGGAACCGGTCGGGCGTTCCATTGAGCGTCGCTGAGTTTCTCTACGTATGACAGGAACTCGTTCTGTGAGTCGGTAAGCATCTTGATGGCTTTTGCCTTTTCTTCGGGGGTCAGCTTTCCATCGCCCGCAGTCGGCGGGGTTAGCGCTTGGGCCAGAGTTGAGATCAGAATCGTGCAAAGGAGAACAGCGAGTTTTTCTTTCATGATTATCCTCCAAACGGCGTTGTCGGTGATAATACTGGACTCCGCGCGCCGGGGCAATGTACCGTCTTAGGCGTCGACGTTGACGCTCGGAGAGGTGACGCGCTTTTAAAGCGGAAGAAACACATGCCCTTAAGCCAACAAGAATTCGAAGCATCGTTACGCGAGAACGTACACCTTGCGCCGATGACTACGCTAGGCATTGGCGGGCCCGCTCGTTATTTCGCCGAAGTTGCGAGCACCGATGCCCTCTTAGCGGCGGTCGAGTGGGCACGCTCTCGAAAAACGCCGCTATTTGTCCTCGGCGGCGGCAGCAACATTGTGGTTGCTGACGCCGGCTTCCAGGGTTTGGCACTACGGTTGAGCCTTCGAGGAGTCGAGACACTCTTCGACGGCGATCACGTTTTAGTTAAGGCTGCCGCGGGCGAGGAGTGGGACGCGTTGGTTGCGCATTGCGTCGGTCAAAACTGGGCAGGATTTGAGTGCCTGTCAGGAATTCCGGGCCGCGTCGGCGCGACGCCGATTCAAAATGTCGGCGCGTACGGTCAAGAGACTAGCGAGACGTGTGTGTCGGTTGAGGCGCTGGATCTCTCGGTTGGAGAATTGGTTGACGCGAGCGCGATTGAATGTGAATTCGGCTATCGTACCAGCAGGTTCAAATCGCGAGATCGCGACCGATTCATAATTACTCGGGTGAACTACAAGCTGAAGGTCAATGGCAAGTCGGCGGTCCGGTATGCCGAGGTTCAGCGACATCTGGCAGAGTGCGGTATTAGCCAGCCGGCACTCGCCGATGTGCGTGAGGCGGTGCTGAGAATTCGGAGCCGCAAAGCAATGGTGATCGATGCGGCTGACGCCGACTCCCGGAGCGTGGGTTCCTTCTTTGTCAATCCGACGGTCACGCGTGATGAGTTCGAGGCGATTCAACGCAGTCTTGCCACGCGCGGCTTTGATGACGGGAGTCTGCCCGCGTTTCCTGCTTCAGATGGCCGAGTAAAGCTTTCCGCGGCTTGGCTCATCGAGCGCGCCGGCATCAAGCGCGGATATACCCACGGCAACGTCGGGACCTCGACAAAACACGCACTTGCAATCATCAACCGTGGAGGCGGCACGGCGGCTGAAGTTGTCGGGTTGAAAGAGCTGATTCAGAAACGTGTCCTCGCAGAGTTCGGCGTGATGCTGACACCGGAGCCTGTCTTCCTTGGATTCGGCGAGTGAGGGAATCGAGGGGAGCTGCTTGTTTGGTCCCACCCATTAGCCGGCGCTGCCAGGGCGGTCGGGCTTTTATTGCCGAGTCCGCGGTCCATTCTACAGACCTTAGCCAGGCTCTAGTAACCTGTAAACAGATTTCCCCGGCGCGTGGACGGTATTCGCCTGTATTGGTGGCTCTCTGTATCCGCCCCTGTTGTGCATACACACGGCGTCTGTGAAGGAGGGGCCGGCCACAGAGAGCCGCCGATACAGGCTAGCGATTCGACAGTTACACCCCACTAGTTCGTTACTGAGCGGCCGGTTTCTTAAACTTCGCGTCCTCAATCGGAACGTTGTGCTTCACGTCTTCGATCTTGATGCTGATTGTGATCGCGGGGGTCACCTGCCGAATGGTACACGGCAGACTGATGCCATCAAACTTTTTGTAGTCTTCGAGAAATGTTTGAATCATCTGCTTGCCCTGTGGTCCCTCACGTTCCGAGTCCTGCCGCACCAACAGTCCGCTCTGCGTATCGAAGTACCAGGTCTCAACACTGCTTTCAGCTGGAGTCGCTTCAACCACGAAAACTTCCTTGTCGCCAACTTTGTCTTTGCCCTTTACAACGATCTTTGAGTAGAGCTGCTTGATCTTGACCGGCTTGTAGAATTCCGCATCGAGCTTGGAGGCGGCCAGCTCTGCGCCCGACTTGTCTCGCATTCCACTCTGCGGATCCTGAGCCCAGCCCGCACTGCCGTCGAAACAGTCCAGGATCACACCAAATCCGGCTATGTTGACAACGGTTATGGTTTTGTTCGGAGCTTTCTCAAACACTTCGGCGGTCCCGCTTGCGCCGAATGCCGGTATTTCAAGCGAGCCCTTGGAGACGCGGCTGGTCTGTTTCTCAATTGCCGCTTTGCCTCCAATGGCCTGCACGTACTTGTCAATAATCTGATCGGCGCTTGGCAGGGCGGCCGCGTCGGCCGCGGGTTTTTGCGCGCCGCCTTGCGCACGAGCCACCACTGCGATGGCGAAACAGAGGGTCAGGATTGTCAATGTGCGTTTCATATTTTTTCCTTTCTTCAAAACATGGAACGAGCGGCGGCAGCCTTTCGATCCTTTGATTGCTTCTTGATTTGTTCGATCGCCGCGTCCAATTGGGGGTCGCGACCCTCAAGCAGCGCGCGTCGCGTCAGCTTCACTTCGATATCGGGTGCGACGCCGAGACCTTCAATAAGCGTTCCCTTTGGCGTCCTAAAGTCTCCGATAGCATATTGAAAGAGCGCACCAGTCGGCAGCTTCTGGATGATTGAGGGCAGAGCCGCTCCCACGGTTCGTTCACCAACAACGACAGCCCGGCCCAGCTCCTGCATCCCCCCCGCAAAAATCTCACTGGTTGAGGCACTGCCACCATCGGTGAGAATTGCCACTGGGCCAAGATAGGCATTGACCTGCGGAAAGACGGCAAAGTTCGTGTGGCCCGAGCGCATTCGCATCGTGCCAAGAGAGGTTTGCTGCTTCTCGAGCACACCCGCGATTCCAAACGACATCCCGCCCACCCCGCCGGGGTTGCCGCGCAGATCAATGATGATGCCGGGCGCATCGCCCATCCCGCGAATCGCCTCGCGAATTCTGTCCATCAACGACATGACAAAGACGTTGAATCGAATATAGCCGATGCCGTCGGCCAATCGCCTGGCTTCGAACTCCGTGTACTGCGGGCCAAAGTTGCCCAGCCGCTGCGACATCTCGCCGCTGAGCCGTTCTCGCGTGACCGTAGCTTCGCGCGGTTGATCTCGCTCGTCGACATAACCGAGGCGGACCGTAGTCTCGGGCGCGCCGTTGATCCGCGCCAGCAGAGTGCGGGTCATGCGCAAGGTGACCAAAGCCCTGGAATCCTTGCTCTTTCCGAAAAGCGCGACTATCTGCTCAAAGGTGATGTCATCAACCCTCGTGATGATGTACCCGGGGTGCAGGCCCGAATTTGCTGCTTTCGAGCCCGGTTCAACCCGCGTGATCATCGGTTGCCCTTCCACGATGCGCAAGTCGATGCCGATGCCGCCGCCTTTCGGCTCCGGGGAATCATCTTCGACGACGGCCTCCGGAGGAATGATGTTGAAGTGCGACTGATGAAGCTCGCCGAGCATCTGCCGCAGCACATCGTAGAACTCATTGTCGCTCTTGGCTTGGGCGGCGCGTGGCGCATATTGCTCGCGAACCTTGTCCCAATCAAGCCCCCCAAGCGTCGGATCGAAGTGCTTCTCTTTCACCGTGCGCCACACGATCTCGAAGGTTTCCTTGCGCACATCGGCCGATACAGGCAGACCGACTACAACGCCGCCAGGAACTCCTTTTGTGGGTCTGGGAGTCTGCGCCGCGGAGCCGATGCAGATCAGAATGGACAGCAGAACGGTCAGTATCGTTCTCTTCAGCATAGATACTCCAGTCAAGTTTAGTTGCGTCTCCCAGGGGCTGAAAGCCTGTACGTGAATCTCCGGAACAAGTTCGCGGCACACATTGATTAGCCTTCGAAGTGTAACGCAGGGCTCGCAGTGCTAACAAGGAGTTGGCATGCTGAACAAGGACTGCCTTCTGCAATTGTCAGTGGAATGTTGGAGACACGCGGTTGCCACCCAAGAAGCTACCCGATCCGCAAGACCGGTTGTTTACATCTTCCCCGCACATTAAACTCAGGATCGAGGTTAAGGCGCCATGGCAATGAGTCAAATGAGTCAGACGGAAATCGACCAACTGATCGCAGACGAATTCGGCGTTAACGCGGACTATGTGAGCGAGTTGCTCCTGCAGTTCGAGCGCGACCGGTCGTCAGTTGATGATGAGTGGCGTTCGTTCTTCGAGGAGTTGTTGAGCAATGGAGGTGGTGCAGCGGAAAGCGGAACCGCGCCGGTCGTTGCGCTCGCGGAACGCGTCCAGCCGGAATCACGTCGCGTCGACCCAGGTGTTGTCAAAACCACTTACCAGTGGGGCAGTGAAGACAACGCGGCAACGAGGCAACGAGGCGACGAGGCGATAGCCAGGCCGGCGCCCGGACCCGCGCCCGAGGCATCGGCGCCGCAGGCGGCGGTTGCGACCAGCCCGTCACCGGCCGAGACCGAGAGCGCGGAACGAATACCCATCCGTGGCCCGGCGCTTCGAATCGCAGAAAACATGGAATCGAGCCTCGCGGTTCCTACGGCAACGTCGCAGCGTCAGATACCGCTCAAGCTTCTGGACGAGAACCGCCGGGTTATT
>CAZOOE010000036.1:0-13715 GCA_964581275.1 uncultured Clostridia bacterium
GCAGATGATTTGCTTGCTCGACTCGATAAAGCGCAGCCAGTGCGGGGAGCGGAAGTGATCGCACTCAGTGAGCATGTGGACTACTGGAACCATCTCGGCTGGAGAGACCCGTACTCATCCGCTGAATTCAGCAGACGACAGGCTGAGTACGCCGATGCATTTCGAATCGACGGCAATTACACACCCCAAATGGTGGTCGACGGACAAACTGAGTTTGTCGGAAGCAATCAGAGCAAGGCACGGGATGCAATCGTGAAAGCCTCACAAACCGAGAAGGTGGCCGTGCAACTCACAGCGACTGGAGACTCATCGAACGCTGCCAAGGCTTCGTTGCGCGTGCGCATAGAAAATTCACCGCGCGTCAAGAGTGGCGATACAGCCGAGGTTCTGATCGCAATCACCGAAGACAACTTACGGTCGGCAGTTCTACGCGGGGAAAACGGCGGGCGATCATTGAAGCACACCGCCGTAATCCGCCAGCTCAATGTGATCGGAGAAATTGATTCGGAGGCAGGTCAGTCATTCGAAGGAGCATACATAGCTAATTTGGAAAGCGGCTGGCAGCGTGAGAACCTGCGCGCTGTCGTGTTTGTGCAGGAGCGAGGAAGCCGTCGAGTACTCGGTGCAGCAGCCATCAATCTGGCGGCAGAGTTGGAACACCGTTAATTCCCTCATTGACCATGTTCAAACTTGGACAGTGCAACGCGTGCGTGTTATGAATAAGCTTCGATAAAGGATAAAGCCATCTAGGTGATTCGGGTCGCTTACTTCGCAATAAACCTGTTGGGCTAGAGCCTGAGCGATAACTTGAAAACTGAGAGTTTGACAATCCTTAAGAGTGGCTAAACGAGAGCTACCATCTTTTAAAAGATTTTGCGATTTGTGAATCAACAACACATTTACGTAGGCTGTCAGTCAACACCAGATATCCTTTGAAAGATTCTGGCCGGTCTTCGGTCTTCCCTCAGTAATTGGATCAGACTCCCTTAGCTAGGCCTAGTGTGCGCCTAGCGCAACATATTTAGAATCGTTTTCCTAGACAGTGCCAGCCTTTTCCCCTTCTCTTCGGCTTTGGCCGCCCGCATAAGCGGCAGGAGTCGATCAGCCTGCTTTTGTCTAGGCGTACGGCGGTCCATGTTGAGGTCGGTCAAACCACTACGTTCATTGTTACGGGTGCCGTGGTTTAGTGATACAATCTCGCCCTCGGCAACTCAGTGCAACCCAAAAGCGGAGCACAACAATGAAACGCCCCAGACGAGCGCTCCTCATCGTCGGACTATTCTCGCTGCTTCTACTACAGTCAACAGTTTGCCCAACTAGCAGGGCGCAGCAAGCGGTAAAGACCTTCAGCGTACGCCCGTCTGCGTTCGAGCAGGGAAATGAATACCATTTGACTATTAAGAGCACAGATTGTAAGGCTGACCTAACACGCGCCGACTTAATCGCTCCTCCCGAAAGCGGAATTAACGTAGAAGTCGCCGTCGGAGCCAGTGCCTGCACAATGGTCGCTAGAGTCTTTGTCAGTCAGTACGCGCCCGGCGGACCGGTCGCACTACGAATAATAAAGGAGGATGCGACCTTAGGATTTGTGAATGTCGTCGTAGCAAGAAACCCAGCAGTCGATCCGCCGATATCTCCGAATTCTCCCACCTCCCCTAAGACTCAACGCACACAGTTCGACCAGCCCGTAACAGCCCCTGAAAAGGCTGAAGTTGAGCCTCCACCGTTTGAGACCTCCGGTAAGACGCCGATGATCATCAATTGGACGAAGGGCCCGATCCGAGGCAATTTTATTTGGGGAACCGAATTTTATTACGAGGGAATAAGATTCTGCTCGTTAACTGTCAATAACGTGTCAGTAGCCGCAGCGATTCAAGTTAACAAGAAAGATATCGCAATCATTCTGCTGGTACGCAATCGATCCAAGCAAAACATCGACGTAGTGCCCAGTCGATTTGTGCTCGCTCGCGAGCTGCCAACCCCGAAGGTATACGAATACATTCCGTTCGAAAAGATTGCTGACAAGCTTACACGAGACTCACATCGTGCTGCATTTTGGCTGGCCCTCGCTGGAGCGTTTGCGACACGTACAACCACTACGCAATCGACGACTACGGGATCGGTTAACGGTTTTGGCAACAGCATGGGATCACTTAGTGGATTCGTTGGAAGCACATACGTATCCGGTATGTACAGTGGAAGGTCATCGTTTCAGGGGAACTATAGTCAGAGTACGACCACTACAACGACCCAACCCGATTATTACCTCCGCAATCTTTATGTTCAGGAAGGTCAGCAACGTATAGCGCAAGGTGAACAAGCCGCAAACCATATACTAAGCTCGGCATTCAAGGCTAACACCTTAATCCCCGGTAGGTTCATGAGCGGGTACATCTATTTTACTCGGACTGACTCCACCGATCTTATCCTCCAGATCCCAATTGGCAATTACATTTTTGCAATGCCATTTCACGTGGGTAGGAACTGATTGTGCGATTTTCTATGCGAATCGCTCCTTAATATTCGGAAGTTCACAACGGCTGAGGATCCCGGAATGAACTAAGAAGAGCCATCATCGCTTGCCGCTTACATCCTCGATTAATTGCGGTCCGTTGTTTCTACAGATTTGACACGGACACTCTGAACCTTAAGGTTGCTTCGAGCGGCTGCCCAAAACAGGAGGCCCCTCGAAGCTTTATGCCCTGTTAACTCATTTACCGTGAAAGCTTATCCGTCGCTGCAAATCCTGGAAGCGCGGGTCATCACGGATACTGTCAAGCACAGGGCTCGCGTTCTGGACGCTGACCGAAGCATCTCGCTCTTCATACGCCTTCTGAAGCCAGAACAGCGCCTGATCCTTGTCCCCTAATCCGAGTGGCACAAGCGCACGATAAAAAGGCGAGACATATCGTTGCTTAGATAGCTCGTCAAGCTCCTCAGCGATCTTAAGCGCGTCTGCTTTTCTCCCCGCGCTCCCGTACACGTAGCCAAGCTTACCCAGGCGTTCGGAGGAATTCCGATCTGTAAGGCTTATCGTTCGCTCGACGTCAGAAATCGCTTGTGGAAATCGCTTGGTCTCGACGAACACCATAGCGCGCCAGCTATATCCACCGGTGAAGTCAGGGAAAGACGCAGCTAACTTGTTGAGTGTTTCAAGCGCTTCGTCGTAGCGGCGCGCAGTAAACAGAATTATACCCTCGCTCCCTCGAAAGTTCAGCGCGAGTGGATCGAGCTCTTGGGCCCGCCGGATGTGGTTCAAGGCCTCGTCGAAGCGCCGTTCACTCGACAACAAGTGTGCATACCAATGATGTGCGGGCGCATAGTTAGGAGCTAGTACCAGTGCGTGCTTGAATTCCTCCTCCGCGGTTGTCCAATCAAATTGGTGGAAATTCCACAGTGCCAGCGAGGTGTGGGCTTCACCCAAGTTTGGATCGAGTTCCAGGGCTCGCAGCGCAGACGCTTTGGCCAAAGGGCGCACTTCTGAAGAGGCGAGGACGTAATACTCGCCTCCCATCATCATATAGTCATCAGCCATCCCTACATAGGCTAAAGCGAAAGTCGGATCCTGATCCAGCGATTGCTTAAAATATTCCAATCCCTTCTTCAAGCTCTCATCAGTTTTCTTGCTCCAGTAATAGCGGCCCTTGAGGTAGGACTGATAGGCTTCCGTGTTCTCAGTGTACCGTTTGGTCAATCGAACAGTCTGTTCTCCTGTAAGCTTGATCTTAAGTGTGTCAACAATTCTGCGAGAGATATCGTCCTGAATTGCAAACACGTCTTGCATGTCGCGGTCAAACGTTTCGGACCAGAGATGAAAGCCATCAGCAACGTTGATGAGTTGGGCGGTGATTCGAAGTTTGTTCCCCGCTTTTCGCACGCTGCCTTCCAGCACGGCGCTGACATTGAGCTGCTCACCGATCTTGCGGATATCCTGTTGCTTGTCCTTGAACGCAAATGCTGAGGTTCGCGCCGGAACTCGGAGCCCTTCAACCTTTGTTAGGACGTTGATAAGTTCCTCCGTCAGCCCATCACTAAAATATTCCTCCTCTTTATCAGCACTCATATTGACAAAAGGAAGAACAGCAACTGACTTGTTTTCGATTGATGGATGTTTTGGTCCGAAGAAGAGATACAGCGTTATCAATACGACAACGAGCACAGCTCCGACGCCTCCATAGACGTACGCACGATTCGAAGACTTAGAGATGAAAGCACCCTTCACTGTGCGTTCATTTGGCGTGGCGGATCGTTCCAACTGTGCCTCGAATGACAGGCGTTGCGTCAAGCTTTTCAGATCAAGCATCAGGTCGTCGATTGTCTGATATCGCTCATTTTTATTCTTACGCAGCGCTTTCCTGACAATCCGCTCCAACTCACCCGGGACTTCCGGCGAGAGCTGCACCAACGGCACAGGCTCTTTCTGTAATATTAATGAGATTACATCGCTGGCTGTTTCCCCCTCGAACGGCTGATGACCCGACGCCATCTCATAGATCACCGCACCCAAACTCCAAACGTCTGTCCTTGCATCGACCGTCTGCCCACGCGCCTGCTCCGGCGACATATAACTGACAGTGCCCATTACCACGCCGGGCTCCGTTTCTACATTGGGCAGCGTAGGAGCCACCGTGTCTACTGCTTTTATCTCGGCGAGCTTGGCCAGCCCAAAGTCTAATACTTTGACGTAGCCATCAGTGCGCACCATTATGTTTTCGGGCTTGATGTCCCGATGAATTATTCCCGCTTGATGCGCCGCTGCCAGTGCGCTCGCAACCTGTACTGCCACATCCAGCGTCTGGCCAGGAGTTAAGCGTCCGGCAGTAATGTGTTGGCGTAGTGTCTCTCCTTCAACGTACTCAGTCGCCATGAAATGCAACGAGTGTTCTTGACCGATCTCGTAAATGGTGAGGATATTCGGATGGTTGAGGGCAGAAGCGGCACGCGCCTCGTGCCGGAACCGTCGCAGCCGCTCCTCGTTTGTGGTGAACTCCCCGCGCAGCAGTTTTAGCGCAACTCTTCGACCCAAGCTCGTGTCCTCAGCGAGGAATACTTCACCCATACCGCCGCGTCCGATGCGGGTTAGGACTTGGTAATGGCCGATTTGTTTACCAACGATTCGACCTGCCTGGTCATCGGCGAGCAACTCGGTCGCCGCGTCGGCTGCCATTGCTTCGACGGAATCACCTGTTTGATCGTAAGAAGAGATGAGCGATTCTACTTCGTTGCGAAGAATGGCATCGTGACCGCAGACCTGGGCTACAAATGCGGAGCGCTCCGCCGGGTTACGCTCAAGTGCGGATTGAAAAATTTGTTTTACTTGTTGCCACCGTTCTGGTGTCATAACTAAAGTGCGGAGGGACAAGCGACGAGTAATACCGGAAAACAAGACGCCAGTTTTTCACTCATCTTTCTTACCTGTCTTTTTGATCTGTTGATGGAGCCAGGCCCGTGCCATGCTCCATTCTCGCTTCACCGTTCGAGATGATATTCCCATCACCTCCGCGGTTTCTTCTACGGTAAGCCCTCCGAAGATTCGCAGCTCGACCACGCGGCTCTGTTGGGGATCTATCGTGGCCAATCGCTTCAGCACTTCGTCCAATTCCGTCAGGTCTGTATCTCTGTCATTAGACAAGATTGCCCCTTCACTAAGCGATATCCTTCGGTAGCTCCCGCCTCGCTTACTCGCTCGATGACTTCGGGCATGGTCTACAAGGATGCGGCGCATACTCTGCGCCGCCAGGCCAAAGAACTGGGGCGGGCGTTGCCAGTTTGGACTTTTCTGGTCTACGAGCCGAAGGTACGCCTCGTGAACCAACGCAGTTGTTTGAAGTGTAGGATTCGACGGCTCGCGTCGCAAATAGCTGCTGGCAAGCTTGCGCAGTTCTTCGTAAACCAGCGGAATCAGCTTGTCTAAAGCTTCGTGATCGCCGTTGGTGCAATCCACGAGTAGTTCGGTCACGCCTTTTGACAGTGGTGCCGCCATAGGGCTCCTTTTCGTTCTGAAACGAGGGCCGCGATTATTCGCAAGCATATTCATTCATGTGACACCGAGTCAATTATTGTTTGGTCCCTTTTAGAGACGGTTTCCGCGTTAATAGATGAGGGCGCAAAGAAGCCGTCTGGAGAAGGTCACAACTTGGAGACCCGTTGGTGTGCCTCCCTTAATCTTCAACTTGAAGGAAACGACTCATCATCGGTTGACTGAGTGTCACCGCCTTTCAGCCTTATCTTCAGCAGTGAGGTCACGCGCGGTCAGCATCACATTTCCTGCAAACCCACCCGGTCGGCTTATGAAAACTCCTACGATAGCGCTTGCCCCGGGTTCAACCAGGACCTCCGTAGGGTTAAACAGAAGAGCAAAATCAGCGGAGGGAGTTGGAAGACCACTAGCGGCAAGGCTGAGTAGTTCAGTGTTTGCGAGGACTGCAAATGAACGACATCCCCATCTTTGGCCCGGTTTATAACCGGAATTCGCGTTAATTAATGAGCGTGGCCGGCATTGTCGCTTAACGCACCATGGCTCCAAAGGTGGACTAGCTCTGTCTTTCCTTCGGCTCGCAAGGGCCGAAGCTATTAGGAGGATACTATGAAAAAGCTACTACTTTTCCTTTCTCTGCTCATTTTAAGCCTGGCCAGCGTCTTGTCAGGAGGTGGTCGGGAAGTTTCCGCGCAAGATGACTTCTCAGCGCAGGCAAATATGCTCAAGGTACCCAGGGATTACGCCACCATTCAGGCTGCCGTGAACGCCGCACATTCCGGCGACACTATAAAAGTTGCAGAAGGCGTTTACAACGAGAACATCGTGATATCCGTTTCTGGTCTTCGTTTGAAAGGGAGCGAAGGCGCGGTGATTGATGGTACTGGGTTGAGCGGAACTGGAATCCTGGTGCTCGGAACCGCCACGCAGCAGGTAGTGGATGTCGAGCTTTCGGGCTTTGAGGTGAGGGGCTTCCAACGCGGTGTTGTGCTTCAATTCACCAACGGTGCGCGGATAACCGCTAACGACGTTCACGATAACAATCAGTCGCCGGGCCCTCCAGCGAACCTCGATCAAGCGACGGGCATAGACCTTGTCACCGCGAAGTCAAGTGATATCAGCGAGAACTCCGTTCATAACAACGTCACTGCGGGAATTCAACTTCGCGTAGGCAGCACCAACAATGTGGTGAGGGCCAACAAAATCTTCGAGAACGGGGCATCACTAACGTCAGACATGAGCGGACGTGGTGTCCTAGTGACGGGGGCAGGTACAAATGACAACGAGATCAGCTTTAACAAAATCCTCAGAAACTTCGGGAGGGGGATCATGATCAGCCGACCAGCGGGCACAGTACCGATTACCGGCAATATGGCTTTCAAGAACGAGGTGCATGAAAACCAGCGTTCAGGGATATGCATCATGGGTGCTGCTCAAGATAACATCGTGTTCAAGAATGACGCGACGGGCAATAACCTGTCAGGCCTCGCTCCCTGCCTCACGTTCAACCTTTTCGATGATCCACCGTTTGATAATATCTGGAGGAAGAATATCGGTACGTCGAATTTTTAGCGGAGATGATGGGAATCACTAACCGCGGTCCGACAAAGCTTCAATCTGTCGCCGATCCCGGCCATTTTTGTTTCGTGGGCGCTCTTTTCACTTTGCCCTACGAACCATGTGCCTAGTCCGCGCTCCTTGATAAGCTTGATATCGATATCGCCTTCTTCGTCTAAGAGGTCGGTGATAATGCTAGGTATCTGTGCTGTTAGGGTACCGATGATCTCGTTCGGCGTGAGGCGATGTCGCCTCTTCGATCCGTTTCTGTCCGTCGCTTGCGCTCTGATTACGACAGCATAATTCGTCGAGAGATTCGATATGCATGACCGCAATTGATGGCCCCACGTTACTGGCGCGGATTCTCTGCGACTATACATGCCATTGTTCTTCGCGTTCTTGGAGCGTAGATGAGTTATCGGTTGTAAATTGAGCCCGTGCGATCCAGGTGTGCAAGATAACGACGGGGGAGCGCGCAGTTAGCAGCTACTGGCTGTGCGCGGCCTCGGCTGCTGCGTTGGTTGACAGGACTCAGGAACATGGTTACATATCTGGCTGATCATAACTGACGTTTCAGGAGCAGAGCTTTATGAAGCAAAGATTATCAACGTTCTTTATCATCAGCGCAGTCGTCGCTTACTGCTTATCTATACTGCCCCTTAAACAGGCTGCAGCGCAGCAGGGTGATCGAGGCATGCGCGTACAACAAGTGACACCTGCTGAACGGCGCGTAGCTTTGGTCATCGGCAATGGTGCGTACAAGGACTCACCCTTGCTGAATCCAGTCAACGATGCGCGCGACATGGCTGCGGCGTTACGCGATATGGGCTTTGAGGTCATTTTCGGGGAGAACCTCTCACAGACTGATATGAAGCGAAACATTCACGCCTTCGGGGAGAAGATTCGCAACGGCGGCGTGGGGCTTTTCTACTACGCAGGTCACGGCATACAGGTTAGGGGCAGCAACTATTTGATTCCGGTAGACGCCACGATTACGAGCGAAGAAGAGGTCGAATATGAGTCGGTTAATGCAGGGCAACTGCTTTCACAGATGGCAGCCGCCCGAAAACCGTTTGAACATTGTGATACTGGACGCCTGCCGCAATAACCCATTCGCTCGCAGCTTCAGGTCAACAGAGAAAGGGTTGGCGTCGATTGATGCGCCGAGCGGGACCTTGATAGCTTATGCAACCGCTCCGGGAAGCGTGGCGAGCGACGGTAAGGGAAGAAACGGGCTGTACACGCAGGAATTGTTGAAATACATGAAACAATCGGATGTTGGGATTGAGCAATTATTCAAGCAGGTACGTGCAGCGGTTCGCAGTCAAACGGAAGGAAAGCAGACGCCGTGGGAGTCGTCCTCGCTTGAAGGCGATTTCTATTTTTCTTCAACGACGAACTCAACAAATGCAGAAAAGAACAATCTCCCGCCTGCGTTTGACCCTGCAACGATTGAGTTGAGCTTCTGGGAGAGAATCAAAAACAGCAACGACGTAGAAGATTATAAGGAATATCTGGCTAAGTATCCCACAGGGACGTTTGCGGGGCTTGCGAGGAATAAGATCAGGGGCCTTGAAGCGACATCGAAGCCTGCGGTCAACCCGAGTGGTTCGGACTCCGCTCTGAAGCAGCGGCCCTATGATAAGGACAGACTGATCATGGTGGTTCAATTGAACGCGCTGGCAACCGCTGAGGTCGTGAAGGCAATACAACAGCGTGGCGTTGACTTTCGGATGACATCCGATATTGAGTCGCAGTTTCGCACTGCAGGGGCTAGACCTGAAGTTATCGACGCTATTCGCACGAATTACCGTGGTCCTCGATAAGGTACACTTTTGCCTAGCCCTTTTGGGGGCGAGCTAGGCCCTCGTGCTTGAAGTACAGAAGAAATTCGAAGAAGTCTCGTTGGAGACACCACAGCACTTTACCCTTGCGGTGTAATATTGCCGTGCTTTGAGGATCCTTGAATTCGCTCTGAGAAGGACAGTTCGCTACAGGGAAACACTACCTGCAGACTTGGCTGATCGCGGGTTAGTCGTTCGGGTTTGCGAGTTCCCGAGTCTTACACCGTTTTTGAGGCAAGTTGTGAGTGTGTCGCACATTGCTTGCAGTCCCCGCAATCTAAAGGCAGCCCCTCGGATGGGCGTCACCCCATTGTGTTTTTCTGCCAAGCACCTACGATACGTGGGTATCGTTGTCCCTGATCCTTTGTCTTGTTCCGCTTGTGAGCCTCAGGCGATGGGCGGTAAGACGAGTTCTACGCTGCCGTTTTTGTTTCCGGTTCTAATGTCCGCGTAAATCCAAACCGGGGCGGTGAACTCGGCGAGCAGCCTTCGTAATTGCTTACTCTACGCCAAGGAGCGAGCCTAGAAACTTTGGGGACCGCCTTGGTGTGGGTGGGGGAATCTGAACTAAGGATCGACTTCGATCGCCGCTACCGGGTCTACTGCGCGATTGACGATAAGGTCGTTGTGCTGTCGTGCGGCTGCGACAGGACCGCCTGCTTCGAAGCCTTAGCAGCGCGCCAGCGCTGGGATCAGTTCCTTCGCGACCTCGCTCGCCGAGCCATAACGATCCCGAGGGTCCTTCGCCAGACAGCGTTGCACGACACGATCGAGGGCCCGAATTTCGATCGACTCTCCCGGCAAATGATAGTCGCTGTGCAGCAGGCTGGATAGAATCTCGTGCTGTGTGCCACCGTCAAACGGGCGCGCGCCAACAAACGTCTCCACCACCATCACTCCGATAGCGAAGATGTCCGCGCGTTCATCCTGCGAGTCAGCGACTTAGACACCCCACACGCGCGCATCACGAGCACAACACTAGACGCAGCACGAGCAACACTAGACGCATCACGAGCACAACACTAGAACAACTATTGAAGGAACAGTTCGAAAGAGACTCTCACATAGCGACGCTGATTGATGAATGGTACGAATGGCATTTTTGGGTAGACAGGTCGACAGGCAAAATCGAGATCCGAGGTCTTGCAACATTGATCCGAGGCGAAGTCGTAACCCCTCCGTGTTTCGCGCCTCACTGCGCGACTTGTGATGAAGCAAGGAGATTCCTGGGGCGTCGTTGGTATCTGATCTTCGAAACTACTTCTATCTTTCAAAAGAATTTGTTGGTGTGAGTTGCGGTGTTGAAGGGCGAGCGCATAAAGGGGCAAACCAATAAGAACTTTTTCTCATTCTGCAGCTTCAGCCGATTGTCAGCCGGGTCAGACTCGTTGTCTAGGCCAAAATGTGCGCCTAGCGCAGCAGCTCTATAATCGATTTTCAGATTGGGTGCCACCCTTTCCCCTTCCTCTCGTGTTTGATCGCCCACACAAGCGGCAGAAGCGATCAGGCTGCCTTTGCGTACGCGCCCTACGGTCCATGTTGCGACAGTTAATGCTACAGTAAAATGATCCTTGAATAACGCGCTTCTCATCAATCACAGCGCGACATTTGGTGCAGTAACGGGTCATCGTCGGGATGTTCTGTTTAATATTCACTAACCTATTTTCACGTTGTAATGGCTTCACCTTCTGGTGCAAGCCTTTGTTCATGGCCTTGGACCATTAACCCGTAGCTCAAGCAAAAAGCACGAACTCAGAGAAAGACTATTCTCGCACCTGGTCGACAAGCGTTTCAATACTCCAAAGACTTGATTCTGAACGCACGCACTTTTCGTTTATGCCGCATGCCGATTCCTCCAATCTATGATGCAAGTAACCTTGCACCTGTCGGTACCAAGTCTAAGTCTTTCCGAAAGCGATTAATCCTCCAGATTACGAGCCATTGGTATCTCATAAAAACAGTCTATGACGCAAGGATTCTAGCAAGATTATAGCGTCCTCGCACTAACATTTGCCTACTCTTCCTCAATAGGCTCCTCACCGATTAGGGCATGGGGGTTTCGCTTATTGTAAATAGTTCTTATTTTATTGAAGTACGCCTCTTCCGATATTTCTCTACCAGTCTGTGCGTCGATAAGTCTAATTGTTGGTTCCGGAGCGTGATCCGTAACCGGCTGTGGTATCGGATAAATGGCGGGTTACCCACTATTACATCAACCTTCAGTCTGGAGGCTGAAATCCTGAAGAAGTCGTCTCTCATTAAGTTGAGCTTCTTAATATCGAACTCTTGAGTCAACTTATCGGAGATTTTCCCATGTACCTACGGATCCAATTCGACGCCGAATACTTGGCTCGACGGTTGGCCTCCAAGCTGACACAATCTTTCACACGACGAACGAAGAAACACTCCTCCGCCGAAACTTGGGTCCATGATGGTTGAATGCGGAGATCGGATGGCCCACCAAACAAGAAAATCTGCAACTTGAACATCAGTGTAGTATGCCCCTAATGCCTTTGCAGAACTGACCTGCTCCTCCTGGTTCTGAAGCGAAACTGTTTGCATATTCATCCTCGAGGCTCTTATGTGCGTTGCCAGTCTGACTCTACGCTGTCTAATTAGTCTTCTTGGAGTATAGGGCCCCTTTGTGTACGCGTAATGATAAGATCAACGAGCCATTCGAGCACAACTGATTCCTAACCGCGCTGCAAACCGATAAGTCTCATTCTCAGTTATTCTTAGTTAATCTATTTCCTCAAACCACGCCGAGCTTTCGCTCCAGCGGAGAAAGGGAGCGAAACCGAACTCCGCCGGAGCGAGGTGCGACGGCCTTATGGTGAACAACCATTTGCAGAAGTTTCGAGGCAAGACCTATCCAGAAAAAGCTGAAATGTTAAATCTCCGGCGCGTAAATTGATGTAGAACGAGGATGCTCACGTTTTTCCACTTGCGAATCAACAGACCGACTAAACCCCAATTCGACAGCGTTAGACTAGTCGGTCGGCGACTAGAAAAAGTCACGTTAACGTGACTTTTCTGCGTTTCAATTAATGGTTTGCGTTGGCTCAATCTCTCGCTCCCACGCTTCTTGGAAAGCCTGTTTCATTTCGACAGGGAGGAACCGCTCGATCAACATCTTCGTCTTAGCACAAATTACCAAAACTTCGTCGAGCGAGTAATGCTGGTGAGTCAGTACTCGCATTCGCACTTCACGTTCTGCGATGCGGGTTGATATGTCAAGCAATATACGCAACTGCTCCCTTGCGCCCGCGTCAGACTCGTCCTGAAGCCTCTCAAGCTGTTCCGAAATCAACACGCTCAGAATGGCCTGCGCTTCTTGGCACTCGCGTCCCTGATTTTCTAGAAACCGTTCGTAGCGCTTCAACACGCCGGCTGAGAGCACTTTGCTGTAGAGTCCATGTTTCCAAACGGGTGAGGCACTACCGCGTAACGACTTACCACCGTGTACCCTACAAACACCATTACGAGTAGCCCAGTTTTCACACGGTTCAAGGCTTCTTTTCTTGCGAGCGCGACACAAACGATTGCGTCTAACCTCGACTCCGTCCGGGCGCCGCCAAATTCGGTAACGCGTATTGTCTTCCCAAATTATTTCTTTTTCAGTGTTGTTATTATCGGTCATGAAGTCTTGCCTCGGCCATAAAGTCACGTTGACGTGACTTTTCACTGTTGTCTCCGAAAGTGTCCGCTGATGATTAATGGATGACTTCCGTTCGGATCGAGCAACGCTCGATAACGTATTCCGGCTTCCTCGATAATTGTTCTTGTTCTACTCATAGGTTCCGCCAACTCAAAGGTCAGTTGAATCCATTTCAATCTTCGATCGCCGTGAAGGTCACGTTGACGTGACTTTCGATTCGTTCAATTTATCACGTACCCCTTTCAACACTCGAATGCGGAATATTTTTTGTTGGTTCGTTTTTCGAGATCCAAGTTCCAAAAAGAATTCAAAACGGTCTGCGTCTACGAAGATGTTTCTGATTTCGTTGTGCAGAACTTCGTCGTCATTGTGGCCCATATGAAACATCGAGCTTGCACAACCGCGAATTGCCGCGATGCACTGTTCTTCCGTTCGGCCTTGGGTTAGTTGCCCTTCGATGAGTGCTTGACGAGCTTCGTCCAATATCGCATCTTGACGGTCCATCACAGTTTTCCAAAATTCGAAAATTCGATCGACCGAGCCGTTAGGCGAAGCAGAGGAATAAAAAGACGCCCCAGTCTTCTTTCTTTTTCCATTAGCTTTATTAGCTCTCTCTTTCTCAGGACGTACTTCACTAGAACATTCAAGTCCTTCTTCCGTTATAGTCTTTCTTAGTGCC
>CAZOOE010000036.1:13815-22259 GCA_964581275.1 uncultured Clostridia bacterium
GGTTTTGCCGTCGCCGGTTTTGCCGTCGCCGGTTTTGCCGTCGCCGGTTTTGCCGTCGCCGGTTTTGCCGGCTGTGGTGAATCAACCACCGACGGTTTTCCCGTCTGTGGTGAATTTTCTAGGAATTTGGGAGTTGCTTGTAGGTCCGGGGTCTCAAAAAAACTGATAATGACCGAACCGAATTTGCCCTGATAGCTGTGTACTCTTTCGCTGCTCGCATAACCGCAATTGATCAGTTCCTTAATGATTCTCCTCACACCATCGCGGCCAAGAGAACTTTGTTTGAGAAGGAAGGCCGTTGTGATCCTGAAATCGTTCGGCAGTGAGATAACGAAAGCTAAGAGCCCACGCGCTGCAAACGACAAACGAATGTCGCGGAGCATTTCATTCTGAAGAACAGTGAAGTTCCGCTCGTGCCGATGAATTTTGTAAATAGTTTGCAATACCTTCCCCCTTTCTCCGCTTTAAACCATGATTGTCAACGGGACCGGCGTGCTGCCAATGCGCGGTCGCTTCGATCAATGTTCTTGAGGTACTCGAGAATATGCGATGGCAAATAAAGAAATTTTCCCCCTTGGCGACAGAAGGGCAACAAACCCGCGTCGCGTTTCTTTTGTAGCGTTGGCCGCGAAAGGCCGAGCAGCTCCTGGAGTTCTGAATCAATTAAACCGACACGCCCAGATCGCGCGAGAATTTCACGGCATCGCTCAACGATAAAAGAACTATCCATTTAATGCTCCTGCAAATCCGAAAAACTTTCATATTTTTTAAAGGCTTGACCATTAGTATAAGAAAATCAACAGAATATTGCAACAAGATTTTCTTAATAAGCCCCTTAGATAGAAGAATAATGTCAACAATTATTTTTTGCTAACGGATTGATCGCGCTATCGGAAACTTTTCTTGATAAGGAGTAAAGTGGACGGAATGTTTTTGAGGAAAAGGTCACGTCAGACGTGACTCTTTGATTTCAACTTTTCGTTTTTGGATCGAACCCTATCCGGCTTATGGGGTCCGGTTCTAAAAACGCTTCCTAGGTCGATTCCGCGCGATTATTGAGGTATCCACAGAGCAGACGTGACACTATTCTTAGCCCTTCCAAACCAATCAGGAGAGCAAAAAAGGGCGGCTGCAGGAACAACCGCCCTCGTTCTATTGGACCTATTGTCACGGCGGCGTGACATTTCAGAGTTTCAATTGATCGCTTCGGTCATTGGCGCTTCGTTGAACGCGTTGAGCAGATCAGCGGCGCGCTGTTGTGTCTGCTTGTCGGCATTCGTGTATCGATAGGTTGTTACGATTGAAGTGTGGCCGAGGATTCGTGCGACTTCTGCAATTGGCATGTGGCTTTGAACTAGGCGTGTCGCACAGGTATGCCGCAGATCGTGAAAACGAACGTCCGGCAAACCGGCCGCTTTGCGAACGGTATTAAAACTCTTTTTCACGTTATCGAAAACGCCAAAGGTCCGCGCATCCGGGTTTTTGGTCGATAACTCAAAAAGGGCTTCCAGAGCGCGTTTCAGGCGCTCTGTCATTTGAAGCGTGCGCGGCTTTTCAGTTTTCGCATTGCGAGCCGTGATGGTTATGTTTCCCGTTTGAAGGTCCACATTCCGCCAGGTCAGCGTGAGGATTTCGCCTTTCCGCATTCCCGTATCAATCGCGCAGATCAGAATCGGTCTTAGGTGCGCGCTGCGGTCTGTGCAAGCCATCAAAAGTCGCTGTTCTTCCTCGCGGGTTACGATGCGTTCTCGCTTGCGCTCTTGAGCCGTGCTAATCAGCTTCGATTTCCTCGGAAAAGGGTTTGCGGTAATCCATCCCTCTTCCAAGGCGAAATAGAGCATCGAACGCAGCAATGCAAGTTCTCTGTGAACAGACGCAATCGAGCGCTGTCGTGTTCCTGTCACTTTTCCGGCTTTGTTCTTGAAAACTATCGGAGTAGCCAAACGATCAGCCTTGAACCGCTGAATGCTATTCTTCGTGATGCTGCCTACCTTCCGCTTGCCGAAGTGCGCTCGCAGCGTTTTCAGAAACAAACGCTGATCGTAAACTCCGCGCAGTCCGTCTACCTTGTGTTCCCCGACATAAACGGCTTCTTTCAGGTGTTCCGCTTCGTAAAGATCCGCAAGTTCGTCGAATGTCTTTTGCGACAGGTCATCAGGCTTCGGACCGCGCTTCAGTTCGTCCTGTATTTCAACAAGTCGGCGCTTGAGCCAGTCGGAAGCATCGGTCTTTGTTTGGAAGGGGCGGTCGTTTTCGTCGACGCAGCGCTTCTCTACCTTGCGCTTGCCGGTATCGGAATCGAGATAGGAAAAACGAGCAAACCATTGCGCGGTTTCGCCCTTTCGCTGTTCTCGTTTTTCCTCCAACCATCGCTTGCGGAGCCAGACTTTTCCAGTGCGTTCGCGCATGACGTGCCTCTTATTGGTTTACGTTCAAAGTGACCCCGAAATTGGGGTGCGTTTCGGGGTCGCTTTGAATATTAACACAGTTTGCCATTGCGTTTCCATCAATAATTATCGTTTTTCACACTTAAACAAGTGGAAAAGCGGGACTTAACCGATAAGTCTAAGAGGAAAGAGATTTACAGGAAAGGCTCAGAACTGACTGTGGATCAGGAGGTCCCGGGTTCAAGCCCCGGTGCTCGCCCTTCAGCTTCAATACGTTACAACACCTTTAGGCGGTTTCAGTTTTCCCATCTACGCGAGCCATCTACGCGAATCAGCGAAACAAGGAAGACATTGACGAACAAGCCGACTCACCTGTTTTTGGTGGACAATTTTTTCTGCAAGTCTGCCGCTTCCCGAGTCACGTTGCGGTGTCCGACGCGTCGTTTGAACATTCCCGAACTGTAGATCTGCCTTAGTCCTTGATTAGCTCTCCGGGGAGCGGTGGGCCCTGTTTCTCCCATCCCGCGACCGATTTTTCGCGTCGCTTCATTGTCGAGAAGCATCTTGGGATTAGGGTAATGATGCAACCTCCAAACTCTCGGCCCGTCCGCCATCACCATTAACGCGCGAGCGATCCAAAGCGCTGTCCGACGTTTCGCAGATGAGACCCAGAAGGCGGTCGCCGACGCTTGCATTACTCGGCGCGCGGGAATGCCGCGTTAAGCGTCGTGCTGGTGCTCCAGGTTCTCACGCTCACGGTCTGTTAATTATTGGTCAGATCCAAGCAACCAAGAGACCGCGGAGTGCACGGTCACCGGTTTAGGCAAATCACGCGCTGTTTCCGTCTGAAGCGTGATCAGACGAAGCGAGGCTCGCTTGTATTCGTCGGCAGCTTCCAAGAGAGCGCGCTCTTCACGTTCCCTGGTTGCTGCTGTATCGAGGTCCGCACAGACCTGGATCAAGTCTTCTTGTCCGTCGGGATACCGGGCCCGAAAGTCGACTTCTAATCCACTCTCGGTTCGAACGTATGCGACCTCAGCGCCTCGTCGCTCCAGCTCGAGCAGGACGACAGTCTCCAGCGCATGCCCGACATTGGGCTTTCCAGAGCGGTCGTATACCGGAATCAGACCAGGATCAATCGGGTAGATCTTGCGCGGATTCACCATCCGGCGCCGCTCGGATTCGGAGGCTACAGAAAGAGCGCGGATCAGAAAGGCGTCTTCGAGATGTCCCAGATAAGCATGAAGGGTATCCTTGGCGACCGGGATTCCTTGCCCTCTCAGGTCGTTGTGAAACTTGTTAACCGTGAACGGGCCCCCCGCGTTTCCGAGCAACTGCCTCACCATCCAGCGCAGAGCAATCGGGTGCGAGACTGCGTGTCGTTCTATCACATCTCGCAACAGCGCCGTGTCCACGTACCCGCGCAACAGTTCAAATCGATCCCGCCGCTCTGCGCCCTGTGCTTCTGGAAAACCACCGCCCACAAGATACTCGCGCAGTGCCTTCTCCAGTGCCGACCGAGACGCCTTGGGCAGACGCTCGGGTGACTTCTGCGGTTCACGTCCGTGATGACGCAGATATTCGCGGAAACTGAAGGGGTGAACGAGTGCCTCCATAGCTCGGCCCCGCATGCTCGTAGCCACCTCGCGGCTCAGCAGCCGTGCGGAGGAACCCGACACGAAAAGATCGACCTGCTCAGTATCGAGGAGTCGCCGCGCGAATGGCTCCCAGCCGTCTACGACCTGAATCTCGTCCAGAAAGAAAACCGCACGCCGCTGGTCTCGCCATTCGGGATGCAGCCTGTAGTACTCCTCGACGACGATGTTCAAATCGGCAGCCTTCATCCCGGCCAGACGCTCATCTTCAAAGTTGAAGTAGAGCAGCCCCTCGCGTCCAGTTCCGTTGGCCAAGCGGTCTGACAGCACCTGCCAGAGAAAGGTCGTCTTTCCCGTCCGGCGCATTCCGATCACAGCAACCGCCTTTCGCGGCACGGCAGGCAATCTAACGTCTCGCAGCGTAAACGGTGGGACAGATGACGCCAGGGAGTCCACGATCTTCTGGTGGATTACTTCTCTCATTTATCCTTCTCTGACGGATAAAATAGCGGATTATTGTCCTTTTGAAAAGGACAAATCGGACGCCTTGTAATAATCTCTCGGGATTGCTGCTTCTCTTAGAAGGCGAAAGGAATCGCGACACATCTGTGGTCAACGCTTGCCTAATATCCCTTCCATCCGTAGTCCGCGATTCGTTCGACGGCTCCCGCACCGGGTGGTCTGTTGCGTGACAACCCTTAGTAGCTCGTAGGCGTTGCTATCGTTTTCTATTATGATGGATGGCTCGAGCAACAAAAGGAGGCAGAACCATGAATCGAAGCGCTAGTCGTTTCACAACTGTCGTCTTGTTATTCCTGCCCCTTGCGGCTGCGGTGAACGCACAGGAGGCTAAGCGCATCACCATCCTATACGATGCATTCGGTGCACGATCCACGCTGGTAAAAGACTGGGGCTTTGCCGCGTTCGTGGAGTACGGCGGCAAGCGGATTCTCTTTGACACCGGCAACAACGCTAAAACCTTCGAACAAAACGCCAAGCAACTCGGTATCGACCTCATGCGGCTCGACGCGGTCGTCATCTCCCACCGCCATGGAGATCATACGAGCGGTCTCATCTATCTGCTCGAGGTGAACTCAGACGTCAAGATTTATGTGCCGCAGGAGAGTTCGTTCTTCAAGGCGCCGATGTCACTGGGGTTCCTCGAGCCCTATGCGGGCCTTCCAGCTGAGTTGCGCTACTACGACGGCAAGCCGCCGAAGCAGCTCGTCTCGGGAACACCTTGGGAGAAGGGAAACTTCGAGATTGTGACGAAAACGATCGAGATCTCTCCTGGGTTGTTCGTTCTGACCACGCGGTCGCAGAAGCCGGGTACGCTGGAAATGAACGAAGTTTCGCTCGCGATCCGCACCCCCAAAGGACTCGCCGTTGTGGTCGGATGTTCGCATCCAGGCGTGGAGAAGATTCTCGAGGAAGCTAAGAAGATCCATTCGCGACTCTACACAGTGACTGGCGGCTTCCACCTCGTCCTCACCCCGCAGGAAGAAATCCGGCGCGTCGCAACCGTTCTTCACGATTCGCTCAAAATGGAACGCGTAGCCCCCGGGCATTGCACAAGCGAACTCGGATTCGCGGTGTTTCTGGATCTATTCAAGGACCGTTTCGACCGGGCGGGAGTTGGTAGCGTCATTTCGCTACCGTAGCGTGCTGCTGCTAATCAACGGCAGACTCCAGAAAGCAGCGTTTATTTGTGGGAGCCTGAACTGAACTGACGGCTCGCGGATTCCCGAATGAGATGACACGCAACGGTACACGATACACGACCTTCAGCAGACAGTGAAATGACCGCCTGCTGTCCCTCTTCGTTATGGGTTTGGGAAAAATACAAAAGGAGAACGAACCGAGTGCGTCGCGCCTATCATCAGTAATCTACTTCACTTCCAAGAGGAGCTGCCCCCTCTGTGATTGATATACGCTACCAATCTTGATGTCAGTAAGATACCATTTGCCAGTGTAAGCGTCGTGTCTGAATCGAACGACTGTTTTCTCCTCCCTGGCTTTATCCTGCTCGTTCCATTTCAAGGTGGAATTAACTGTTGCCTTATTCCCTTCAGCGGAAAAGGGCTGAATACCATCAACCCTGCCTGTGGCATGCGTTAACTCACGAATGTCTTTCTGCTCTTTTAATAGGCGGTTGAGCGTAGTTAAGACTCTATCCTTCGTTAGCGTCCGTGACATATCGGACTGCCCGGCACCGCGTGTGCAAACTACCGCAGACAGTAACCATAGGACCAGGAAGATCGCTACTGAAAACTGTTTCATATAGAATCCACCTCGTTACATTGATTTGTGTCATTCGAATCTATCTGACCTGCTATCCTTGAAGGCCTGTAACTCAGCCTTCGAGTTGATTCGCCGCAATGCCGATTACTGCCAGCTGCTCGCAAATATGCGAACCAAACCCCGACTATGATCCTCCACCGACACGGTTCAGCGTCTTCTGTTACCCAAATTGGCCATTGGGTTCGGCAGAAATATTACTCCACATTGCGTTATAGGCATCAACGACTTCCGCCGCCGGCCCTATTTTGTGGCGGCGTCCGGCTTTCAAAAGGATAGCGCGCTCGCAGAGTTGGGTGATCAGTCCGACATCATGCGTGACAAACAGGATGGTCCCGCCCCTCCGGATGACATCACTCATTTTGCCCAGACATTTCTTTTGAAAGCCGGCATCGCCAACCGCCAACACTTCATCAACAATCAGAATCTCAGAGTCCAGGTGTGCCGCGATTGCAAAGGCGAGCCGGACATACATACCACTTGAATATCTTCTTACAGGCGTGTCTAAGAATTTCTCGATCTCGGCAAAAGCGACAATCTCATCGAAGCGAGCATCAATCTCGCGGCGTTTCATACCCAGCACGGCGCCGTTCAGGTAGATATTTTCGCGACCGCTCAAATCGGGATGAAAGCCCGTGCCCATTTCCAAAAGGCTACCGACTCGTCCGTAGAGTTGGGCACGACCACTCGTCGGCTCGATAATGCGTGAGAGGATGCCAAGCAAAGTGGATTTGCCAGCGCCGTTGCCGCCGATAATGCCCAACACTTCGCCGGGCAGCACTTCAAAGCTGACATCCTTAAGCGCCCAGATGATTTCATCACCAGGCTCGCCATTGCGTCGCCATCGCTTGATCGGCAAGCGAACGGCGTCGACGAGCGCTTCTCGCAACGAGTCTTCCTTAGTCCAGGAGCGGTCGTTGTTAATCCGGAATCGCTTGCTCAGATTCTGTACTTTGACTATCGGTTCCATCAGCGCGTTAAATGAACTCCGCAAAATGTCGCTCCATACGACGGAAGTTGTAAGCTGCATAAATTAAGAATACAAGCGTCAGGGCAGTAGAGTAAGCGAGCGGCAGCCATTGAAATTCCTTACCTAATAAGGTGGCGCGAAAGTTTTCGATGATGCCGGTAAATGGGTTGAGTGTCAGTACCCATCCCCACTCTTTAGGCACCAGGCTCGCAGGATAGATGATAGGCGAGACGAACATCCACAGCTGCATAAAAAATGGCAGTGCATAGCGAACATCTCGGTAGCGGACATTTAGAGCTGAGAACCAGATTGCCATTCCAAGCGCAAAAAGCGCGGTGATCGCGACCAGCGGAATTAACATCAAGTAACCCCAAGTCACTGAAACGCGGTAATAGATCAGTAAGCCAATCAGTAAAACCGAGGCGATAGCAAAATCAATCAGGCCGACTCCAATTGCTGATGAGGGGATCAGCAACCGCGGAAAATATACTTTGGTTATCAGGTTCGTATTGCCAATCAAACTGCTGGCGCCGCTGGTCACCGCGTTTGAGAAAAAGGCCCACAACAATAGCCCAGTATAAAAGAATACGGGATATGGTACACCTTCCGTCGGGATACGCGCGAGCTTGCCGAAGAAGTAGGTGAAGATGATCATCGTCAAAAGCGGTTGGAGGATGGCCCACGCTGCGCCAAGCGTAGTTTGCTTGTATCGCACTTTGATATCGCGCCAGACAAAAAAGTAAAGCAACTCCCGAAAGTCCCAAAGACCGCGAAGATCGAAACGGACCAATGACCCTCTTGATTCGATAATGACTGCTGGCGTATGCCTCAAGTCTGACGCCCCCTCGTGTGAGCGCACGGGCAGATGCAGTTTCTCATGGGGAGTAGTTGTCCTTAAGGATTTTTTCGTTAGCTGTTTCCGGTTCAGATACACTCATCGTCCACTGGTTGCAATACCGGAGTGCACTCTTTTTGTCCTCACGAGAGGATATGGGAGCGATGCGTTGTAAGGGTCGTCCCGAATGTAATTCCTTTCCAATCTGATTAAGCGCCCCAGGTGATTCAATTATATATCGAACCGCAATCTAATCATCCTGGATGATGCTTGTCAATAAAGACATCAGACAGTAGTTCGCCGCGGGTGTGATTAAAAGTGGGACTTGGGCCATAATAGCGGCAAGCCTTCGAGAAAAA
>CAZOOE010000037.1:0-22094 GCA_964581275.1 uncultured Clostridia bacterium
GGGATTGGAGCGAAGATAGGAGGTTCTGTGGACACGTTGAGGATTTAGTCGTTCGAACACTAGGGCATGATAAGGGCCGCTACTTGATCGTAACTTCGACTGACTTCGAGTCGGAAGACCAGACCGGGCAATATCGAGGGATTCTCAGCAGAATTATAGATTCGCGTCCTGACAGGTTTAGTCCTGTGTTTAATTCCAGCGATGGACACAGCAGAATCTTCCGTATCGAAAAAACTGAGTAAGTCTTAGCTGATGGAACCAGGTTCACAATTGGAAGAAGGTAACAACGGCGTCATTCCTCGATCCGGATTTGCCGAACAAAATGCCAGCCCTCTGGTTGCGCTGCTTAATACGACAAGGCTGAAAGCCCTCCTCATTGTGACGACGATAGCGGGGACCTGCCTGCTTTACTTTGCCGCCTTTCACCCTGACAGGTTCGGTTTCTATCGAGATGACGCCATGTACGTAGTCATGGCGAAAGCATTAGCTACCGGCAAGAGCTACAGGATCATCAGCCTGCCATATGAGCCTGTTCAGACGAAGTCTCCTCCGTTCTATCCGTTTCTCCTATCCATCATCTGGAGGTTGAAGCCGGAGTTTCCGCAGAACCTAACGGCGATGATGCTGCTGACTTCCACCATGTCAATTCTATTCTTGGGGCTGGCATATAGATATCTCGTCAAGCACGCGTACGCCAGCAGATGGCAGGCCGTGTTAGTGGTTGGGCTAGCCGCTATCAACTGGCGGACGATTGTGCTGGCCACAGGGATGTATTCAGAGATGGTTTATGCGGCCCTCTCCGTAGCTGCACTATATCTCGCAGAAAAATATGAGAAAGGGCGGAATAACTGGGCTCTCGGTTCCGCACTTGGTGTGATTGCCGGACTGGCGTTTCTGACGAGGAGCGCTGGCGTGGCTCTTGTACTTGCTATCGCTTTCTACTTCTTGCTACGGAGAAGCCGGAAGGGGCTGTTGCCGGTCACCATTGCTGTTTTGTTTGTAATCGGCTGGCTGGGCTGGGGCTATGTGAATGGTCCTACAGTTGAGAATACAAATGCCGGCTCGTACGAAAGCTATTTCCAAACGTTTCGCGCATTGATCGCCCACGACGGCCAATCGAACTTGATTGCTCTTTTGAGCGTGATAGCAAGGAATGCATTGGGACTGATTTTGATTTCCATTCCGGTTGTGTGCCTTGGACTCGGCTACGAGACGGTCCTGTATTTTGGTTTTGCGTTTTTGTTCATCGCCGGGGGGTTCTTAAGGCAGAGCCGAGCTGCATTGCGACTTATGCACATCTATATCATTACATATCTGTCAGTCCATCTGCTTTGGCCATATACCTCATACGATCGCTTCCTTATGCCCCTATTGCCTTTCCTGTTGCTCTTTTTGGTTGTTGAACTGGAGACAATCTTTACACTGATCAGAAGAGTCCTAACGGCTGACAGGCAATTGATCAAACGAGTCAGTGCGGCCTTCATCGGACTCGCGCTAGTTGTATTAGTGGGCGCCTCAATTTACAACTATGGGTTGGGCCTGTATCGCTCGCTGAGCTTGGCCACCTTGAGAAAGGTTGCTCAGCCAGCCGCCGAAGATGCTGAAGCAATTGAATGGGTCAAGTCTCAGACCGATCCCTCGGATGTCCTGATTTGTTACCGTGATCCTCTGTATTTTCTCTACACCGGCCGCAACGCAGCTAGATCGAGTTTGGTAAGGGACGGCGGTCCATCGTCTCAAGCGGGTGAAGGGGCGGAGACAATATTTCGAATAGTTGAAGACAACAAGGGCAAATACCTGGTCTTGACGGCGTCTGATTTTGCCCAGGAGTATTCACCGGACCTCCAACGGCAAAGCATCAAAGCGCTCCTCGAACAGAACCCTAAAGTCTTCGCTCCAATTTTTGAATCCTCAGATGGACGCAGCAACATTTACAGGATCAACGACGATGGAACAGATCGCTAGGCGAATATGCTATGCCCTCCCTTTTCTCAGTGATTGTCGGTTTGTGCACCCGCGACTCTGACTGCGAAATCAGGTGGAGAATCGCTCAGCCGATCGCCCTAAAAAGGTCAGGACGCAGATCGGGATCACCAAGAAGCTAGCACCGATGGCGTAGTTAAGGATTACAAGGTGAACCGGCGTCAAAAAAACCAGCGCACCGCTCGAGACCAGGGCGAGCTCATAGAGACGCCGGCGTCTGAGTGAGCCGGAGGCCATTCTATCGACAATTATGAGTAAAGGCAGGACAGCGATCGTAAGATCGTACACAAATAAGTGATAGCTCACCAAGAGGGTGACCATAATTGCTAGGGCGTATCGAACCTCAAGAGGCGAACTCCGCGAGGTCTTGACCGCCCAGCCGAACAATGCGACCGAGAGAACAGCGGTAAGGGTAAACATGAGGCTGTGGCTGACCGTCCCGCTAAGGATGCCAAAAAGTATTCCTCGGATGTTTGGCATATTCGCCGGGTAAAGCCCGAATTGCTCAGGGCCGGTGGCATTCTGATTCGACCTCGCAAGAAAGCGAACTAGTTCGAGCGATCCCTGTTTGCCGGCAACCCAAAGCGAAATCCCAATCACGACGGTGGAGCAGGCGGCGAACCCCGACGCGAATTTCCAGTTGCGCTGCAGAAAAAAGAATCCCACGAAAGGCAAAACCAGCTGGAACTTAAACAGGCCTAGGGCGAGAGTACATCCGGCGAGGAGGTGCCTGTCATTCTTCAAGAGGAGAAAAGTCAGCGCGTATAAAACTAAAAGAACGATAGAGTCTTGACCCTGGATTAATGCCAGGAGTACCGGAAAGCAAGCTAGTAAAGGCAATATCAAGGGAACAGGAACCGCTGCCCATATGTGTGGGAAGTGCCGAGTCAAAAGGATCGACACGGCAACCAGAAGAAAGAGATTGACAAGGGTCCACAATACAGCTGCGGTAGCGTATCGGAAAAAAGTCAGCGGCAACCACAAGAGTGTTTCATATGCCAGGTGGTTAAAGATCAACGGCTCTGGCCGCGTGTCCACGTCGGGAAACAAGTCTCTCTGAACCTTACGCTGCGCGTCGTAGTCATACAATCTGTCTCCGCTTCCGCTTCGTACTGTCAACGATGCGGCATAGAAACACCCAAAATCGCCAAAGCCCGCAAGTAGTCTCTCTTTCGCGATCCAGAACAAACTGATGTTAAATGCGACCAGGAGCGCGAAACAAACAATGACGATCACAGTGGTGGAGTTGTTCCTAGGCATAGGCGCTAATCAACCTATCTGATCGCCATTTCTTATGCTACAGCAGAAGCCAGGTCAGGTCCTTTCTTGATTCGCATTGCCGAACCGACCAGTTGAGCAAAAACCACCAGCGGTATCACTAATATGCTCGTGAGCTCCAGCCCAATCAATCCCACATACACCGGTGTCATAAGCAATAGCAATACGATAAAGCGCAGTGTCCAGAGTGGCAGCCCAGGTTTGGGAGATAGTGCGGCAAAATGGTTTGATACTAGTAGTATTGGCAACATCAAGAGGCTCCAGTCATATAAGTGGAGGTGGAATCCAGCGAGAAGCATGACAACAATGCCCAGGGAGAACTCCAGATCGATATCCTCATCGGCAGCGGCACCGGGCCTCTGGCGTAACTTAACGAAAAACCATATCAACACCATAAGCGAGAACGACAAACTCAGGATCGTGATGACGGTGTCGGTGATATGCCCCGAGAACAACGAGTAAAGCAAACCTCGCAGGTTAACCATCGCCGTGGGGTAGAGGGCGTACCGGACCTGGTGGGCCCTGTCTGTGAGATTTTGATTTATCTCCCACAGAAAGCTGATGTACTTTATCGCTCCTTGCCACCCGGTAACCAAAAGAGAGACTGCAGCGACTAATACGCCCCCAGCAAAGAATCCCTGAATGATCTTCCACCGCTTCTTCATAACAAACAACAACATAAACGGCGCGACTAGATGGAACCTGAACAGCCCAAGCCCCAGGAGTACGCCCGCAGCAAACCATCTACCTTTCTTCAGACTGACGAAGGCACTTGAGAACAGCAGCAGAAGCGCAAGAGAGTCTTGCCCGTGATAGACCACATTGAAGATCGGGAAGAATGAAAAAAAAGAAAGGACAATATTCACACTGAAAGTCGGTCGCAGATTCAGAAGGTATGGGAACAGCAACAGAGGGACCGTCAACAGGATTGCTAGGTTGATAATAACCCATGTTAAGTAGGCTGTAGGGTACGAGAAGTAAGTCACGGGCAGAAAGGCCAGGATCTCGAAAGCGGGATGGTAGAACAGCACAGGCCCGGTTCGATATTCGGCCGTCGAGTAGAGTCGCTTCTGGGCGGTCTCCTGCGTTTCGTAGGTGTAAAGGTTTTCGCCTAAGCCGTCCCTGACAACCTTGGCGCCGGCATAGAATTGAGAAAAATCCGTATATCCCTTAAATGCCAAATCGATCCCATACCAGAAACTCTTAACGTTGAATACGGTCAAGCCCGCCAACAAAATGAACAGGAGGTTACTTAGGTGTTGTCTGCGGCTTCTTCGGGGACCGGATGCGGTGCGGCGCAAAATATGGGATGGTAGCGGCAGTCTCATACGTACGAATGCGAATTCGCCCTATAATGCAGGGTCACTGCCGCGTATGCAAATTGAATCCTGACGGTTCGAAGTGCAAAGAAGCTTTCGAGCCTGGAAGATTTCTTCCGGCGGCTCGGTTGAAAGCAGCCCAACTAAGATATACTGCGTCGACCAAGGATCAGGTAACGCGGTCCATCGATCGATCCAAAGAATCGTGTGCAGTGTTTGAATCCAAACTTTGCCGTTTACCAACTAGCGAAGCTTTTGTTACAGGCAACTAGGGAACTCGATGACAGAACAAGAGAATGATCGACAAAGGAAAAGCGTGCAGTCACACTCATCGCGGTTGCCGAGAGTGACGATCGAACACTTATGGTTAGCGGTCCCGATCGCTTTGACTACCGGCTTTGGCTTTCTCCTCAAGCTGAGGCTCGTCGACTTCTGGTGGCATCTCAAAGCTGGCGAGATAATCACTACTACCAGGTCAATTCCAAAGACTGACCTGTTCTCGTTCACCGCGGCCGGCCATCCTTTCGTCCTCCAGAACTGGTTAGTCGAAGTGATCTACTACGCGACCTACCGCGCAGGCGGCCTGGCCCTGCTGGTTGCGCTAAACGCGATGTTACTGATTGCGGCATTGTTGCCGGTATATCATCTGTGCCGACAGTCTACAGATCGCATTAAGCTTAGTGTGATTTCGGCGCTGCTGCCGGCGGTCGTCTTGCTCTACTTTGGAAGTGTGCGCTCGCAGGTCTTCTCGTTCGCGTTGTTTTCTACATTCTACTGGGTGCTGTCGCGCTATCGTAGACGTCAGCAAGATCTCTTATGGACACTGCCGTTGATGATGATCTTGTGGGTGAATCTTCACGGAGCGTTCGTGCTTGGTATGGGGGTAATGGGCCTGCTCCTCTGCGGTGAACTTGCGCGACGCATTGCCTACGGTGATCGACGGGACACGTTATCTCCGAATGAGCTTGGCAGGTTGGGATTCTTCCTGGCGCTTACCGCGGTTGCAACACTCGTGAATCCCGAGACCTACAGGATATACGCATACATCCGGGCAGTAGCTACGAATCCGGCATCTCAGGCTTTGGTGCTTGAGTGGCAACCGCCTCGAGTAAATGACCTGGTAGGGATCGTTCTTTTTTTTGGTCCCTTCTTTATCACACTGCTGACTCTTTTGGGAGCAGGCCGTAAGCCGGAAATGTTAGATCTTGTTCTGGTGCTCACCTTCTCAATCCTCGGGCTGACCGCACTGCGAAATGGCGTATGGTTCGCCCTGATCGCCGCTCCGGTTCTGGCGCGGTACTTTCCGACCATAGATTTCTCGGCGGTGACAGACACGATTCGACGTGCTCGTCTCGGCAAGGCGCTGTTCGATTGGCTCGATACGCGCAGAGGGACAGCGGTCCCGATAAGATACAGGCTGAACAGGCAGATCGCGGTGTTGATGCTGACCATTGTGGTCCTGGTATCGCCCTGGGTCTACCCTCATCTCGGGAATCCAGCGTTCGGCAACACGCTCTGGGAGGCTAGTACGCCCGTTGGGGCGATGGATTACATTGCGCAGCACGGACTGACCCGGAATATTTTCCACCCTCAAATCTACGGCGATTACCTGATCTGGAGGCTGTGGCCCGAGCAGCGGTCGTTTATCGACGGCCGTGTCCATCTCTTCGACGACCCGGTTATTCGAGACTACCGGCTCTCGTGGCATGACTCACACTGGGACGAGCGTCTTGCTCGCTATGACATCCAGTATCTTTTGCTGAGCAAGGAAGAGGATGAAAACCGAATGATGATAGAAACCGCAAGCGCGTCCGGTAAATGGCGAGTGCTTTACGAGGACACGACTTCGATTCTCTTTGAGTACTACTAGCTGCCTGTAGCAAAGGCTTCGCTAGTGGGTAAACGGCTAGTCCCATTAAGACTAGCCACGTCGCGCGTGGGAATTGCGCGCTTATGGGCCGCAATCGGAAAGCGCCTTCGGTGAGCAAACCGCCGGATTAAAGTGCGCGAAGTCATTCAATCTGCCCGTGCGGAAATTCGCGGAGATTCGCCGGCTTCCCTTAAGGGCTGTCTCTTGAGCGGAACGCTCGTTGCTCTCATTTCGCCGAGGAATCATTGGAATACGATTCCCATTAGGTATCTTGTGAAAAAGGAGAATCTCGACCAAGGTTCGGCGGCTCGAAGGGGTGGCTAAGGGTCTGGCCCATTTGGGTTAGGATCGCAAGAGAATCAGAGATTTGGGTTATTGACAAGCTCCTCGCCTTCGTGATACATGCTCGGGCTATAGCCTTGCTCGCAACTTTGCATTTCCGCTTGTTGCGTTTTTATGAGCAGGTAGTTGAGGTTTAATGGTGAAAATTCGAATGCCGTTTTGAAAGCCCCGCCGCAGAGCAATGCAGCGAAACTAATTCTGGAGCGCCTCTGGGTTAGGGGAGATTTTGCTCGAAAAAATCTGTGGGAGGAACAAGGTAGTGAACAAAATCAAGCGTTTTATCGCTGACGAATCAGGCCAGGACGTAGCTGAATACGCTTTGTTACTGGTGCTGGTGGGGATTGCCATTGCGGTCGCTTCGCCCACGATCACGGACTCGATACTGAGTGTATTCAGCAGGACGAAGAGCGTTCTCGGCGTCTGAGTTTTGCCTGGAGCGGCGGTCGAGGGACACCTCCTTCGACCGCCTAACCCTCTTTGCATATTTGACATCAATCAAGGCTCATAGGGTGGGTGGTGGCTGGCGCACCTCGTTAGACACAGGAAGTCGAACGGGTGCTTAGATGGGTATGGTATTTCTTGCGCGAGAAAACCTGAGGTTTGACATTTTGCGTGATGTGCAAAATCAGCCTGCAACAACCCCGAGCGACACTGTACCCCTCTCGAACGCCTGGCTCCGCCGATTGATAAAGCTCGATCTAACTTATCGCGCGCTGTCGTAGACGTTAACTAGCCCTGCACGGGAGGGCAATTTTATTCTAGCCTTCTTTAGCTAAGGAGGGACGTGAAAGCGGGAACTCTATTTGCGGAGTAGTTTTCCGATTCCGTATCGAGGACTCGTTCGCTCGTTTCGATTTTATATCACCAAAGGAGATCGCCCCACAATGAAGAATCAACTCGAGAAGTTCATCAAAGATGAATCAGGGCAGGACGTAGCAGAGTACGCACTGCTGCTTGTGTTAGTGGGAATTGCTATTGCTGTTGCTTCGCCCACCATCACGGCCTCGATCCTGAGCGTTTTCAGCAGAACTAAGAGCGTCCTCGGAGTCTAGAACTTCGAGCGCTCTTCGTTACTTCTGAAGAGAACTATTTCCACGGGTATTGGGCGGCGACCTTTAAAAAGCCGCCGCCTATCTTTTTTATGCTGACTATCCTCACACTTCTCAGCGCCAGTACCGCGGCGTATTTCGACCTGCGTTGGCGCCGGATTCCAAACTGGCTGGTCGGCGCAACCGTCGTCGTATCGCTTTCTTGGCATACCTGGTCAAACGGCTGGGAGGGTTTGCTATTGAGCGGCGGCGGCATGTTGGCAGGAATGGCGCTGCTTTTCCCATTGTTCTTGTTGAAGGGGATGGGAGCAGGCGACGTCAAGTTCTTTGGAGCGATCGGCGCAGCCGTAACCTACAAGCATGTGCTGGCTGTATTCGTTTTCGCAGCGCTCATAGCTGGGGCAATGGCGCTGGTCCGCGTGCTGGCTGCACGGGCGCTTGTTGCAACCCTGGGAAATATCGCGGACATCCTCAATCGCTTCGTGCATCTTCGGTTTAGTCCCCATCCGGTCGTCGGCCTGGCCAACGAGAATGCCCTGGTTATTCCGTTTGGCGTTTCACTGGCGGCGGCGACCTGGCTCTTCGTTTTGCTGGGAACCCAATGAAGGTCAAACGAGCGAGAACCTCTGAACGCGGCGTGGCTATGTTTGAAGCGGCTTTGATGCTGCTGACGCTTCTGGTGCTCCTGTTTGCCATCTTTGAGGCCGGACGAATCCTCAATATTCAACAGACTCTCACGAATGCAGCGCGCGAAGGTGCGCGGCTTTCGGTATTGCCGGCGTGGGGCGGCACCGACACGCTTCCCTCGTCATCCGTCGTGCAAGCCCGCGTGCAGTCTTTTCTGGACGCGTCCGGACTCAACGGATCCACGGCGACTATAAGCGTGGTTCAGAACCACACAGAGACGACTGATCCCACTCCGAAACCGGTATACTCGCTGGTGACAGTGACCGTTCCGTACAAAGTCGTAAGCATTTCGATGTTCAGCGTGCTGGAGATGAACCTGCGCGGCCAGGCAATGATGCGAAATGAAACAAATCTTAAGTAAAAATGTGGCAAAGCCCGAGGAGCAACGAGGCAGCGTCATAGTGGAATTGGCGTTGATGCTACCGCTATTGGCGATCTTCGTCCTTGGAGCTACGGATCTGGGAATGATAGTTCGCGAACACCAGATAATTCAGAACGCCGCGCGAGAGGGCGCTCGCTTTTCGGCTCAGCCCGCGAACAATATCGATCCAGTTAATCCGACTGCCACCGCGAACGCGATCAGAGATCGAGTAATCAATTACCTCGCTCAGGAGAGAATCACTCTAACAGCGACAAACTGCGCGGCGGATGCGACCGTGCCCAAGCAGTGGAACTGCGGCGCCATAACAATCCGACAACAGTACCCGATCGTAACCGTCGTGGGAGGCGCTACTGTTACGGATTACGGGTCCTCGGTGGCGGTTACATACAATCGCTCGCTTCTGTTCTCGGGAGGCTCGTTGTTCCAATTCAATTCCGTGAGCCTCAATGGTAGCTCGGTGTTTCACAATCTGTACTGATCAAAAGCCGCAGCTCTACGATGCGGCTGGAGGTAGCTCATGAACCGAACTCGAATGATAGTATTTGCGTTCTTTGCGCTAGCCCTGAGCGGGCTCGTTGCTTACTACGCCTACCGGATGTTGAGCAGCCGCCTTAGCCCGCCTACTGAAGAAACGGTAGCAATAGTTATAGCCGCCGAAAAGCTTTCGCTCGGCAACCGCCTAACCGAGCAACAACTCAGAGTAGCGAACTGGCCAACAGCGAACTTGCCGGAAGGCCGTTTCTCCGATCCGAAAGAGATAGTAGGCCGAGGGGTAATCGTCCAGATGTCGGCCAACGAGCCCGTGCTTGAATCGAAGCTCGCCTCCAAGGAAGCCGGTGCGGGGCTCGGGTCGGCCATACCCGAGGGCATGCGAGCTGTGGCCGTTAGGGTCAACGACATCATAGGTGTAGCAGGCTTTGTGACACCCGGCACCCACGTGGACGTGATAATAGTTGGCACACCGGGCGCCAGCGGGTCGACAACGTCAAAAATATTCCTCGAGAACGTTCAGATTCTCGCGGCAGGCCAGAACGTCGAGCGAGACGCAAACGGGAAGCCGCAAAACACGCAGGTTGTGACAATGCTGGTGACCCCGGAAGATGCTCAGAAACTCGCGCTCGCAAGCGACGCGCGTATACAGCTGGCGCTGCGCAATCCTATTGATATCGCGATTGAGAACCCGAAGGGCGTGCAAACCGCGATGCTTTATGGTACAAGCAGTGCAGCGGCTCCGGACGTCCCCAGACCAAGGCCCCGGCCTACGGTCGTCAAATACGTGCCAAAGCCCAAACCGGACGTCGCGCCCCCGGTGAACGTCGAGCCGGTCATTCACACTGTGACTGTGGAAACGATTCGCGGCGACAAGCGCGAGTCCTCAACGTTCCAAATGAAACCGAAGAACTAACGGAACGTTCCCAGGCGGGAAGATCTTGAAGCAGGAACATTTTGAGACGAAACGGACAGATGAAAATGAAAATGACACTCGTTTCTCTAATCTTTGTCCTGCTAGCTGGTACCTCGGTGTTGCGGGCGCACACGGATGAGGCTTCCGGTGAGGCGCGGCCTCGGACTATCGCAATCAACGATTCGAAAGTCAGTGGCGATTCGAATACGAGGTTGCGGACCGCTCAGGAACCCCCGGCGGAGTTGCACGTTCTCGTCGGAAAATCTGTGGTCTTGAATTCGCCTCAGATCTTAAAGCGAGTCTCTGTAAGCGATCCGACGATTGCAACCGCGGTCACCATTTCTCCGACTCAAGTGCTACTCAATGGACTTGCTGCCGGCAAAGCGAGTCTTATTCTGTGGAACGAGCAAGAACAGCCAATCGCATATGATCTCCGCGTCGAGCTGGACGTCATCGGTCTGCGCGACACCATTTCACAACTCTTCCCGAACGAAAATATTCAGATTAGCCAGTCAGGTGCATCGATTGTGGTAACCGGTGCGGCGTCGACCAAAGAGGTTGCCGACCGGGTGCTGGCTATTGCACAGACTCAAAGCAAGAGTGTGGTCAACTTGCTGGCGGTGCTGCAAATCAGTTCAGGCGGACAGGTGTTACTGCAAGTGCGCTTCGCCGAGGTTGACCGAATAGCAATTCAGCAACTGGGAATCAACTTTCTTAGCACTGGCGCGGCAAACACACCTGGTGCGGTATCAACCGGTCAGTTCAGTCCGCCATCGGTCGGCACGCTTCGGGGTTCGATACCTGGGGCAATAGCGGGAACCACGACTACGTTCACCTTAGGTGATCTGTTAAACATCTTCCTGTTCAGACCGGACCTGAATCTGGGGGTCACTATCCGTGCCTTGCAGTCGAACAACGTGCTGCAAATTCTGGCGGAGCCGAACCTGTTGGCACTCAATGGGCGAGAAGCAAGCTTTCTCGCGGGCGGCGAGTTCCCGTTTCCGGTGGTTCAATCCGGAGCGGGACAGAACGCGGTCACCATAACGTTTAAGGAATTTGGCGTCAGGCTGAAGTTCACCCCCAGCATCCTTTCCGACGGAACGATCCGCTTGAAAGTGGCGCCTGAAGTCAGCGCGCTCGATTTCACAAACGCCCTTACGGTTTCGGGCTTTCTCATCCCGGCGCTTTCGACCAGACGCGCGGAGACCGAAATCGAGCTTCGAGACGGCCAGAGTTTCGCGATAGCCGGGCTTATTGACAATCGCTTGACCGACAACGCATCAAAGATCCCGGGTCTTGGTGATATTCCGATAATCGGGAAATTATTCAGAAGTAAGTCTGTGAACAAGAGCAGGACGGAGTTGCTGGTAATGGTTACTCCAAAACTCGTGAAGCCGCTGGCTCCGGGTCAGGTGCCCACGATGCCGGACTTCAAGAAGCCTTTACTGGACAAAGACAAGTTCGATGGCAAGACCGGAGAGACACCGCCTAAAAAGAATAACTAAGGAGGCGGTGTACGGGGGCGAAATGCGGCGAGAAAGGAGCTCAACGATGCAGAGAAAAAATAAAGAGGAAGGCTATACCTTGGTGATAATCGCCGCGCTGCTCGTTGTGTTCCTTGGCTTCACTGCGTTGTCGGTGGACGTGGGAGTTCTCTCGAGCGCCCGCGCTTCGGCTCAAAAGGCTGCGGATGGGGCCGCCCTGGCCGGCGCATTCGTCTTTATCACCCGCGGCGATCTGAATGAAACTACTACTCCGAAACAGAGCGATGTGATCAAGGAAAACGCGATAAAGACCGCTGCAACCAACAAAATGTTTGGAGCCCCGGTTACTATCGCAACGACCGACGTGACCGTTGATACGGCTAATCATCGCGTGACGGTGCAAGTGAATCAGAATCAGCCGACGCTTTTTGCGAGGATTTTGGGCGAAAACTCAGCAAATATTCATGCGACTGCTGTTGCTGAGGCGGCGACCACGGCTAATGCGACAGGTTGCCTCAAGCCTTTCTTCATTCCGAATACTGCGCTTTTTGCGGCTCCAGGTAATCCGACTATGTGTGATGCCTGCACTACGACTCCTAGGCAGGTGCTGATTGATCTCGTTGGTGGAGTCCTTCAAGTCACTAGCTGGGCGCAGACGCAGATTCGAACTGGGAACAACGAGTTTCTGCTCAAACCCAAAGACCCGCATCAGACGTTGCGTCCGGGAGATTTCATGTTGATCGATATTCCGGGCCATAACCCTGGCGACTTAAGCGACGTTATATCGACGTGCCTTGACGAAACCAGTGCGTGTGCGCAGACATACTCGATATTGACCGGCAACCATGCTGGCCCTGTCAAGAATTCCATCAAAGATCTCATTGGATGTCCCAACCCCGATGTCTATCTTGGCCCCGGTCGCTATCAACGCCAGGACGGAACCGTAGGCTCTACCAGCCGATCGTTGGTTACCTGCCCGGTCTGGGACGTCTGTAACGCGGTGATTGGAGGTACGCCTTTTTGCCCGGCCGCCAGCGTTCCAGGCGGCACGAATGTGCAACTGCAAATCGTTGGCTTTGCGACCGTCTTTGTAGAGGGCCTAAAGAGCGGAAACAGTGCCCCGGATTGTACCGGCGCCGACGCTGCCGGACGAATTATCAGTCTCTCCGCTTGTGGCGCCAGCGGAGGAGGCACAATAGATCCGGGTGAAACCGGCCCCTTCGGCGTTCCCCTTCGTCTCGTTCGAGCCCCCTAGCAGTTGAATCGGAGTACCATAAGAAAAGACAGCGCGAGCACAGCAAGCATATGACATCGCAACAAATAACCGTTGGGATTATTGCGCCCTCTGCTGAAACCAGGGAGCTACTTCGCATACAAGTCAATGCAAGTGGATTGGCGTCGGTCGAGATGGAATCGGACCAGTACTGCGGAGTGTACGGCGATAGAACGACCCGCAGGTTTATCGAAGCCGACCCCGATATAATTGTCATCGATATGCAAGACCCACAGGCCGGTCTGCAAGCCACCGGCATCTTACATTCGGCACTCCCCGATGCGTGGCTGTTTCTCAGCTCTGAATCAACCGATCCGCAAATGATAATCGAGTCGATGCGCGCAGGGGCCCGGGAGTTCTTGCCAAAGCCAATACCGCCGCGCACGCTTAGTCAGGCTATAAATCGCTTCATCACCGAGCAGCAGAGGCACGAAGAAGCAAGAACAACCGGGAAGCTGTACTGTATCACCTCTGCGAAGGGCGGCTCAGGCGCCACCTCGCTTGCCATCAACCTTGCGACATCGCTTGCCGATGTGCACAAGGCTCGCGTAGCTCTGGTTGATTTGAATAGCCCGGTGGGCGACGCGGTGGCTCATCTGAACCTCAAGCCTCAATACACCGTGTCGGATGCTCTCGAATCGGCGGCAAGGCTGGACTCGGTACTTCTGGACAGCTACACGATCCACACCCATGGGGTCGCAGTGCTCCCCGGTCCAAAAGAATACAAGCAGGGATATCGGCCTAACCTTGACGCGCTCAGCAAATTGCTTGAAGTAGTGGTGCGCACATACTCGCACTCGTTTATCGATCTGCCATTTTCGCTGGACAGGGATCAAATGCAACTGGTTTGTGAGATGGCGGCGAATATCGTTGTGGTTTCAGTCCCCGAAGTGCCGGCCCTGTGGCGCACCGAACGCCTGGTCAGGTTTCTGACAGCAAGCGGGAGCTCCGAAAAGATTCGGCTGATCATCAATCGGTCGGTTAAACACGACGAGATAACAGACGGCGAGATAGAAAGGGTCCTAAAGCTGGCGGTGCATTGGAAGCTGCCGAACAACTACAAGGGCTCGATACGGGCAATAAACTCAGGTCAGCCGCTGGTATCACAAAACCACTCTGAGTTGGCTCGGAGCTATCGGGATTTGGCTTATGAGCTCGCCGGAATTCCGTTGCCGACCAAGCGCCGAGGCCCGTTTGGTATGTTTTCATGACTGTGAGTTGGACGCCCTTCTATAAACATGCAACTCCTCCGGAGTTGGGATGGCTCGGATGTGTTCCGCCAGGTTGTTGTATTAAATTCTGGCAATTTTGAGGAGTTCTCTCTTTTAATGGGATCAAGGAGTTATCAATGTTTGACGAAGAGTATCGGATACTAAAAACCAAGCTGCACACTAAGCTATTGAACGAGGTTCAACTCGAGAACCTGTACCGCCTCGGCGAGGAGAACGCTCGCGATCAGATCAGTCAACTCATCCGCGAGATGCTTCAGCGTGAAAACACACCGCTCGCGCTCGTCGAGCGCGAGAACATGACTCGCGAGATTCTCGACGAAGTGTTTGGGTTGGGCCCTCTTGAGCAACTGCTGGCTGACCCAACGATCTCCGACGTACTCGTCAACACATCAAAAGTGGTCTATATAGAACGACGCGGTGTGCTCGAGCGCACCAACATCAAATTCAATGACGATCAGCACCTGATGCGGATCATTGAGCGCATAGTATCGCGGGTAGGCCGGCGGGTTGATGAGTCCTCACCGATGGTGGACGCCCGTCTGCCGGACGGATCCCGCGTGAACGCCATCATTCCCCCTCTGGCTCTGGACGGCCCGATGCTTTCTATCCGCCGCTTTGGTCGTGATCCTCTCAGCGCGGAGGATCTATTGGCCAATAAGTCACTGACAAAGCCGATGCTCGAACTGTTGCAGGCCGTCGTCAAGGGCAAGCTCAACGTTCTGATCTCGGGCGGAACTGGAGCCGGCAAAACCACGTTGCTTAATGTCGTTTCGGCGTACATACCAGAGAGTGAACGAATCATCACCGTAGAAGACGCCGCCGAGCTACAGCTCAAGCAACAACACGTGGTGAGGCTTGAGACTCGCCCTCCGAACATAGAAGGAAAGGGGGCGATCAAACAGCGGCAACTGGTGATTAACTGCCTTCGTATGCGTCCCGACCGGATCATAGTCGGTGAGGTTCGCGGCGAAGAAGCACTGGATATGTTGCAGGCGATGAACACCGGTCACGAGGGTTCGCTTACGACTGTCCACGCCAACAACGCCCGAGATGCATTGAGCCGAATTGAAACGATGGTTGCGATGGCCAACTTGAACTTGCCGGCCAAGGCCATGCGCCAGCAGATCGCCTCGGCCATGAATGTGGTTGTTCAGGTGAGTCGCTTGACCGACGGGACGAGAAAGATCACCAGCATTGCAGAGATTACAGGGATGGAGGGGTCGATGGTTACGATGCAGGAGTTGTTCGTCTTCGAGCGACAAGGATACGATGCAAACAACAGGGTCCGCGGAGTGTTCAAGCCCACCGGCATAAGACCGAAGTTCAGCGAGAGGCTGTTTGGTTTTGGCATTCGCTTGCCGCAGGACATGTTCGAGGCGAGCGCAGCGGTGGCGGCAGACTGATTTTTAAAAACGCGAGGCGATGTTATGGCGCTATATGCCCTTACTGCGATGATATTCCTGGTGACACTCGGCCTTACCATAAGCGGTGTGTATTTCATGGTTGCGGCGCCCGCAAGCAAGAAGAAAATGCAGGTGCGGCTGGCCGCCATCGAGCAGGCGTCTTTTGATTCTCGCGGTGAAGAACTCGGTCTGCTGCGCGCAGAAGTGTTGAGCCAGGTACCCTGGCTGAATCAGGTTCTCCTACGGATTCCGTTAGTTACCCGTCTTCACATATTCATCCAGCAGGCAGGAATGCACATCACCGCGGGCATGTTGGTGTTGATGTCACTGGCTTTGGGGCTGCTCGCTTTCCTGATCGGCTTCCTCTTCAATATCCCGAACATTGTGCTGGTGGTGGTGGTGGTGGTTGCCTGCGCGATTCCTATGTCGGTCGTTGGATTTAAGCGGGGGCGGCGATTCTCAAAATTTGAGGAACTATTCCCTGACGCAATCGACCTTTTGGCGCGCGCGGTGAGGGCCGGTCACGCGTTCACAACCGCGCTCGAGATGATTGGGCGCGAACTGCCAGAGCCTGTAGCAGGAGAATTCCGTATCACATATGAGCAGCAGAACTTTGGTATGCCACTGCGCGAAGCACTCCATAACTTTACCGTGCGGGTGCCTCTTTCGGATGTGAGCTTCTTTGTTTCCGCGCTGCATGTGCAACACGAGTCGGGCGGAAACCTCGCTGAGATCCTGGATAATCTTGCGTTTGTAATACGCGAGCGTTTCAAGATCCTCAGACAGGTCAAGGTGCACACCGCTCAAGGCCGGATGACTCTCTATCTGCTTACTGGCTTGGGCCCGGCCGCCGCGCTGTTGATGCTGTTAGTCAATCCGGAATACATTGGCCGCTTCTTTAAGGAGCCACAACCCAAGGTGTCCATATTCCTATTGGGACAGCTTCCGCTCGGTTCAGTAATGATAGCCGTTGCAATTGTCCTGCAGATAGTTGGATACCTGGTGATACGAAAGATCATTCGAATCAGAGTCTGAAGGAGTTCAGCCATGGTAAACCTGCCGATCTTAGCAGCCTTGATAGGCATGCTTGTTTTCATAGGGGTGTTTTCGATTGCCTACGCGATGTTCGGAAGGTCCAGCACCCTCGAGGCTCGAGTCAGACAACCCGGCGACGTACAGGGGACACCACGATTCGACCTTTGGAACGTCATAAAACAGACAGAGCGCATTTTCAGGCCGCTTGGTGAAATGATTCCACGTTCGCCGGAAGAGATGTCACGTCAAGAGAGACGGTTGATGACCGCAGGCTTCCGCCGAAAGGACGCTCCAGTTTTGTTTTACGGGGTAAAGCTGGCTCTTGCTATCCTGCTCTTATTAGGTTTCGCGGCTGGCGGTTATCTAGCCTCCAACCCGCTTCTCTATGTTGTGCTGGCGGTCTTGCTCGGGGCAATGGTTCCCGACTTCTGGATGAGCCGCCGAATACGCCGGCGAAAAGAGAATATTCAACTTGCCATCCCGGATGCGCTCGACCTGACCGTCGTATGCGTTGAAGCCGGGCTCGGTCTGGACCAGTCGTTGATGCGAATAGGCCAGGAGATTCGCCCGATACATCGGGACCTGAGCGATGAATTGCGTCTCCTCAACCTGGAGGTGAACGCCGGGAAGAGCCGCGTACAGTCTTTGCGCAACCTGGCCAATCGGACGGAGGTCGATGATTTGAAGGCGCTGGTTGCGGTGCTCATTCAGACCGATCGCTTCGGCACAAGCATAGCCCAGTCCTTGCGCGTATTCTCAGATTCGTTGCGAGTCAAGCGCAGACAGCGTGCCGAGGAGCGGTCGGCTAAGACCACCATCAAGATGATTCCGCCGCTAGTTTTCTTCATCATGCCTTCTATTTTTGTGGTAGTATTGGGCCCGGCAATTATCACGATAATGCAGGAATTCCTTCCGAGCCTCGGGCAACAATAAAGGGAGAGCTAAATGGACCAGACTACTCTTAGAATTATCCTCGCTGTGATCGGGGTGATCATCATTGCGATCATCATCCTCCGCCGCAAGCGCAAAAAGGGATAGAGTTCGCCGTAAGGGGGCGTTGTGAAGTACCGGCTCCTGAATCGCAGTAAGCAGACCGTCCTGGCCTCAGAGGTCGAGGTGGCGGATACGTCTTGGACTCGAATGAAGGGTCTGCTAGGCCGCACGGCTGAAGATTTTCCAGCGGGTGAAGGTCTTTGGATCGAGCCCTCTCAGGGCGTGCATACGATAGGGATGAAGTTTCCGATAGATGTGCTTTACCTCGATCGGGAATACCGAATCATCCACGTCTGTCACGAGCTGCCCCCTTTTCGAATTGCTGCGTTGAAGCTCAAGGCTCGCAGCGTTATCGAGTTACCAGCAGGGACTCTGGCACAAACTCAAACATCGGTGGGGGATGTGCTGGAAATCAGCGCAAGCAAGGCTGAGGAGGGTGTATCATGCGCCGCTACTCAAGTGTGATTCTGGTTTTTATCCTGATAGCGACTATACCCGGCTGTTCGCATCATCGATCTGTGGCAGTCGCCCCGCGAGCGACCCCCAAAAAGGACGCCTCCGACTCGGGTTCGCCCACTGCACTGTCGAATTTTATCCAGGCCACCCTTAGGATCTCTCAAGAGAATACCGCGGCCGCGGAAGAATCGCTAAAGCAACTCTACAAGCGAAAACCATATCTGTCCGAACTGTCCGACAGGGTTGCCGCGAACGGCACCGACCTTGACTCTCGCAGGCAGCTCGCTGAGGCCTATATGGATGAGGGCCTCCTGCCCTATGCGTTCCAAATGTATCAGGAGATCCAATCCATAAAGCCGAATGATGCTCGCGCGGAAGTGGGCGTTTCGCGGGTCTGGGACCGGTGGGGCGATTTCGGGCTCGCATACCAGCACGCCGAACGCGCGGTTGTGCTTGAACCAAAATCGGCGGAAGCGCTTGAGGCACTCGGTCGCGTTCACTTGCATCGGAACGAGCTGGACCAGGCGCTCTCGGCGTTTCTCTCGGCGATCGAGATCAAGCCCGAGAACGCGTCGCTCTTGAGCAATGCCGGTTACATCCTGCTCAAGCGAGGTGACCTGCAACAGTCCCGGCTCTACCTCGAGCGGGCGGTCGCAGTTGATGATTCTCTCGTTGAAGCGCACAACAACCTCGGCATAGTAATGGCCCGGATGGGAGAGCCGAACGGCGCCCTTCGGGAGTTCATGTCGGTTAGCGATCCCGCAGCCGCCTTCAATAATCTGGGCGTCGTTTATATAGAACAGAAACGATGGCGGGAGGCAAGCGAAGCGTTTCGCCGAGCCTTAGTTCTCGATCCCACACACGCGAAGGCCCGGACCAATCTCGCAGAAGCCGAAGCCCACGTTCCGCTACCGACGATTATTAACTTGCCAGGATTCAAAGACCGTCCAGAGGTGGCGTCAGCAACAAAGACAACGCGAAGCCAGTCGGCGGCCACCAAACGTGCCCAGACCTCCGCGACTGTTACCGGCAAGGACTCCAGAGTGCGTGTTGCGTATAGCGATGCCCTCGAACGCTGTCGCGCTCGCCACTACCAGGAAGCAATCGACATCTTTCAGTGGCTTCTGCTCCAGTACCCGAATGACACTCTCGCGAGCAACTGCGAATACTGGATTGGCGAGAGCTACTTCGGGCTGGCTGACTACAAGAGAGCCTATACCGCCTTCAAGCGTGTTACACTCTACACGGGCTCCACGAAAAGAAATGACGCATTGGTTATGATGAGACGGGCGACTGTTAAGCAGCATCAAGGCGTTCGAACGAAAGGTGTGGCTTAGATACGGAATGAGGTGGTGGTTAACAACAATCTGTTTTTGCCTCTTCCTCGTTCACGGGATGGCAAGCACTTCTGTGGCCCAGGATGACGCCAATTCAGCTTCCTGGCAGGCGACCGTAAAGATCGAGTCTGCTTCATTGTATGCCGGCGTCTCTGTTTCAAGCCCGGTTGTTACCTTACTCAAGCGCGGCGACACGGTTGATATCAAGCTCGAGATTACCGGCGAGGGCGGCAAATGGTACGCCGTTAGGCCCACGGGCCAACCGGCTATCTCGGGCTATTTGACCAGCGCAGCTCTTTCGGTTCAAGAGCCTGGAACGATCGCCCGATGGGAGTACCAGCCGCCTCCGGAACCCCTGCCGGCCTCAGAGACGACGGCCTTACCGGCCGATCTAAAGGCTGTCGCTGAAGCGTCGCGGGGCAAGATAGAACGCGACATAAAGAGCTTCTTTACTTCGAAGTTCGGGCGCACCTTACCGGTGAGCGCCTTCGGGCAGACCCGCCTTCACAGCCGTCTGGGATTCGATCACCGCAATGGTGTGGATGTCGCTTTGAGTCCGGATAGCCTGGAAGGCCGGTCGTTACTCGCGAAGCTGCGAGGTTTTGGAGTCCCTTTTATTGCGTTTCGGAAAGCAGTGCCAGGGATCGCAACCGGAGCGCATATCCACGTCGGCAAGCCTTCTCACCGCCGGAAGTAAGGTTCACCCACCGGACAGGTAATCCCTTTCATCTAGCGCCGATTTGCGCCTCCCGGGGGGAGGCTCGATCATAGCCACCAATTCAGTGAAAACCGAATCTCACAGCAAGCCCTTAGGCCTCTCTCCCGCCCACGGCTTCGCCTTCTCAAGCTGGGCCGCAAGCCTAAACAGCGTCGCGTCCTCGCCGAACCTCCCTGAGAACATCACACCGATCGGCATACCATCCGCCGACCAATGCAGCGGCACCGACATCGAGGGCTGACCGGTCACGTTGTATAGCGCTGTGTATGGACCGAACTCCGTGACATCTTTCGTATACGCTGCAATGTCTGCTGGAGACAGGCTCAACACCCCAAGCGGCACCGGAGGCTTCGCAAGCGTTGGGCTCAGGATCACATCATAGCTCTTCTGAAACTTCGCCATCGCCAACCCTACTTGATGCATGGTCGCTATAGCCCGGGAATAAGCCACTACGCTTGCAGCGCGACCCGCTTGCGCTAGCACCCAAGTCACTGGTTCAACATCTTTGTCAGTCACCGGCCGACCTAGCGGCTTAGCCGCGTCGTCCAGCGTTCGCGCCAGCGAAACGCGCAGTACCGTCAGAAACGCGTTGCGCATCCAGGCGTCTTCTATCGGCGGCTTAGCGTCTTCGACCTTGTGACCGAGGCTTTCACAGAGCTTCGCGGCCTCCAGCGCGGCCTTCTTGCACTCAGCATCGAGCGGGGTTCCTGCCGGCGTCGCAACCGCAAGAGCAATCCGCAGCTTCCCAGGTTCGGCGCTCAATTCTTTCAGGAACGGGCGCTCGGGTGGTGGTGAAAAATAAGGCGAGCCCAACTCCATTCCACCGGAGACATCCAAAAGCGCGGCGCTGTCTCTAACCGAAATGGTTAGCGCGTGATGATGAGAGCATCCGTTCCAGCTTTCGAATTGAGCGGGGCCCATCGGCACTCGTCCGCGAGTCGGCTTCATACCGAACAGCCCGCAACACGACGCTGGGATCCTGATCGAGCCGCCGCCGTCGCTGCCGTGCGCCATCGGCACTACTCGGCTTGCTACCAGGGCGCTCGAACCGCCCGATGATCCGCCGCTCGTTCGTTCAAGGTTCCAGGGATTGTGCGTCTTGCCAAACAGCGCCGACTCGGTTGTCGTCGTGAGTCCAAACTCCGGTGACGTTGTCTTCGCGAATATTACAAGCCCGGCTTGCTTGTAGCGAGCGACCAGCGTGCTGTCGAAGTCCGGAGTGTTGTCCTTGAACACGCGGCTGCCGTACGACGTGATGGTCCCCGCCAGTTGCTGCCCGAGATCCTTTAGCACAAAGGGAACACCCTTGAACGGTCCGGATGGCAGCCCTTGCTTAATCTGCGCTTCTGCTCTGTCAAAGAATATCTGCGCTGTGGCGTTGAGCCTCGGGTTGAGGGCGTCGAGGCGTGCCCTGACGGCGTTCAAAAGCTCGAGTGGAGTGATTTGACGTGTGCTGATAAGCGCGGCGAGCCCGAGCCCGTCGTATTTATCGTATTCCGCCGCGAGTCCCGAGAGTCGCGCCGGCTCGGCGAGCGAATCAGCGGCGGCGTGACTGGATGGTTGATCGGTTGTGTTCACAATAGCCCCCAGGGTTGCGGCGGCGCCAAGCTCGAGTATTTGCCGCCGGCTGATTTTGTTGTTGCTCATACCTGCGCCTCCTCCGGTACTGGTCGGTGACGCTCGCCAACATCCTCCTCACCGCTGTGGCTTACGCCAGCCAGACGCTCGACTGACCGTCACCGTAGACTATACCAAGGGTCGAAAGGTTACTCCGTAGGAGTTGCCCTCCTTGCGTAGCGGGCTTGCGCCACAATTTGGAACCGCTACCCAGGGCTCGCCGACTCGCCC
>CAZOOE010000038.1:0-19065 GCA_964581275.1 uncultured Clostridia bacterium
GCGATACGCGAATTTCCGAGAGTTGATCGAGACCGACGCCGCGCGCCGCCAGGCGCCTTCTGCCTCGGCCGCGGTCATCTGGAGAAAGCGCGACGACATCTATCGGCTGCGCGGATATCGATGCTTGAGCTGCGGTAAGATCCAATATCCCCAGCAGCGCGTCTGCATCGCCTGCCAGTCAAAGGACACCTTTGAAAGCGTGCGGTTAGCCGGCAAAAAGGCGAAGCTGTTCACCTTTACGCTTGATTATTTGAACGCCGACCCAGATCCGCCGACGGTAATGAGCGTGGTTGATTTCGAGGGCGGTGGCCGAGCTTATCTACAGATGACCGACCGAAACCCTTCCAATGTCGAGATCGACCAGCCGGTCGAGATGACCTTTCGCCGTTTGTATGAAGCAGAAGGCTTCACAAACTACTATTGGAAGTGCAGACCACTTCGTGATTCGTGATCCTTGATACGCATCATTCCAGGAACAAAGTCCGTTGCAACGCGTCTAATCAAACGAACCGTGTGCAAGATGAAACTGCCTCTCGCGTTCTAAAGCCAGATCGATTCTCTCCAGCCCGGATCCTCGATCCAAAAAGAAGGAGATCTATATGAATGCCCCGATCAGAGTGCTTACAGGCCTGGTCTTGTGTGCGTTTTCGCTTGCCTGCACGTCTTCCGGCAGGATAGTTGAAGCGAAATCCGGCGGCCCAGTTCAAAAGCGGAGAGTGCAAGCAGTGGCCTCGAGCCTCGGCGCTCCTGCCCGGCCTGGCTGGCGATTAGGTACCCCTTTTACCCACGACAACCTCACCGTGTTTCCAGTGCTGGCCGATGACTCAACCGCGAGCGCCGACCTGATCACTCTCGACGAGGGGCTGCGCTCGGGTAAGGTGACTATTACCGAGCTTGGCGCGAACGGACGATCTCGAACAATCGACCGTCGTCAGGCGAGCGACAGCGCGGAGGTGAACCGGCTCGCTTTGACCAATAAATCAGGCAAGCCGCTGCTGTTGATCGCGGGCGAGATGATCCTTGGCGGAAAGCAGGACCGCATCGTAGGCCACGACTGCATAATCGAATCCTCGAACACGCCGGTTCCGCTCGACGTGTTTTGCGTCGAGCACGGCAGGTGGTCCGGTGGCCTGGCATTCGGCGAGAATCGCAACACCGGCTCAATAGGAAACGCAGCAACGGGGTCGGGTTCTGACGCGGGTCGGGGACTGAGCGTCGGTCAGGTTCCCGGCGGCATGATGGGAATGACGGCGGCGCCGATGGCTCTGCCCAACATTCGCGAGAAGGCGCAAGCAAAGAAGAGCCAGGCGGATGTCTGGACCGCGGTCGCGAAAACGGTGACGGTGAATTCCGCCACCACCAGGACCGGAGACCTCAAGAGCGTTTATCAGGACAAGCGAGTGAATACAAAGCTCGACGGTTACGAGCGTGCATTCAAAGACAAACTGACGACTGGCAGCGTTGTAGGCGTCGTGGCGGCTATTGGCGGCGAGATCGTTTCTGCCGATGTCTTCGCCAATCATTCGTTGTTTCAAGCCTACTGGCCTAAGATGCTGAAGTCGTACGCGCTCGAGGCAGTCAGCAAAAACGAGACCGTCGTGCAGCCGGTGAGCCGTAGCGACGCCGAAGCTTTTCTTGCGCGCGTGCAGGGAACCGCCGCTGCGGATGCTCACGAAGGTGTCTATCGACTCAAGGAGAATCAGTCGAGCGCAGATGCGAGCTTCGAGCTTGAATATGCCGGGAAGAACCCGACCCTGGTTCATTTCAATCGCGTTTCGAAGAAGTGACAGGCGGAAGCGCACTAGATCGTGTGAATCGGGCGATCTCCCGCAGTTGGCGCGTCGCGCCTTTGCGCGAAACCTGTTTATGGAGGGATGAAACGCACAGACACCCAGCGACACGAATCTCGTTGAAGGTGTTCAGGAGTGCCCCCGAGAGCTTATGGTCTAATCACTCCCGCATCTCGCAATTCCGCGATCCGTTGCTGGTCGTAGCCGAGTTCTTTCAACACTTCTTCCGTATGCTGGCCAAGCATCGGAGCGGCACGTTGAATCTTTCCCGGAGTCTTCTCGAAATTGATCGGCACACCAGTCACGCGCGCCGGGCCAATCAGCGGATGCTCGGTCTGTTGATTCATCTCAATCGCTGAAACCTGCGGGTCATTGAAGAAGCTTGACCAATCTCCGACCGCGCCGCATGGAAAGCCCTTCTCCATTAACAGCCTCTGCCACTCGGCTGTCGTCCTTTCACGCAACAATGGTTCAAGCACCGGCGCCAATTCAGCCGACCTGGTGGAGCGTTTCTCGTTTGTGTCATAGCGCGGATCGATCGCCAGTTCGTGCAGACCAAGGACTTCACACAAGATCCGCCAGAACTTGTCGGTGGCGCCGCCGATAAAGATCTGATCATCCTTTGTTGCAAACAGCCGATATGGATAGATTCCGACTCTCCCTTGCGCTTCGGCCTCGAGCGGTTGATAGAAGAAGTGTGTCTGAATGGACATGATGCCCTGCAACAACGATGTTTCGATACGCTGGCCCTCACCTGTCTTCTCGCGATGAAGCAGAGCGGCAAGGATGCCGGTCAGCACCAGCATTGACGCCTGGTAGTCCGAAGCCGCTACCGGAGTGATCGCGACCCGTCCGCTGTAGTTCGCGCTCTCTCGCGCCAACCCGCTGATCGATTGCAGTATCGGGTCATAGCCGGGCCGGTCGCGGTAAGGACCCTTGGAGCCGAACGCCGTCGATGAGCAGTAGATGATCCGAGAGTTGATCTCCCGCACCGTGTTGTAATCGATCCCAAGCTTTTTGGTCACCCCCGGCCGGTAGTTCTCGATGACGACATCAGCGCGCCGAGCGAGCTCGTAAACCACTTCGCGCGCGGCGGGCAAGCCCAGATCAACAGAGATGCTTCGCTTGCTACGATTCCAGGTTTGGAAAGGCCGGCTTTCACCTTTGATAAACGGTCCCCACGCACGAGCCAGATCTCCGTACAACGGTTCGATCTTAATGACGTCAGCTCCCAGATCGCCCATCAGCGCGGCGCTGTAAGATCCATTGATGAAGCTGCAAAAATCGAGCACCTTCACCCCGGCGAGCGGGCCGAATGAAGTGCCGGAATTGTCGCCGACTGTCATTGAATCGCCTTCCTCAACCTTTCTCTTTCCGTTTGAGACGCCGCTCGATGTACGTCCTGCGCGCCTCGCCTCCCTCCGGCGAGGCGAGCGCACTCAACAGCACGTCTCCATCGGCGTACGAAGTGTGACTCGCGATCGCCCGGCTGACTGCATTGACGTGTTGCTTTGTGATTGCAACCGGGACCGCCGGCATCGCTGCGATCTCCTGAGCAAGCATTGCAGTGTGTTGTTCGAGCTCATCAGGAGGCACAACTCGGTTCACAAAACCCATGGCTTTGCCTTCTTGGGGCGTGAACGTGCGACAGGTCATAACCAGTTCTTTGGTCATCGCCGGCCCGATCTCTCGCACCAGGCGAGGTATGCCGCCCCAGGCCAGCGGAATCCCGAGCTCAACTTCAGGGATCGAGAACTGGGCATCCTCGGCCGCAACTCGCAAATCACACGCGGCGATCAGCAGCACTGCGCCGCCGACCGCGTAGCCGTGAACGCTGGCGATCGTCGCGGCGTTCATCGCTTCGATTGCCTCCACCATTCGCGAGCCGGCTTGCGCGGCACTGCGTTGAGCGAGCCAGGAAGCATCGCCGTCTCTTCTTGAAGGATCCTTGAGATCGGCACCGGCGGAAAAAGCACGACCGGCTCCGCGCACAATCACCACGCGGACATCGGGCTGGCTATCGAACCATTTTGCGACTTCCGCCAGTTCGCGCAGCATCGTCGAGTTCATCGCATTCAGGCGATCCGGGCGATTGAGCGTCAGGCGCCCTATTGATCCGTTCAGTTCAATCTCCAGTGTTTCGAATTTCATAGCTAACGCTCTATAGACGTTTTGAAGAGCGTTGGTCAAGTAAGCCGATTAATCGATAGAGGCTCAGCTTCCAAACCGACCCTTTACCGACCAACGCAGTCGGGCACCGTTGGAATAACTTTGCTTGCACCTGACATAGGACTGACAGGGGTCCGCGACTGAGGAACACAACCGAGGAAGTCATCGAATCGGGGTCGACGCCCCTGATCCGTTGTAGAGGCTCGCCGCTTTACTAGCCTCAGTCATTCCACTAGCATATCTTGCTTGCGTGACGATAAGCCTCGCCTGAAGCTCCACAACGCCCGGGGGCCAGAGGAAGACAGCTGCACGCTCGGCAACCAAGACATTCTTCGATTGTTCCGATTCTCGCTGGTCGGTGGACGCCATGGTCATTCCCAATTACGAGATTTTTCACGAACTCGCGGGGAACGATTGGTACTCGCTTTACAAAGGCCGGCGGATCGAAGATCAAACGCCGGTCCTCCTCAAGACGCTCCGCCGCAATCAACTGGGTGATGCTGATCTGGAGTTGCTGGAACGTGAGTTTGAAACCCTTCGAGAGCTCTTGATAGACGGCGTGCCTCGCGTTTTCGAACTGCTTCGACACGATGGAGGGTGTTGGCTGGTTCTGGAAGATCGTGGCGGCCTCCCGCTCCAGGCGCTGATGGCATCGCAACGCGCCAATCTTGATTTCTTCTTCACCGTGTCAATTCAGCTCGCAGCGATTCTTTCGAAGCTGCACCGTCACTACATCATTCATCGCAATGTGAACCCGCGTAGTGTGGTCTTCAACTCGACGACCGGCGAGGTACAACTCAACGATTTTAGTTTTGCTTCAGGAGCGGCCGCCGAGAGCCATTGGTTGCTGCCTCACCGACTGTCGAGCGAGGCGCTCCCGTACATTTCACCCGAGCAGACCGGGCGTATGAATCGGGTTACCGATCATCGCACAGATTTCTACTCGCTGGGCGCCACTCTCTATGAGCTTCTAACGGGAGTGCGTCCGTTTCGATATGACGACCCGTTGGAAATCATTCACGGTCATATCGCCAAGACGCCTCTCGCGCCTGCCGAGGTCGAGCCTACGATTCCCGGACCGGTTTCCGAAATAATAATGAAGCTGCTCTCGAAAACCGCAGAGCATCGCTATCAAAGCGCGCTTGGCCTAAAAGAAGACCTGGAAGCCTGCGAGGAGCAGTGGACAACCTACCGCCGAATTGGTCCATTAGCGCTTGGACAGCGGGACGTGCCCGACCAATTCGTGATCTCTCAGCGGCTCTACGGTCGAGATCGAGAGGTTGAGCAATTGCTCGCCAACCTCGAGGGCGTGTGCGAGGGCGGCACCGCGATGATGTTGGTCTCCGGCTATGCGGGAGTTGGAAAGACTTCGCTGATACAAGAGCTGTACAAGCCCATCGTTCGGCAACGAGGCTATTTCATTTCCGGAAAGGTCGACCAAATTGCTCGGAGCACGCCATTCGGTGCTTTGATTCAGGCGTTTCGCGCGTTCATCCAGCAGCTGCTAACCGAAAGCGAAGATCGCCTTGAGGCCTGGCGCTCGCGTCTCTCCGAAGCGCTGGACGTCAACGGAGGCGTGATCGCCGAGGTGATCCCGGAAATCGAATTGATTCTGGGCAAGCAGCCGGTATCCCCGGCGCTGGCGCCTACGGAATCGCAAAACAGGTTCCGTCTCGTCTTTCAGAACTTCGTCGGAGCAATCGCCCGCAAAGAGCATCCGCTGGTTATTTTTCTCGATGACCTTCAGTGGGTGGATTCGGCAACGCTGAATCTTTTCCAACCGCTGCTCACAAGCCCGGATATTACGCATCTGTTCCTGATCGGCGCGTATCGCGACAACGAGATCGATGCGGCTCATCCTCTGGTGCGAGCTCTGGGCGCTCTCGAGCTGGAGGGGGTCCGCCTTCATCAGATGTCGTTGCGACCTCTCGAGCTGAAGGACCTGATGTTGCTGATCCGCGATACTCTTCACTGCGGCCTCTCCGACGTGGACCCGTTGGCCCGACTCGTCTCGCAGAAGACCGGCGGCAACCCGTTTTTCGTGATTCAGTTTTTGAAGGCACTCTGGCGTGAGAAGTTGATCGAGTTCGACTATGACAAAGGGCACTGGACTTTCCAAATAGACGCGATCGCAGCCGGAGGAATCACGGATAACGTAGTCGATCTGATGACTCGAAAAATCCAGCGGCTTTCGCCCAAGGCACAACAGGCGCTGACCCTAGGCGCCTGCATCGGGAATCAATTCGAACTAAGCACGCTGGCCATCGTCAGCCGCCAATCGCCGGAGGAAGCGGCCGTCGATCTCAAGGAAGCGATCCAGGAAGGCTTGATCCTGGCCACTGCTGCTGAACGGGGAACCAGGATCGAGGATCGAGGTTCGGTTGGCGAAGGCAATGTTCAATCTTCGATTCTCAATCTTCAGTCCTATTCATTCCTCCACGACCGGGTTCAACAAGCGGCCTATGCGTTGATTCCGACAGAGGGAAAGGAACTGGTGCATCTCGATCTGGGCCGCTTGTTGTTGGAGCGCGCGGACCTGGAAAACACCGACGAGAAGCTCTTTGATGTCGCTCACCATTTGAATGTTGGGCGCAGCCTGATCACCGTTGAGGCCGAACGCATCGCCCTTGCACGAATCAACCTGAGCGCCGGTCAAAAGGCGAAATCATCAACCGCGTATGAAGCCGCGCTGGAGTATCTCACCGCCGGCCTTAACCTCATTTGTGAAGAGCAATGGGAATCAGATTATCCTCTTGCCTTCGCGTTGTACCTTGAAGCAGCAGAGTGTGAGTACCTTTGCGGCAACTTTGAAGAGGCGGAGAAACGCTTCGAGTTGCTCATCGGGCGCGCGGTGACCAGCCTCGATAAGGCGAGAGTCTATCGCCTGCGAAGCGTCCAATACGAAAACATGTCGCGCTACGGGGACGCTGTCGCGATCGCGCGCGAAAGCCTCGCCCTGTTCGGGGTCTCATTCCCCGATTCGTTAGAAGGAAAAGAAGCGGCGTTGGAGAGTGAGATTCAGACCATTCAGTCTCTGCTCGGTGAGCGCAGTATTGAATCGCTCGTCGACCTCCCGGTCATGACCGACGCCGAGACCCGGATGGTGATGAACATCCTTACGGATCTCTGGTCTTCGGCCTATATCGTCGGAGACCCGGTGCTCGCGCGGTTGATCTCGGCGACGATGGTACGTCTCTCGCTGGTCCACGGAAACACGGAAGAGTCAGCATACGGCTATGTTACCCACGCGATCACGGTAGGACCGGTGCGCCAGGACTACAAGTCAGCCTACGAGTTCGGCAGGCTTGCGCTTCAGGTGAATGGACGCTTCGACGACTCGAAGCGTCGCGCAAAGATCCATCAGCAGTTTCATGCCCACGTAAGCCCTTGGCGTCGTCCGATGCAAGAGTGTATCGCCTACGCGCAGGAGGCCTGCCGAAGCGGACTCGAGACCGGTGATTTTCTCTATGCGGCTTATGGGGCTTGCACCGAAACCTGGCCGGCGCTCATTTCTACGCAGGACCTAGGACAATTCGTTCGCGATTACTCGCCGAACCTTGCCCTGATCAAAAGGCTGAGGATCACCAGCTTTGCCGACGCGCTGAGGATTATGCTGAACTGGGCGCGAGCTCTCGAGGGAGAGACCATCTCGCCTCTGTCGCTGTCGGACGAAGAATTCGATGAGAACGAATACGCGGAGACTTACCGAGGCAATGCGTTCTTTACGACTTTTCAGGCGGTAGCCCGGTTGCATCTGTGTTATGCCTTCGAGGAATACTCGCTCGCACTGGAAGCGGCGCGTGCCGCGCGGTGGACCGTCCACCAGCTCACCGGGACGATCTGGCCGGTCACGTTCGATTTCTGGAATGCTCTAACGCTGGCAGCAAATTATGCCGACGTCGCGGAGGATGAGCGACACAACTATCTGGAAGAGATGGAGAAGGCACAGAAGTCATTCGAGGTCCTGGCCGAGAACTGTCCGGAGAACTTTCTCTGTCAGTCGCTGTTGCTGTCGGCGGAGATTGAGCGCATAACAGGGCACGATTTCTCGGCCCAGGGTCTCTATGATCGCGCCGTTCGTTATGCCACGGAGACCGGGCTGCTTCAGCACCAGGCACTTGCCAACGAGCTTTATGCCAAGTTCTGGCTGGGTCGCGGTGAGGAGAAGATCGCCGAGATGTTCCTGGCTGAGGCTCGGGTCTACTATGCGGAATGGGGCGCGAGGGCTAAGGTTGAAAGCCTCGATCGGAATCACGCGAGATTGCTCGAGCGGCACCTGAGATTGCAGCGAATGCGATCCGACGTTGGAGCTCCGGCAGCAGGCGTTGAGGGTCTCGACGTTGCCACCGCAATGAAAGCAGCGCAGGCAATGGCCCGAGAGATTGACCTGGATACGCTGCTCAAGCGGTTGATGGAGATTGCCATCGAAAACGCCGGCGCTGAGCGAGGCTGTCTCATTCTCGAGCGAGACGGGCAGGCTTTCATTCAAGCGGAAGGTACGAAGGATACCGTCGAAGTAAAACTGCAAAACGCCGTTCCGTTGGATCATGCATTGAGCCTGTCGAAGGGCATCGTCAATTATGCGCGAAGGACGCTCGAAAGCGTTGTTCTCTCTGACGCTCGCGCTGACGATCGCTACGCCGCCGATGAATACGTAGTGCGCCGGAGGCCGCGTTCGATCCTGTGCACACCGGTGCTCAAACAGGGACGCCTCATCGGGGTACTCTATCTTGAAAACAATCTGGTGACCGGCGCGTTCACCAGTGACCGGCTCAAACTTCTGCAATTGGTTTCTTCGGAGGCGGCGATTTCGATCGAGAACGCCAGGCTCTACGACGAGATGAAGCAGGAGGCGGCGCACCGGCGGCAAGCCGAGCAGACCCTGCGATCGATCATGGAAGGCACTGCCGCGGTGACCGGCGGCGACTTCTTCTCAGCCCTGGTGCGCCATCTGGCTACGGCCATTGGCGTTCGATACGCATTTGTTACCGAGTGCACAGATGAAACTAATTCGCGCGTGCGAACCCTAGCTTTCTGGAGCGGCGATGCGCTGGCCGACAATATCGAATACGATCTGGCAAAAACCCCTTGCGAGCGGGTCATCGACGGACAGGTGTGCCACCACGATAGTAATTTGCAACAGCTGTTCCCGGAAGACACTCCGCTGGTGACGATGGAAGCGGAAAGCTTTGTCGGTCTTCCGATGTACGCGGCATCAGGGAACATCATCGGTCACCTGGCTGTACTCGACGTCAATCCCATGCCGAATGCGTCGCGCGCGATGTCGGTGCTTTCGATATTCGCTGCCCGAGCTGGCGCGGAACTGCAACGTCTCAAGGCCGAGCAAGAGCTCCGGCGTGCGTTGGCCGAGGTGGAGCAGCTCAAGAATCGTCTTCATGCGGAAAACGTCTACTTGCAGGAAGAAATCCAGGGTCAGCACAACTTCGGTGAAATCGTCGGGACCAGCCCCGCACTTCTCATGGTGCTTCACGAACTCGAGCGTGTGGCGCCAACCGATTCTACAGTGCTCATAAGCGGTGAGACCGGGACCGGCAAGGAACTAATAGCGCGCGCGATCCACGACCGCAGCACGCGCAAGGACCACCCGTTGGTGAAAGTCAACTGTGGAGCAATATCAGCCGGTCTGGTTGAGAGCGAGCTGTTCGGACACGTGAAAGGAGCGTTCACCGGCGCGATCGACCGGCGCACTGGGCGCTTTGAGCTGGCCGATGGCGGAACGCTCTTTCTGGATGAGGTCAGCGAGCTCCCGCTCGAAACCCAGGTCAAGCTTCTGCGCGTTCTCCAAGAAGGCGAGTTTGAACCGGTTGGCAGCAGCCGCACGGTGCGCGCCGACGTAAGAATCATCGCGGCTACCAATCGCAATCTTGAAGAAGCCGCCCGGGAGGGCCGGTTCCGCTCCGACCTCTTCTACCGATTGAATGTGTTCCCCGTACACATCCCTCCTTTGCGCGAACGGCGGGCTGACATAGCCCAGCTCGCGATGTTCTTCCTCTCCCGGTTCGGCAAGAAGTTCTCGAAGAGAATGGATGGTGTATCGCAAGAGACGATGGAACTGCTTCTCCGGTATCCGTGGCCCGGCAATATCCGCGAGTTGCAGAACGTTATCGAGCGCGGAGTCGTGCTCGCGCACGGACCCGTGCTCTCGCTCGACCCCGGACTGCTCCAGGCTCAGACCCCTGGGCTTGTTCGGAGCGCACCCGCCGATACCCATGCTGTTCTGAGCCCCGCTGCCTCTCAATCTGCAGCGAGCGTGGCCTCGCCGGAGTTGCCGGCCACTCTGGAAGAGATCGAGCGCGGTCACATCTTGGCCCTGCTTGCGCAAGCTGGTTGGGTAATCGAAGGACCAAAGGGCGCGGCTCGCCTGCTCAACCTTCATCCAAACACGCTCCGAAGTCGAATGAAGAAGCTCGGCATTCGGCGGCCTCCCCGCTAGAACCGGGGGGCGCACGAAATCTTGTAGGCAAGGCCACGGACAACCACGAAATCCAGTAACCTCCTTTCGCCACTCAATTCCAATAAGTCAGCTACAATCCTATCGCTGAATATGCTCGGGAATGTTTCGTGCGGCTCTAGTCATTTAAGGGTGTCAGCACCGCAGCAAATTAACCGATGGCAAGGAATCAAGCGACGACTCGTCTTCAAGACCTGGAGGGAAAGCTGTGGGTCAAACTCAAACCATTGATGGGCCCGTTCATCACCGCTTATGTGCGAACGAACGGCGGAACAAAGCGAGTCCGCGACCGGGCGAAAGAGATGCTCAAACCGCTTCGCGATCACCTTTGCGATGGTGGTCTTGGGCACATAGCGGATATAGTTGCCAGACGGATTTGGTGTTAACCTGCTCTTGATCGGACATGATTGATTCAAGCGAGCCCATCGCGCGCGGTTCCTCTCCCGAGCAGCAACTGGCGAACCTTATGAACACGCTCGATAGCCCCAATTCGGAGACTGAAACGGTCATCGGGCCGTCTGATTACCCCATATTCACCGAGGCCATCCCACGAAAGGAAATCCACGAAGGTCGCTACCGCGCCCGATTCGCACGCACCCGCAGGGAACTGGACGCGGTGTTAAAGCTTCGATTCGAGGTGTTCAACCTCGAGCTTGGGGAAGGACTTGAATCGTCGTTCCTGACGTCTCGCGATCTGGACGAGTTTGACGACGTCTGTCATCACTTGATCGTTGAAGACTCCGATACCGGCAGAATAGTTGGCACCTATCGAACGCAGACCGCTCAGATGGCCGACGCCGCGCGAGGATTCTACTCGGCAACAGAGTTTGATCTGACGCGTTTCCCTTCCGGCGTTCTGCACGATTCGGTCGAACTCGGCAGAGCCTGCGTCGCTAGCAATCACCGCAATGCGCAAGTTTTGTTTTTGTTGTGGAAGGGGCTGGCCCGCTACGTGGCTCACAATCAAAAGCGATACTTGTTCGGGTGCTGCTCGGTCACCAGCCAGAAGTCGGACGAGGGCTTGCGGGTGATGGAATTGCTCGAGCGGGAAGGAAACCTTCACCCGAGCTTTTGTGTAGCTCCGCGCCCGGGCTTCGAGTGCGTCGCGGACGATCTCCCCGGCAGGCACAATCGAGAGGTGAGCGTGCCAAAGCTCTTCAGGATCTACATGCATTACGGGGCAAAAGTTTGTGGTCCGCCGGCGATCGACAGGAAGTTCAAAACGATCGATTTTCTAGTGTTATTCGATGTATTCGAGATGGACGCGCAAACGCGCAGGATGTTCTTCGGCGGTTGATTTCGTTTGAGATTGGGGTTGGATGAGGCATCTACGCGCAATAGCTCGAGCCGGCGCATTGATCGTCTGGACGCTTGCGATGTATGCGGCGTTGGTTCTCGGTTTGTTGTTGCTGATCGCGGTCAGAGCTGGGGCTGACCGATGGCGCGGCCTAGTCTTCCACATATGGGCGAGAGTATCGGCGGGAATCCTCGCGGTGAAAGTTGCTGTTCGAGGCACACCTCCCGAGCCACCATTCCTACTGGTATCAAATCATCTGAGCTACGTTGATGTGGTGGTTTACGCCTCGCTTATTAAATGCGTGTTTGTTGCGAGGGCCGATGTCGCGAGCTGGCCGGTGATCGGTTTACTTTGCCGCGGAGTCAAGACGATCTTCATCGATCGCGGGAATCGCAAGGACGCAGTACGGGTGAACGGCCTCATCGATCGCGCGATCGAGGATGGGCGAGGCGTTGTGCTCTTCGCCGAAGGCACGAGCACCAAAGGTGACAGGGTACTTCCATTCAAGTCATCCCTGCTGGAACAGGCCGCCAGAGCCAGTTTGGCGGTGTCATACGCCTCGGTCACCTATCGCACGATGGAGGGCGAGCCGCCCGCGCATCTGTCGGTGTGCTGGTGGGGAGAGATGACATTTGTGAAGCACGTGATCGGCCTTTTGTATCTGACCGATATCCACGCTACGTTGGTGTTCGGCTTGGAACCAATTCGGGCGAACAATCGGAAGGTGTTGGCGACCAGACTGTGGGGCGCCGTAAGCGAACAGTTCGTGACGGTCGTGGGAAGCGACTCCGAGGATGCGGAGCTTTTAAGTGCTTCCGTCGCCTGACCCGCTTGCAAGTCAGAAATGAAGTCCACCGCTTTAAGAGAACTGAGCCGACGCGCGAACTTCCGCAGTTGGAAGTGGCGCCTTGCGTTTGCGTACTTGGTATTGCTCGCCGCGTCACACTTCGTCCGATGGGCGAGCGCGAAAGAACCAGTCATCGATAGTGGTCCGGCGGTGATAGTTCCAGCAGTTGACGGCGAGCGGCAAGTCAACCGCGGCATTCGACTGGCTTATCGCGAGTACCGTCCGAGCGGAGGAGATGCGCATTCGGTGATCATCCTGATCCACGGCAGTCCTGGACACAAAGAAGATTTTCGCTCGCTCGCGCCGGAACTTGCCAAGAGTTATCGAGTCGTCGCGCCCGATCTTCCCGGGTTTAGAAGCTCGACTCATTCCGTTCCCGACTACCCGACTCAGGCCACCCGCCGATAAGTCCTCGAGTTAGTGGGTTGACTCTGCATCGAGCGGGCGACTCTGCGAGATCTTAGCATGGGCGGCGGGGTCGTCCTGGACATCGCGGATATCGAACCGGATCGCGTCGAGTCGATCACGATGCTTTCAGCGATTGGCGTGCAGGAAGCCGAGTTGCTGGGCGATTACCACCTGAATCACGCGCTCCACGGCGCGCAGTTGGCCGCGATATGGTTGTTCGAGGAGGCCTTGCCGGACTTCGGGTTGCTCGGGCATTCGATGCTCGACCGGTCGTACGCCCGCAACTTTTATGATTCGGATCAGCGGCCGCTCCGCGAAATCCTTCGGCGATTCGAACAGCCGATGCTGATCATTCACGGCAGGCGCGACGTGCTTGTGCCCTTCGAGGCGGCGGTCGAGCACCATCGAATCGTTCCCCAGAGCGAGGCCGAATTCCTGGACGACAATCATTTCATGGTTTTTCAGAAGGGCCCGATGCTCGCACCGAGAATCCTGGAGTTTCTCGGGCAGGTCGAGCAGCAGCGGGCCGCGACTAGATCGACGGCGGAGCCCGACCGTCTCAGGCGAGGGGCCTTGCCTTACGATCGAGCAAGCATCCCGAAGGCGATGGGCGTAACGGCGCTTGTGTTGATGCTGCTGATTGCAGTTTCGACGCTTGTGAGTGAGGACTTGACATGCATCGGAGCCGGCGTGATGGTCGCGCAAGGCCGCGTGGATTTTGTGCCCGCCGCGGTGGCGTGTTTCCTCGGGATCTTTGTCGGAGACGTGTTGCTGTTTCTCGCCGGGCGGCATCTTGGGAGGCCCGCGCTGGCGCGCGTGCCGCTGAAGTGGTTCGTTCGGCCGGACGATGTTGACCGCAGCTCGGCGTGGTTCAATCGCCGCGGCATCGTGGTGATCGCCGCAAGCCGCTTTGTTCCGGGAATGCGATTGCCGACATACTTTGCGGCCGGATTGCTGAACACGAATCTGTTTCGCTTCTCGATCTACTTTTTTCTTGCAGCGATTGTGTGGACTCCGTTGCTGGTCGGGTTGTCGAGTGTACTCGGGGCCGAGGTGATAAAGTCGGCTCTGCTGGCGCGGCAGAACGCCCTGGTGCAAGCAGCGATTGCCGGCGTGATGCTGTACCTGGCAGTGAAGCTAGTGATCCAGACCGCCAGCTATCGCGGCCGGCGATTGCTTGTCTCGAGTTGGCGGAGGCTGACGCGATGGGAGTTCTGGCCGATGTGGGCGCTCTATCCGCCGGTCATCTGCTATGTGCTATACCTCGCGCTGAAACACCGAAGCCTGACGGTCTTCACCGCTGCCAATCCCGCGATACCGGCGAGCGGGTTCATAGGCGAGTCAAAGCTCGATATATTGCGCGGGCTTTCGAGTGCAAACGGCTACCTCGCTCGATCGTCGTTGATCGAGGCCTCTCGGGATGAAGAATCCAGGGTGCATGCCGCGAAGCGTTTCATGGTTGACTCTGATCTCACATTTCCCGTGGTTCTGAAACCCGATCAAGGGCAGCGGGGAGCAGGAGTCGCAGTGATCAGATCGACCGAAGAGTCCGATCGCTATCTCTCCAGCGCTCAGGTCGACACGATCGTTCAGGAATACGCCTCAGGTGCAGAGTTCGGTGTGTTCTACTATCGACGGCCGGGTGAGGAGCGGGGTCGCATCTTTTCGATCACCGAGAAGCAAATGCCCGTGGTAACCGGCGATGGAGTTAGCACACTGGAGAAGCTAATCCTCGCCGATGATCGGGCGGTGTGCATGGCTCGATTTTTCCTGGACAAACACAAAACCCGGATAAATGAAGTCCCCGCCAACGGCGAGCGAGTACAGCTGGTCGAGATTGGCACCCACAGCAGGGGCGCGTTGTTTCTCGATGGAAGCTGGATCAAGACGCCCGAGCTTGAAACCAGGATTGATGAAATCAGCCGCTCGTTCGAGGGATTCTATTTCGGGAGATTTGATATTCGCACGCCTTCGATTGACGATTTCAGAGCTGGTCGCAACTTCAAGATTGTCGAACTGAATGGCGTGACCTCCGAAGCGACTCACATTTATGATCCGCGCAACAGCCTGCTTGACGCGTATCGAGTGTTGTTCGATCAATGGAGGCTGGCCTTCGAAATCGGGTCAAAGAATCGAGAACTGGGCGTCAGACCAAACTCGCTCAGCGAGCTGTTCAAAGCGTTGTCGGACTACAACAAGCGGCCGAGACCGGTTACCTTTGACCGTCGCTCGTGACTCGATCAACGATGTCCCAGGCCAAGATCATCTTAGCCGCGCTACTCGCATTGCAATTTCAACACGCAGCGTTTGGCGCGAGCCGCTTTCCTGCTCACGCCAGCTTCCAGCCGCCGGCGAGGCAAAAAGCAAGCGACCTTACCGGCACTGCGGTCAACCGGGTTCGGCTGCTGGTCGATGAAGTTCTTGCCGCATCGTATCCCGAGCTGAAGCAGGCAGACATCCAGATCAAACCCTTTCGTTCGCAGTCGGATTTCTTCAAGGCGCGGTTCGGGATACCTCAATATCTTTTAGCTCGTATGCGCTATCTGGTGTTCGTAAATCCGCGGGTGTTCGAGCTCGAGGCACCGGAGCCGGGCATCCGGGCGATCATCGCGCATGAACTCGGACACCTCACGTACTACAACGGGCGGAATCGAGTGCGGCTCTTAGGACTCGTGCGCCTCACCTCGAAGAGCTTTAGCGCCGAGTTTGAAAGGTGGGCCGACCTGAAGGCGATCTCGCGTGGCTACGGCGAAGGCTTGAAAGAATATCGGAGCTGGCTCTATGCGAATGTACCGGCTTCGAGGCTTGCGGAAAAACAACGAAACTATTTTTCGCCGGAAGAAATTGATGCGATTCTGTCAGCGTCACGCAAGCGTCCCGAGTTGCTGGAATATTGGTTTAGTCGCGTGCCGTTGAGTCTCGATCAGATACTGGCGGCGACTAAGTGACACTGGAAGGGCATCCTGGGAGGGCAGGCACCCCTGCCTGGCTGACTTTGGCCGGAGACGAGGATGGCGCGTCATCCCTCCGTGGCGCTGCCCGAGAAGCGGCAGGCTGGGATGCTGCGCTCCCAGGTGCCTGCGCTCTCAGGAAGGAGGTCTCATGCCGAAATGGCTTGATCGTGTTCTCGCAATCCTCATAGGCGATCATCGCCACTATTCAATCGAGCGCCGGCTGTTCAACACCATAAGCCTGCTCAACGCAGTGACCAACATCGGCGGCGCCTTTGCGGTCTTGATGTCTCCGAATCACGAGTTCCTGGTCGCTCTCCATTTCGGGACTGGCCTCCTTTTCGGGGCCTTTTACTACCTCTCCCGGTTTAAGAACGCATATCGCTTTTTATACTGGCCATTCATTCTGATGATTCTTGCTTTTCTTTTTATCAACTCGCTCCTAAACGCCGGGTCCGTCGGCGGCGCACACTACTACTTCATCCCTGCTCTGGTGATCGGGACTATCCTGTCGGCCGGGAGGCGCACAACCTTTGTTGCGTTCGTGGTGTTCGGTGTAACGACGGCCGCGCTTTTCATCATCGAGCAGCACCACCCGAGCTGGATCACTCAGTACTCGACTCCTTTGGAACGGATGCTGGATGTTCGCGGCAACTTTCTCTTTGTACAATTCCTGACGGGCGTTCTGGTGGTCGTGCTGACCAGAAACCTGAACCAGGAGCGGGTGAAGTCCGATTCGCTCCTGCTCAACATTCTGCCCGCAAGCGTTGCCGAGGAGCTGAAAGCAAACGACACGGTCATCCCGCGTCAATACCAGAGCGCATCGGTGTTGTTTACGGATTTCGTTGGGTTCACTCAAATCTCGGAGGGCCTGACACCAAAGGAACTGATCGCAGAGCTGGATGCTTGCTTCAGTCGCTTCGACGAGATCACCAAGAGGCACAAGCTGGAAAAGATCAAGACGATCGGCGACTCGTACATGGCTGTGGGCGGCGTGCCGTCCGCGAACCACACTCACGCCGTAGACACTGTGCTTGCCGCGCTCGAGATCCAGAGTTTGATGATTGAGCTCGCAGAGCTAAAGAAAAGGCAGAACCAGCCGTTCTGGCAATTGCGTCTGGGGATTCATACCGGCCCCCTGGTCGCGGGTGTGATAGGCCGCGAGAAATTCGCCTACGATGTATGGGGAGATACGGTCAATACCGCGAGCCGTCTTGAATCCTCGGGCGTCGCCGGCAGGATCAATATCTCAGGGGCGACCTACGAACAGGTGAAAGACTGCTTCGTGTGCGAGTACCGAGGCAAGATATCGGCGAAGCATAAAGGCGAGATCGATATGTATTTCGTGAATACGATCCAACCGTCGTTGGCTCGGGAATCCGGAGAGCCAAACGGAAGGTTTTATTTGAGCTCCCCAATTTGTTAGATCCGATCCTGCCCCATGGCTCCGCTCCCAGGGTAGAGAAGATGTACTTCATGCCCGCCCCGCGAATTGGCCGATAACCTGAGTTTGCGATACTCTTCCAAGTGCGCGGTCGCAGTCAAACTCAACCGGTATGCTCCAAGCTAGAGAACAAAAGCTAGCGCTCAAGAACCCGTTGCTTATTGCGATCACACTTGCACTCGCTGCCGCCAGCCTCGGGTGGCCGCTCGAGACAGTTACAGCCGCTGTCGTTCAAAAGGAGAAGGCTCAGATGCCGGAGTACGAAGGAAAGGTGAACGCTCCCGACTTTCCCGAGGGTATGGAATGGCTCAACACCGAGCGGCCGTTGTCGATCCGCCAGTTGAAAGGCAAGGTCGTATTGTTGGACTTCTGGACCTACTGCTGTATCAACTGTATGCACATAATTCCCGATCTAAAGAAACTCGAGCACAAGTATCCAAACGAGCTTGTGGTGATCGGCGTGCACTCTGCGAAGTTCACCGCGGAACGCGGCACGGAAAATATTCGTCAAGCGATCCTTCGATATGAGATCGAGCACCCGGTGGTAAACGACCATGACATGCAGATCTGGCAGGAGTACACCGTTCGCAGCTGGCCAACGCTCTATCTGATCGATCCCGCCGGCAAGGTCGTGGCTTATATGAGCGGCGAGGGTGTCTACGCACAACTCGACGGGTTCATCGCGAAAGTCATCGAAACATTCGACGCGAAGAAGATGATCGACCGACGCCCGCTCAACCTGAAGCTCGAACGCCAGCGCGCACCGACATCGGTGCTCGCGTTTCCGGGGAAAGTCCTCGCGGATGAAAAGTCCAGGCTGATATTCATCGCCGACTCAAATCACAATCGCATAGTCGTTGTGTCGTTGGATGACTCATCGGTTCGGGAAGTCATCGGAAGTGGTGAGATCGGACTCAAAGACGGCAGCTTCGAAGCGGCTTCGTTTAATCATCCACAAGGCATGGTCCTTGACGGCGGCACTCTATACGTGGCCGACACGGAAAACCACGCTCTACGCGAGATCGATCTCGTTAAGCGGACGGTGACAAGGATCGCAGGAACGGGGGAGCAGTTGCAACGCCGCATAACCTTTGGCGGCCAGGGCAAGGATACTCCTCTCAACTCCCCGTGGGACCTAACGATCCAAAACGGAATTCTGTATATCGCTATGGCAGGTCCGCACCAATTGTGGCAAATGAACCCCAAGACCGGAGGGATCGCGCCTTACGCCGGCAGCGGTCGCGAGGCTCGAGTCGACGGACCTCTGGCGGAAGCCGCGTTGGCTCAGCCCTCGGGGATCACAAGCGATGGCAAAAAGCTCTTCTTCGCAGATAGCGAGGTCAGCTCGATCCGCTCCGCCGATCTCGATCCCCATGGCCAGGTCAACACGATCGTCGGCGAAGACCTTTTCGAATTTGGCGACCGCGACGGAAAAGGCTCGACAGTCCGATTGCAGCACCCGCTCGGACTCACCTACAACGACGGCTGGCTTTACGTCGGCGAGATGGACGCGGTAGGCCGCGTGCGCTTCGACCCCGGGGCGCGCGCCACGCGCGGCGCCTACGAGCGGCTCGTCTCGCTGCCGACGGGCGGCAACCACTGGACGCGCACGCTCCGCTTCGGGCCGGACGGGCTGCTCTACGTGACCGTCGGCTCGGACTGCAACGTGTGCATCGAGCAGGACCGT
>CAZOOE010000038.1:19075-21996 GCA_964581275.1 uncultured Clostridia bacterium
CACCGAAGGATCGCTCCTCCGAGACGTTTGTTGGAACCGGCGAGAACGGAATGCGAGACGGCGATCGCGCGACACTCAACGAGCCGGGCGGTGTCAGCGTTGCCTTTGGCAAGCTTTACGTCGCCGACACAAATAACCACGTCATCAGAACAGTCGACCTCAAAACCAGGCGGTTGGAGACACTGCAGATCAAAGACCTCGAAAGGCTTCGGCTGCGCAAGTCAAAACAGTTTATCGGGGAGATCATTGAGCTTCCGGCGCAATCGATTGAACCCGGCGACGCGACCCTCACGTTTCAGCTCGAATTGCCCCCAGGCTACAAGCTGAACGCACTGGCGCCGTCGTCGCTGACTGTCACAACATCCCAGAATCAGGTTGTCGCGTTCACAGCCGGCGCTGAGCAGACGTTTCGCAACCCGCAATTCCCGCTCGCTATTGCGATCCAGGTCGGCGCAGGCGACGCAACCGTCAGGGGTGACTTCGTCGTGTACTACTGCGAAACTGCGAAAGAGAGTCTCTGCTACTTCAAAGAAGCAAGGATAAACATTCCTGTGAAGGTAATAAGAGGTTGTGGCAATCGCAGATTGTCCGCCACCTACAAACTTCTACCAGCGGGTTAGACTGGGAGCGCGCTGCTGCTGACACTTTTTACTTTTCCATTTTCCAGTCTCATGTTCCGATTTTCCGTTTGCCATATTTTATGATTTTTTATTTGTCATTTTTCATTGGCCTCAGAGCGGCTCGGTGCGATGGAAAATGGTACGGAACAAATCGAAAGCCCTGGAAGTCGAACATGGAGAATGGACAAATGGAATACACTTAACCCTCATATCTTCGATCTCCACTCCTTGGATCCTTGTCACCTGTTGGCGCCCACCTGTAACCTGTTCCGGATGCCAGCGTGCCCACGGTGCAATAAGCGGCCGGCGAAGCGTCTCTGCCCCGCGCTCAGGACAACGATCTGTGCAGTCTGCTGCGCGCGCGAGCGGATGATCGAACTCGCGTGCCCCGAAAGTTGTTCCTATTTGATCGAAGCTCGCGCGAATGCAAGCCAGCGAGAAATGGCGCTGCGTCGTAGAGAGACTGCAGATGCCCCGCGCGATCTGAAGCTTAATGAACGGGCATTACTAGCTCTTGACGAAATCCAGCGCGCGATAGTCAACGCGCAGCGTGGCATCGCAACCGCCGGCTTCCGCGATCTCGACGACGCGGAGATGCTTGCCGCCGTCGACAACACCATAAAGAACCTCGAGACCGAGGAGAGCGGGTTGATCTACGAACATCGCGCAGCTTCGCCGCGAATCGGCGAACTGAGTCGTCGAATCCGGAATGGCCTCGACCAGATCGCCAAGGATACCCCGCTGGAAACGCGCCCGCGGCGGAGCGATATACTCAAGGCGCTGATCTTCATGAGCGAGTCGGTCACTGCACACATACAGCGTGCGGCCGGGGATCCCGAAGCGGCGCGCACTTTCATGCGCTATATCTCTCTTTTCCATCCCTGGCCCGAAGAAGCCGCCAGGCCGATGCTCATAAAATGATGGTCGTATTGCCGAGCTTTTCTGGCAAATAAAGAGAGGCCCGCAGCTTAAGCCTTGCCAAGCCGTTTCGGCTGCGAGCCTCCGGGAGACCATCGAACGTTGCACAGATACGACGGCCTATTTCCTTAGACGTTCAGCTGAGCGGAAAAGTCACTAAGTCTTGCTCTCGAGCTAAAGCACCCTCAAACTGACGGACCGACGCGTCTCGGTTGTTATCGGCGGATTAGTCTCCCGGTCTATGAAATGCCGGAGAGTCAAACATTCGCTCCAGCTGAGAACGGCCCTCACGCTTGCTGAATGCCAGCATCGCCGAGAGCCCCTGTGAGATCAGCAACGGCGCTTGCGATCTTGCGGCCAGCCTCTTCCGCGCTCCCGGCAGATGCCGAGATCACAATACGGAACCGAACCTCGGGACCGAAATGACTCGCTCTGGACTTTATGTAGACCTCGGGATGCAAGGACGCAATCCGGCGCAGCGCCGGCGCAAGCTCGGACTCATCGCCGCACGCGACAGTTATCTCTCGCTCGCAATAGCCGCCCCGGCCAAAGACTCGAGTAAGCAGATCTTGAAGCGGGCCTTCGACTATCGCTTTTAATTCGGCAGGAACACCCGGCAGCGATACTATGCAAGCACCATTTATATCAACAACGACCGCGGGCGCGGCTCCACCCGGGTTCTCGATCGCGCGAGCACCAGCAGGTAGTCGCGCCATCTTCAATCGCGCTTCGCTCATCTCGTCGCTTGATACATAACCCTTTGCCGCGAGCTCCCGATATCGGCGCTCGACGAATTCTTGCGCGCCCGCGTTGAGCTCGAGCTTGCGGTCAACGGCCATTGCAATTCCCGCGAGCGTAACGTCATCATCAGTCGGTCCCAAGCCCCCGCAGGTTAATATCAGGTCCGCACCACGCCCCAGTGAAGCCGTTACTTCGTCGGCTATAGCTTCTATCTCATCACGCAGTACGGCGATGTGCCGAACCCTGCCACTCATCCCTCGAATTACGCGGCAAAGGTAATTCGAGTTTGTGTCCTCGATAAGCCCCAGCAATATCTCATTACCTATAGTGAGTATTTCGACTGTTATCACGCGCGGATTATACAGGAATCAGAGGTCGGAAGGCGGAGGCGGAAGGAGGAGGCAGAAGGCGGAAGGCGGAAAGCAGAAGGCGGAAGGCAGAAGGCGGAAGGCGGAAGGCGGGGACTCGTATCATCCCGCTGGCCGACCTCTGACCCTCTGCTCTCGGCTTTCTGTCTTCTGCCTTCCGCCTTACACCTTCCGCCTTCTGCCTTCTGCCTTCCGCCTTCTGCCCTCCGCCTTCCGCCTTCTGCCCTCCGCCTTCCGCCTTCTGCCCTCCGCCTTCCACCTTCTGCCTTCCGCC
>CAZOOE010000039.1:0-21892 GCA_964581275.1 uncultured Clostridia bacterium
TAAGGAGAAGCTGCATGCTTGCTAAAAAAGCTGGCAAGAAGACCGCAACGACTCATGGTACGGACAAACGAGCCTCGAGCAACGCTGTCCAAAAATCCCGGAAGCTATCCTCAAAGACAGCAGCCAAAAAAGAGGCCAAACGAAAGTCTAAGCGAACCCCCAGGGCGGGTGGTCCAAAGGTGCTTCTGGTAAACCTGATCCCGAGATCTTTGAGCGGCGAGGCACATCAGGACAGTGAGCCGACAATCGCGGTCAATCCTGCAAATCCTCTGCAGATTGCCGCTTCGGCGTTTACCCCCGATCCGCTCAGAGGGTCCTTCGCGCCGATCTACATTTCAACCGACGGCGGTCAGACCTGGACACTCAACTCGATAGTGCCGGGGAACAATCGACTGACGGGCACCGGCGATATCACGTTGAATTTCAGCAAGAGCACCAACACGCTCTTCGCTGGGATCCTCAGAGGGGATTCGCGCGCGATGCGCTTGAACATTCTCCGCACGAAAAACTTCGCCGGGTCAAATCCGATGGAGATATTGGTGGATCGCACCAGGGTCGACCAGCCGTATGTTCAAGTGGCCACTGTAACGGACGGGGCAGACAAAGGCAAAGATCGCGTTTACGTCGGGAATAATGACCTCAGCGTAAGGGGCGGTTCCGCGACCATAGACCAATCCCTTGACGGAGCCGCAGTGAATCCGCGCTTCAGGAGCCTCCGGATCGAGTCGCGCAACACGCCCGGCCAGGATGGACCGCCGGTGCGCCCTTCGATTCACCCGGATGGCACTGCGTATGCGATCTACCATTCATGGCGCTCCTTCGACGACGCTACAGGAGAAGGAACTGCGGACATCGTGGTATTGCGAGATGACAAAGGTGGCACAGGCCCAAAGCCGTTCACCGACCTGCTTGATCCCGTCGATACAAAGGCAGGAGTCCGCGTGGCGCAGAATACCAGGTTTAACTTTAACGGTGTCCTCGGCCAGCAGCGTACCGGAGGCGATGTCGCTCTAGCCGTCGATCCCACCAACAGTGATGCGGTTTATATTGCTTACAATGATGATCTAGGCGACCTTTACATGCTGCATTTGCTTCGCTCGACGGATCGCGGACGGACCTGGTCCCCGGAATTGCGTACGATCCGCAATGCATTGAACCCGGCGCTGGCAGTCAACAACGCGGGCAGGCTCGGGTTCCTCTACCAACAGCTAACCGGCTCGGGAGCGGCCCAGCGTTGGGTCACTAAGATTGAGCTATCAACCAACGGCGTAAACTGGAATGCGCTTGTTCTTGCAGCCGTGCCGGCCGACACGCCACTGGCGGACTTCGATCCCTATCTTGGGGACTACGCGCGCCTTATGAGTATCGGCAAGGATTTCTATGGTATCTTTTCCACAAACAACACCCCAAAGAAGACCAATTTTCCGAACGGCGTGGTCTACCAGCGCAACGCCAATTGGACCACCAACACACTCCTCAACGTTGATAACAGCACGCCGGTTCGTGTTTCGATCGACCCCTTTTTCTTGAAAGTGACCGGTTAGGCCTACGTTTAACGCGTGATTGTTCCTTGGTTGACGGCGACGTCGATATCTCTCTTACCGAAAGGGCAACTTAAATGCCGCGTTACCGAGTAAGGATCTCCGGAACGGACTACAACTCGATGGCTGATCTTGTGCGCAAGTACAAGGTCCGCGTCGCCCGACACACTGTTGAAAAGCTCGCAGACGGAGGCTATCGCGTGAACGCTCACGCGACCGCGGCCCAGCTAAGGCGCTTGGACATGGCAAGGTACTCGGTTGAACGCTACGAGGACGCGGATAAGCTGGGGAAGACGCGCCAGACCGAAGTTAAAAAGCCAGGAAAAAGTGGCTTGACTCCCGCTCGCGAGGTCAGAACTGCGGGGCAATATCTGAATGTAGTCGAGGTGGAATCGGCTCTGGCGGCCGCTGCCACTGCCCAAAACGATTCGTTCACACAGTTGATCACTCTGCCCAGGAAGACGTGGGAGGGCCGGGTCTGCCATGCGCTCAAGATCGGAAAGAATGGCGGCAACAACCATCCCGGCATTTTCTTTCTAGGCGGGGTGCACGCGCGCGAGTGGGGAAGCTCCGACATCCTTGTTAACTTTGTTCAGTTGTTAACGCATGCCTATGCAACCAACACTGGCATTACGATAGGCAGCAAAACCTACACGGCCGCTCAGATCAAGAGCATTGTGAATAAAAAACAGGTCTACGTCTTCCCACAAGCAAACCCTGACGGACGCCATTACAGCATGACCAAACAGGCAATGTGGAGAAAGAATCGGCGCCCTGCCCCAGGCGGTCATTCGCAACCTAAATGCGTCGGCGTGGACATAAATCGGAACTATGACTTCCTATGGGATTATCCGAAATACTTTCACCCGGCGGCGCCCATCGCAAGCTCCAAGGATCCTTGCGACCACGACGTCTATATTGGACCCGGCGCGATTTCGGAGCCGGAAACCAAAAATGTCGTCTGGATCTTCGATCAGTTTCCGAATATTTGTTACTTCATAGATATTCACAGCTATTCGGAGGACATACTCTACAACTGGGGCGATGACACCGATCAGTCCGCCGATCCGAGTATGAATTTTCGGAACGCCGCGTTCAACGGTAAACGCGGAATAGCAACCGACAGTGCTTACAAGGAGTTCATAAATGCTGGCGATAGGACGGCAGTCGTGGCGCTGGCCAATCGGATGCGGGATGCGATCAAAATGGTGCGAGGCAGAACCTACACCGTCGAGCAATCCGTAGGCTTGTATCCCACCGCAGGCACGTCCGATGACTATGCCTTCAGCCGCCACATCGTTGATTCGAGCAAAACCAAGGTGTACTCCTATACCATCGAGTGGGGCAGCGCGAGCAATCTTACGCCGTTCCATCCGCCATACACAGAGATGCAGGTAATCATTCGGGAGATAACTCTTGCGCTGTTGGAGTTTTGTTTGAGAGCCACCTAGCGGAGCCTGTCCGAATAACGATGTGTTTCTTCGTAGTAACGAATTCATTGGCTCCGGATGGCTGATTAATTTTTCCTCATTCAAGAAATTGAATACCCTTGGACCTGTGAATGAGGTTCAGAGAAAAAGTCTCCCACCGAGGCGCGATGAAGAGAATTTAATCTTTTGTTAATCGGTCTCTAATTGGTTGGCGTGTACTATAACGAGCGCACAGTGACAAATTATTGAGCGGCTGCTAACTTCATTTGAGCTGAAGCAGATTATCACCTCCTCCATAGCAGCCGCTCTTTTTTCCTACGAAATCGGCAACCCCTAAGCGCTACTCCGAAGTTGCGCGAAGAGGCGGCTGACTGCGCATATGCGGGCGGTGCTTGAATCGAACCCGGCTCTCGCTTTATAACCTCGAGTTAGTACGCCGCAGGCTGGTGACCGCTCCAATCGGCTCATCGAGAAAATCGACCGCCGGCTCCCTATGTACATGCTAGGAGCGGGGCCGCTGACTTGCAGATCATAAGGAATGAAAACGATTTCGTCCTGAAGACTGGCAAGGAAGTTGCTTAATCAAAATCGGTCGTTTGAGCATTCCTGGTTCTCAGGCAGCAAATACTCGACCGGCACAAAGCTGGAACAGCGCCCAATGCCTGTTCTTTTGTAGAAAACGGCGATACGGCGCTGCGCTGTCACCAGAAACGATACCCACGGTCTTAATTCTGTTTGATACGAAGGAGAACACATGATTGCAACGGAACCGTACAAACCAAAGCAGTTTACTTTGAGCGGGCTCACTGGCATTTCTGACCAAACTCTCGAGATGCACTTCAAGCTCTATGAGGGATACGTCAAAGAGACAAACAATCTGTCCGAAAGGATCGCCGAGTTCCTGAAGGATGGCAGGGTGGATCAGGATGAGATGCCTCTTTATTCAGAGCTGAAGCGGCGGCTGGGCTTCGAATTCAACGGGATGCTGCTGCACGAGTATTACTTCGACAATCTAAAGAAGGATGGCGGCGGCGACCCGGCGCGCAGCTCGGCGTTTCTCAAAGCGGCTGAATCGAGCTTCGGCAGCTACCAGATTTGGAAAGCGGACTTCGTAGGCGTCGGCAAGATGCGCGGGGTGGGATGGGCGATGTGCTACGAACAACCAGAGACCGGCCGGCTCTCGAACCACTGGATCAGCCTGCATCAAACCGGCGAGGTCGCCGGGTTCAATCCCGTCCTGGTGATGGACGTTTGGGAGCACGCTTTTCTTTTGGACTACAAGCCATCGGAGCGACCGAAATACATCGAGGCCTTCTTCTCCAACGTGGATTGGACAGCGGTAGAGAATCGCCTCAAGCAGGCAAAACGCGGCGCAACCGTTTCCCGCTGAGAGCTTCTTATTGATGGCCGATCGAGCATCTAGCGGTGTGCTACAATTTTTATCGATTGGAACGGTGCGAGATTGGCCATCAACCAAACGTCTTTGCCCAGCTACCCTGAAATCTTCCGGCGCCTGTTTGAGAGCAGCGAGTTTGAGCAACTCGCGTCTGAGATCAAGGCGGGCCGTCGCGTGGTCGTCGTCTCGGGTCTCGCCGGAAGCGCTCGAGCTCTTGTTCTGGCGGCGTTGGAAAAGAAGCTTGACCGCCGCGTCATATTCGTTGCCCGGTCCAATCAGGAGGTCGAAGAGTTTCAGCCGGACGTCGACTTTTTCTATTGTGCGCTCAGCGGCGTGAACACCAGCGACCAGAGCGTGCTGGCGATACCCTCGGTTGAAGCTGATCCCTATGACGGAACATCGCCTCACGCCGAAGTGCTCGAACAACGCGCGCTCGCGCTCTATCGGGCAACTCGGGGCGAAGCCCGGATACTGCTCACCTCTCTTGGCGCGCTGGCCGAGCGAACCGTCTCACCCGATCTGCTAAAAGCGTCGAGCATCACGCTTCGCGTAGGCGAAGATATGCCGCCCGAGTTGATCGTCGATCTGCTGATCGCCGCCGGCTATGTTCGCGAAGAACCCGTAGGCGCGGTCGGGGAGTTCAGCCTGCGCGGCGGCATACTCGATGTCTTCTCGCCCGCACACGACACCCCGCATCGAATAGAATTCTTCGGCGATGTGGTCGAGTCGATTCGTGAGTTTGATCCGGACACGCAACGCTCGATCGGCCGCGCTTCGGAATCGATCATCGTTCCGATGCGCGAGCTGTCAGTGCGACGCGAGGAGTTTATGTCGTGGGCGGAAGCAGCCGAGAGCTACTGGGACGATGATCGATTCCGCCGAGACCTCAGGGCGCGGCTCGGGCATGCGGAACGCGGTGAACCATTTCCGGGTTGGGAATATCTGATACCGCTTACTCGTCCGCTCACCTCTTCGGCTTTTGATTATTTCAAAGACGCGATCGTGGTTATCGACGAGCCAGTCGACATCGAAAAGCGAGCGTCAGACCTATATCGTTACCTCGCGGATCGTTTCTCGCTGGCGGATGACTCGGGTGAGTTGGCGCTCCCGCCTGAGAAATTATTCCTCACCGCGGAGGAGCTTCGGAGCCGGTTTGAAGCCACGACGCGCATCGAGCTGCGATTGCTCGGAAGGGATGCTGCCGCTACGGATGAGCAATTCAGCAGCGTAAACTCACAGATCGGGAGTGCCGAGGGTACGGCGGCGGCTGGCATCCTCACTGGCCTCGCAAGTCCCCAGCTTACCCCACTGTTCCTATTCCCGATTTTTTCGGGAACTCCGGACATTGCAACCATCTCTCAGTCGCCCCGGCGATATCACGGTCGCATCGCAGACATGACACACGACCTCGAATCGGAAACCCGAACCACGTTGTTCGTGATGCCGAGCCTCGGGTTGGCCGAGCGTGTGACCGAGATGCTCGGGGAATATGCGATCACCGCCAAGCTGTTGCCATCCATGAGCGCAAAAGGGGGCCCCGGACTCGCCACCAATAAAATCGTCACGGTTGGCAAGCTCGCTAATGGATTCGCGCTCCCGGCCGCCGGGCTTGCGGTATTCACCGAGAGCGATGTCTTCGGCGACCTTGAGCGCGTGTCACAGCAGCGGGCGGTCCCGAAAAGGGCCCGAAAGAAGCGAACGGCCGCTGCCTTTCTCTCCGATCTCGGAGACTTGAAAGTCGGTGACTACGTCGTCCACGTGGATCACGGCATCGGCCAGTTTCAGGGACTAATTCAAATCGAGACTGCCGGCGGACCAACCGGCAACGTAGCCGCGGGGCTCGAGCGCGGTCGCGGTGACAAGCGCGAGTTCATGCTGCTCACTTACGCCGAAGGCGCAAAGCTCTATGTTCCCGTCGAGCGTTTGGATCTTGTCCAACGATATTCCGCAGGCGAAGCGCAACGACCCCAACTCGACAAGCTCGGCGGGCTGGGCTGGCAAAAGGCCAAGGCACGCGCGCGCCGAGCAGTTCGCGACATGGCCGAAGAGTTGTTGAAGCTCTACGCCGAGCGCAAACTCGTTCAAGGTCACGCCTACGGTGCGGACACGCCGTGGCAGCACGAGTTCGAAGACGCGTTCGAGTATCAACTGACTCCCGATCAAGAGGCCGCAATCGAAGACGTGAAGGAAGGCATGCACAGCGCCCAACCGATGGATCGGTTGATCGTCGGGGATGTCGGCTACGGCAAGACAGAAGTGGCTATGAGAGCCGCTTTCAAGGCGGTGATGGAAGGCAAACAGGTTGCGGTACTGGCGCCGACAACGGTGCTGGTGCTTCAACACTACAAAAGCTTTCAGCAGCGCTTCAGCCCGTTCCCTGCGCGCATCGACATGCTCTCGCGCTTTCGAACCGCCAAGGATTTAAAGGAGTCGGTCAAGGCGATCGAGGTCGGAACCGTCGATGTTGTCGTCGGGACCCACCGTCTCCTGTCAAAGGATATTCGCTTCAAAGACCTGGGCTTGCTGGTGGTCGACGAAGAGCAGCGCTTCGGCGTCGCTCACAAGGAACGAATCAAACAGATGCGCAAAAAGGTCGACGTGCTCGCGATGTCCGCGACGCCTATCCCCCGCACGTTGAACATGTCGCTGGCCGGTCTGCGCGATATGTCGGTGATCGAGACTCCGCCGCGCGACCGGCTGGCGATTCAAACCCACGTGGTTCAGTTTTCGGATTCGGTGGTTCGCTCGGCCATCGAGCTCGAGCTTCAACGCAGCGGGCAGGTCTTCTTTGTTCACAACCGCGTCGAGACCATTTACACGATCGCCGAGCTGATCGGCAGGCTTGTTCCGCAAGCACGCATCGGCGTCGGACACGGACAGATGGCGGAGAAGGAGCTTGAAGAAGTCATCATCAAGTTTATCCGCCACGAGCTTGATGTGCTGGTGTGTACCACAATCATCGAAAACGGCATCGACATTCCGCTCGCCAACACGATCATCATAAACCGCGCGGATAAGTACGGGCTGGCGCAGTTGTACCAACTGCGTGGTCGAGTCGGGCGTTCAAACCGGCGCGCCTATTCGTATCTGCTGATCCCGGCCGAAGACACCTTGACCGACATTGCGCGACGGCGTCTCGCGGCTATTCGTGAGTTCTCGGACCTCGGCGCCGGGTTTCGCATCGCCGCTCTAGACCTGGAGCTTCGAGGCGCAGGTAATCTGTTAGGCGCGCAGCAATCGGGACAGATTGACGCAATCGGGTTTGATCTGTACACACAGATGCTCGAACGAACGGTTCGGGAGCTCAAGGGGGAGCCCGTCGAAGACGAGGTGTCGACGGCGATCAACCTGGGGGTGGATATTCGAATCCCCGAAGACTATATCTATGATATGAGCCAGCGGCTGCGAACCTACAAGCGTGTTTCATCTGCCGAGAGCGAAGAGGAGCTTGCCGACGTGCACGCCGAGATCGCGGACCGCTACGGCCCAATCCCGGAGACCGTAGAGAACTTGTTCGAGCACTCACGCCTGCGTCGTGAGACGTCCAAACTGGGAATCATCTCGATTGACCGCGAAGGCGACCGGCTTGCGGTGAAGTTCACCGAGCAGGCAAGGATCGATCCCGACAAGTTGATCGCAATGATATCAGAGGGTTCAGCGAGCTTCGTCCCGAGCGGGGTGTTGAAGCTTAGCTTAGAGTCACAGGAGGACGCCGCTCTGTTTACTGAGGTCCGCGACCTAATCCTGAGGCGATTGCGCTGATCTTGACGGCCTCGGCGAATATCAATTATTGAACCCGTGATCCGCGAGTCTTATCAATTCATCAATCGACGTCTCGGTGAACCCTCGCGATCTCATCTTCGTGATAAAAGCCGGGTTGACTCCGTGGTCCTGCATGCGAATTAGCTGATCAATCGACAGGTTCTGGAACCCGAGTTCCTTGAGCCCATTGATGAACTTCGGGTTGACCCCGTGATCTTGCATTCTCACCAGTTTCTCCAACGGTGGGCGGCCGTAACCGAGAGCTTCAATCTCACTGATGTACTTCACGTTGACGCCGTGATCCACCGTTCGCGTTAGTTGCTCGAGCGTCAGCCCGTTGTAGCCCGCAGCCGCAAGCTCGTTTATGAACCGCGCGTTTACTCCGTGATCGACAGTCCGGACGAGCGTCTCGACCGGAAGCTGTTTGAACCCAAGCGCGTCCAACTCCCTTATGAATTTTGGGTTTACCCCGTGATCCACCATACGAGTTACCAGGTCAATCGACTGTACACTGTACCCGAGAGACTTCAGCTCCCGCACGTATTCCAGCGACACACCATGCTCGCCCATCCGCACCAGTTGTTCCAAAGAAGGACGCTCATAGCCCTGAGCGTTTAGTTCGTCGAGGAAGGTGATGCTCACGTCATTCATTGCCAGTGAGAACAGTTGCGCTTCGCTCGGAGCCGCGAGGCCTCGTTTCTGAAGCTCGGTGGCGAAAGATGGATTCGCCGAGAAAACGAAATGTCCCGAGCCCTTGCCGTCTTTGAACCAACCTTCGCAGTTGAACGTTCCGGCATCGCGAATCAGCTGAAACTGCACCTGCGTACCGGCCGACATTATCTGGGCACCGGACAGACCCTGCAGCCGGTCGGGGGAGAGGCTGAAGGACGTGATGTTGTTGCCGTAGCCGCGCGTGCGCGAGGAATAGTTGAGAGTGAGCTGATACTGATTCGCACCGCGGGTTGTGTCGATTATCCATTGCCCTGAGCGGGAGTCCTGAGCGCTGGTTTGCGCTGTGAAAACCGCGGCGGCAACCAGCGCGACCAGGGCCAGGGCGCTAGACGTTATCAGAGCGTTTCTCCATGTTTTCTTTGTGTTGATCATTGCAGTTCTCCTTTTGCGTCTGCGAGCCTTTGCACTCTTGCCAGCCTTTGGGTCTTTGCGACCTTTGCGCGAAACGAAGCACACGCTGTGCGCAACGACGCAAAAGACCGCAAAGCTCGCCAATAGCCGAACGCCTGCGGGCCGGCTGACTCAGCTCACTTATCGAAGCCGTGGATTTTCAGCTCGATCATTTGATCGATCGAAGCGTCGTTGAACCCGCGCGCCTTCATCTTCTGAATGAATGCCGAGTTCACCCCGTGGATTCGCATCGCGACAAGCTGATCCGCCGACACACGGTCATAGCCCTGAGCCTTCACTTCCTTGATAAACTCGGTGCTGACTCCATGAATTCGCATCGCAACAAGTTGATCGATCGAGATCCGGTCATAACCAAGATCCCGGAGCTCCCGAATGAATTCAGTCTTCACCCCGTGAATTCGCATCGCGACAAGCTGGTCAATCGGTGGTTCTTTGTAGCCCAGTTCCTGCAACCCCTTAACGAACTCGGCGCTAACCCCGTGTATCCGCATCGCAACAAGCTGGTCTGTCGGCGGGTGGTCATACCCGAGCGATTTGAGCTCTGCCATGAACTCAGGCTTAACCCCATGAATTCGCATCGCCACCAGGTTATCAACCGACAGATGCTCATAGCCCTCGGCTTTCATCGCCTTGATGAACTCCGGGCCGGCCCCGTGAATTCGCATTGCGAACAGGTTGTCGATCGAGAGTCGATCATACCCGAGCGCATTGAGCTCACGTATAAACGTCAACCCAATGTCGTGCACTGCCATCGAGAAAAGCTTCTCGTCTGAGAGCTGTTCGTAACCCAGACTCTTCATCTCAGCAGCGAAGCCTTGATTTGGGACGAACGTAAAACTCCCGGAGCCTTTTCCCTCCTTGAACCAGCCTTCACAGTTCAACGTGCCCGCGTCTCGGACGACCTGAAAGCTGACCGCGGTACCACTGCCCGACGCCTGAGCTGCGCTCAGTCCTCTCAGGCTGTCCGCCCGAATGTCCGAAGACGACGAGTGAGTTCCACCGCTTTCACTGCGACGATGAATAGAGAAATAGGCGAAGTCCGTCCCCGGTTTCATCTCAATGATCCATTCGCCGGTCATCGAACTTTGAGCGGGGATGCCCGAAGCGCTAGAGTTGCCGGAAAGAGCCACATAACACAGCAGCGAGATGAGAATTACCATCGCTGCGCTGACTAGATATTTGGACAGACCGGTTCTGATGTTCATCATGTCTCCTCGGAGCGCCCATACGCTCCAGCATGCAGCCGGGTCGGCGCCTTTTTTTAATTTGCCCCCGTTCCGCTCCCGGTCAGTTTTTTTTCGCGAAGGTCATTATCCTTACCCCCCTCAATTTTCTGGGCTGGGGCAACGTTACATCGGTGAATCCCCGGCTCTTAACCGTCTGGATGAATTCCGGTGTGACTCCGGATATCCTCAGTTCAGTAAGCTGGTCGGCCGTTACGCGATCATAACCGGCATCTTGAATCGATCTGATGTACGCCGGCGAGACTCCGTGGATTCTGAAAGCCATCAACTGTGGCGCGCTCAGGTTTGTATAGCCCATGATCTCGAGCTCTTTGCTCATCTCCGGAGTGACACCGTGAATCCGTAGACCTATCAGATCATCGGCCGAGAGTCTTCCACGAATGAAGGACCTCATTGTCTGAACGAACAACGGAGTTACTCCGTGAATTCTGAAAGCGACCAGCTGATCCCCGGACAAATTCGAATAGCCGAAGTCTTTCATCTGCTGGATGAATTCCGGAGTGACGCCGTGTATTCCGAACGCCACCAGCGAGTCCGCGTTCAAGGCGCCGTATCCGGCGCTTTTGAGTTCTCGGACGAACTGCGCGGTCACGCCGTGAATCCTGAAGGCGATTAGTTGATCAGCATTCAGTTTGTTCAGCCCCTGAGCCTTAAGCTCTTCGCCGAATGCCGAAGTGACCCCGTGAATTCGCATCGCGATGACATAGTCAACCGTTAGCTTGCCAGCGAGAGCCGACATCTCACGGACATACTCTTTTGTTATGCCGTGAGTCATGAGCACAACCAATTGGTCCGGTTTCAGGCGGGTGAGGCCTGCCGACACCATCTCAGACATGAGTTCCTGGGAGTCACCGGGCTTGCTCTCTTGAGCAGGCGTTTCAACGGCAAGAGAGCTCGGCTGCTGGACGTCGGATCCCGCGTCGACAACCGCCGGCTCATGAGGTTGCGTCGCCGCTCTCGCCGACGATTGGGGCTCAACCCTGGAGGCTGGAACCTGCGCCGCAGTTTGTTCGGGCGCTAATGGAGCGCCGTCAGACAGGGTCCATAGGTTGGCGGTCTTAACCGCGGCGGCCTTGACGCTGCGCGACAGAAGCGCAGTTTGCGCACCCGCCAACAAGATGAATACGGTGGCCAGCGCAATCAAGCCGGCGAGGCCGCTCTCGAATCCGTAAAAGGCGGGAGCGCGACCCCGAAGCAGCCGCTGAATCCTCACCAGCAGCGAGCCGCCACTAGCCGCTACCGCAATCTGAGATTCGGATCCGCGGAGGTGTTCAAGCGCGGTCAGCGCACGGGCGTAAATCAAAACGTCTCCACAGGCTGCTACAGCCAGGTCGTCGCAACAATGCTCACGCTCCTGACGCACTTGCGCCGATACCCACCAGACCGCGGGATGATAGAAGAACAGTGTTTCAATAGCGGTCTGCAAGAGATTGATCAGATAGTCGTAGCGGCGAATGTGCGCAAGCTCATGAGCGAGTAAGGCTTCCAACTGTTCCGCGCTGAGCCCGATGAGGGCGGTCGCCGGAAGGAGGATTACCGGTCGCAGCCAGCCGACCACTGTGGGGACTTCAACGAGAACCGACTCACACAATCGGACCGGGGTCGAGACTCGAAGTCGGTGACAGAGCTCAGTAAGTTTTTCCCGCCAGTGTTGAACGCTCGCGCTGGTTTCGATTCGCTTTAAGCGATGGACCATCACCAACCCGCCTGCGAATCTCAGCGACAGAAACACCACTCCCGCAAACCACAGGGCCAACAGCCAGGGCATAGCTCGCGGAAGGCGGTCCTGAGCCCAGAGCTTTATCAAATCCGCTTGCGATGGTGGAACGAGTTCAGCTTCCTGTGTGGACGATAGGGACGGATCTGCTACAGGCATTGCCGCCCGCGCGACTGTTTGAGTGTCTAGTATTGCTTCAGCAGCGATTGCGTCGGTCGGTAACCGCTCCGCGCCGCCGCTGACCGTTAACATAGTCACCGCGGGCGCGATCAACATCAACACCATCGCCGAGCACGCGGCCGCGTATCGGACAGTTGCCGCGGACCGTCGAAGCACCACGGTCGCGCTGAGATAAAGAATGGCAATCAGTGCGCCTTGCCAGATGAAGTGAATCAAGGTCCAGCCGAGCGCCTGGAAGACGGGTCTGTCGAGCAGGATCTCGATCGCGTTCATTGTCCACCTCGCTCAAACTCATCCAGGATGTCTCGAATCTCGGAGAGCTCCTCACGCGAGGCACTCTTCTTGGTCGCGAGGGCGTGCATCAGCAGATTGGAAGCTGAGCCATCAAAAACCCGATTAAGCAGGTCGCCGACCAATTGCCGCTGAGTTTGGTGCTGGGCCAGCTCCGCCTCGTAGACGTGTGCGCGCAGTTGTTCGTCCCTGCGCACCAACCCCTTTTCGGTCATGATCTGGAGCGTCTTAAGCACGGTTGTATACCCGGTAGGTCTGGCTTCGTTGAGTGCTTCCTGGACTTCGCGGACGGTGCTCGGACCGCGCTGCCACAACACCCTTAGAATCCCCAGCTCAGCATCAGTCGGCCGGGGCGGTCCCTCTTTCGGCATAGCCACCAATCCTCCCGACTTCCGTCAGGCCGTCATCCTACTACGAAGAGTTTCGTACTGTCAACGAAAATCTTCGTAGTCCTACGGGTATCGGGTTAGTGACGCGGGCAGCACAATGGTTTCAAGCTCGGATTCTGACCGACTGTGAACCCCGCGGTCCTTGTAATGGGCGGGCCTCCCTGGCCGCCGCTCTTAGCGTGGGGGAGTTTATGGCCAGCAAGGGTCGGTCACGGAGGACCGCCGCTACAAGGATCTGACGGTCGCTTCAAACGTGGACAAAAGCACTACAATGGGCCATGATCCGGCGTTGAGCTATAGCCGCCCGCCACCCGGCTCTTGAAAGGACCTGATATGAAAACCCGAATCGCTCTGCTCGTTTCAGGTTTGCTGCTGTGGGCTTTGATGTTCCCTCTACCGCGAGCCGCACAGACAACCGCCGATCCTCAGATCGTTGCCGAGATCGCAAAGATCAAAGCAATTGATAATCACGCACACCCTTTGCGCTATGTTGCAGACGGAGACAAGCCGGACGACGAGTACGACGCTTTGCCGCTCGAAGGACTTGAGCCGTTCGCCATACCTCCGCGATTGAATCCAGGCAACCCGGAGTACATCGGTGCCTGGCGAGCCCTCTTCGGATACAACCACGACGATATGAGCGAAGCACACGTTAAGGAATTGATGGCAGCGAAACAGCGCGTTATGCGCGAGCGCGGCGATGGCTATCCGGCGTGGGTGCTGGACCAGCTCGGCATCGACACGATGTTTGCGAACCGGGTGGCGATGGGGCGTGGCCTTAGAGCGCCGCGATATCGATGGGTCTCATTCGTTGATGCGTTGTTGGTCCCGCTCAACAATGACGCTGCGCGGCGCTCGAGTCCGGATTATCGAGTCTTCTATGCCGGCGAAGAAAAGTTGTTGAAGCGTTACCTCGCTGAATCGAAAGTGGCCGCGCTTCCGGCAACCCTCGAAGAGTACGTCAAGAGCGTTGTCACCGCGACGCTTGAGCGTCAGAAGCGCGAAGGAGCGGTGGCTGTCAAGTTCGAGGCTGCGTATCTGCGCCGGCTCGATTTCGACGAGGCACCGGAGCCCGAAGCTCGGCGGGTCTACGCGAAGTTCGTCAAGGGCGGTGAGCCCCCGGCCGGCGAATACAAGGTGCTTCAGGACTATCTTTTTCGGTACATCTCGCGCGAGGCCGGCCGTCTGGGAATGGCGGTTCACATTCACGCCATCGACGGCGTCGGGAGCTTCTACAGGCAGACCGGCAGCAATCCTCTGCTGCTCGAATCGGCGTTCAACGATCCCCTCTTGAGGAAGACAAACTTCGTCATCGTGCACGGCGGATATCCGTTCACAAAGCAGACGGCATCGCTGATGAGCAAATCAAACGTCTACGCTGACTTCTCCGCGCAGACTTTTCTACTCTACCCGCGTGCGCTCAGCGAGGTGCTGCGCAACTGGCTCGAGTACTATCCCGACAAAGTGCTGTTCGGCACTGATGCGTTTGCGTTCACGCCCGAAGTTGGTTGGGAAGAGGGAGGATGGCTTGCCATCGTAACCGCGCGACAGGCGCTGGGGCTGGCGCTGACCGGGATGATGAACGACGGCGAGATCAGTCGCACTCGGGCGATCGAATTGGCTCGAATGGTGATGCGCGAGAACGCCGTGCGGCTTTACAATCTTGATTCGAAGTGAGCTTTTGTCGAAAACGGGGTTACGGTGAAGGGTCTTGCGCTGGTTTCCATTCTGTCGCTTGCGACTTTGTGGGGCGGATGCCGCGCGCATGGCGATCATTCACCGGTCATCGTCAAACTAAACGCACGCGACATTCATCGCGATGAATTCGAGCAGTTTCTTGCGTCCAAGATGGGTGACATCAGCACCGCCGAGGTTTCGGATTCGATAAGAAGCCAAATGCTCGACGAGTATCTCAAGCGTCAGTTGGTGCTTGACGAAGCGGCTCGAATGGGGCTCAACGTGAACGGCGGCGAGATCGAACAGAGTACTGAAGACAACCCGCAGATGAAGTCCTCCGTCGCCAATCGTGAAGAGCTGGCTCGCGATCTGCTGGTCGAAAAGTACTACCGCCAGATCGCCCTTCGCGACGTCCGCGTGTCCCCCGAAGAAGTCCAGCAATACATCGATAAGAACCAATCGCGTCTCACGGATCGTCCCGGTTTTTTGGTGCGCGAGATTCGCGTTCAGTCCCGAGAGGCGGCGGACCGGTTGCACCGCGAAGTGACTGAAGGCCGGCGCGACTTCGCCTCTGTGGCACGGCTTCATTCGGACGCGCCCAACGCCGAACACAACGGGCTTACTCGCTACGATGAAGGCCAGCTCCCGGATGTGCTCGAAAAGGCCGTCAAGCAGCTTCGACCCGGCGATGTGAGTCCGGTAATCGAATCCAACTACGGCTTTCATATGTTCAAGTTAGAGCAACGCATCCTGCCGCACGCGCCCGAGGAGCGGCGCTCGCAGCTTGATGACCGTCGCGCGCAGTTGACTGAGGAATTAATCGCGCGAAAGAATCAGCAGGCGATCGATAAGGCCCTCGAACGGCTTACGTCGGAAGCGAAGATCCAAATAACCGACTCGGCGCTGGGCTTTCCATATACCGGACAGCTGAGGCATAATTGAGCTGCAAACCAGCCCAAAAAAAGTAGCATAGACTTTAGTCTGTGGCGGATGTCGTCAAGTCATCGTTCGCCACCGACACGGACTAAAGTCGATGCCACGCGTAAGAGAGGATTTGCCGTATGAAGTTCTTAATAGCGATCCTCGCGATCAGCTTCGTGCCCGCGACTGGATCAAGTGCGCGCGCTCAAGAGCCGGAGCTGATCAACGAGATCGTCGCCCGCGTCAATAGCGATATCATCACCCGCGCCGACTACCTGGGCGCGCTTCGCGACTTCAAGGAACAGTTAGCGCGCGAAATGACCGGCAAGCCAGAAGCTGAGATCGACGCTGAGTATGAGCGCATGAAGTCGACAGTGCTTGACTTCATGATCGAGAACATCCTGCTGGAGCAAAAGGCCAAGGAGTTGAACATCGACGTCGAGCCCGAGGTGAACCAGCGTATGGCGGAGATTGCCAAAGATAACGGCCTCCCAAACGTGCTCGCGTTCGAGAACGAGCTGAAGAAGCAGGGCGTCGATCCCGAGTCGGCTCGGGCGCAGATTCGCAAGGGACTTCAGCAACAGTATGTTGTTCAGCGCGAAGTCCTCTCGCCGATCTTCCAACGGCTGAATGATAAGGACCGCCGTAACTTCTACGAGAAGAACAAGGACAAGTTCACGACCAGGGGCGAAGTGACGATCTCGGAAATATTCATGCCGCTTGAAGGGCATACAGCTGATGAAGTCGATCAGCGCGCCAAGCGTCTGGTTGTGGAGCTTCGAGCAGGTAAAAGCTTCGCGGACGCGGCGAAAGAGAACTCTCCGGCCAGCCGCCCCTCCCGCGCTCAAGACGGCAAGCTGGGGGCCTTCAAGCAAGGCGAGCTCAAAGAAGATATCGCCGCTGCCACCTCGACTCTCAAAGCTGGAGAGATAACTGAACCCATAAGGCGGCAGGATGGATTTCTGATTGTTCGACTGGACGACAAGAAGGAGCCGACCGCGCTTCCGTTTGAAAACGCCGACGTCCAACGGGCTATTAACCAGGGCGCGACGATGGAACGAGCCGAGGACGCGCGCAAAAAGTACATGAAGAAGCTGCGCGAAGACGCGTTCGTCGAAATCACCAAGGGCTACGTCACCGCTCAGGCCAAGCCTGAAAAGGCAGACAAGTAAAAAATCGACTGGGAGACAAGGAGACGGGGCGACTCGGCGAACGTCGCCCCGTCCCCCATTCGCCGCCGTCGCCCACTCGTTCCCCCCCCGAACATGCGCCTCGATCTCTTCCTAAAGCTCTCACGACTCGTGCCGCGCCGGACGCTAGCCCAGGAGATGTGCGAAGCAGGCGTGGTAAAGTTGAACGGATTGCGGGCCAAGAGCGCTCACGAGGTGCGACCCAGCGATCTGCTCTCAATTCGGCAGCGGGGTCGAATCACCACCGTGCGAGTGGTCAACGTTCCGTCGAAGCCACCATCGAAGCGTGACGCCCAGTCGCTCTACGAAACCATCGACGTAGAATCTGTTGAGACTTAACACATGCCTATCAGTTACCTGGTCGTGTCGAAGGATGGCCAAGTGTACGGGCCCTGGGACTGCGACTCGTTTAGCAGTTTTGTATTTATCTAACGTTATGACAAAGCGATTCACAATCCAGGAGCACGTCCGCTGGTCGGATACTGATCGAGCCGGGATTATTTACTACGGTCAGTTCCTGAGGTTTTTCGAGATCGCAGAGACCGAGCTCTTTCGATCAGTGGGCCTCCCGTATTCGGAGGTCTTTGATCGTTTCGACATCTGGCTTCCTCGTGTGCAAATCCATTTCGACTTCCGCAAACCGCTAGTGCTTGATGATCCGATCGAGGTCGCGGCCTATGTCGGGCGCTTCGGGAACAAATCGCTAACGCTGCGATTCGAAGTAAACAAGAAAGGCGAGACTGATTTGGTCGCCGAAGGCCATGTCGTGCTCGCTTGCGTGTCACGGTCAACCTTCAAGTCGGTCGGTGTCCCCGCGGAGATAGCCGAAGCGCTCAGGCCCTACCTTTTGCAATAAGAATAAGGGGGTGGTGTTTGCAATAATACAGGTGATTTCCTAGTGCACCTCGAAACTATACGCGCACAGTTGCAATTGCCGGACTCTTCCCCTTAACCTGAGTGAGTTGGACACCGGTGATTGCAACGACCATTTTGTTTCACTCGATGACACAATTGTTTTTGCGAGGTGAAGATGGCAAAAAGCCAAAACTTTCTCGGCGGCGCTCCTATTGACCCCAAGCCCGTAACAGGCTCGATGACCGTAGCCGAGTTGGTTGAATCGACGTTCCTCGCTTACAACGCTGCGCGACTCCGAGAAGCGTGTCAATTATTTGTCGAGAAGATGTTGGAAGACGACGTGACCGTTGGGATGAGCTTGACCGGCGCGCTCACTCCGGCGGGGCTCGGGATGTCGGCAATCATCCCGTTGATCGAGAACGGGTTCGTCGATTGGATCGTATCGACCGGCGCGAATCTCTATCACGATACTCATTTCGGAATCGGGTTGCGGATGCATCGCGGCAATCCACAAACGAGCGATGTAGTACTGCGCGAGGAAGGAGTCGTACGGATCTACGACATCTTCTTCGATTACGATGTGCTACTCTCGACTGACGAGTTCTATCGCAAGTTGATCGAGGGATCGGAGTTCCAACGTGACATGAGCACCGCCGAGTTCCACTACCTTGCCGGGAAATACGTCGCCGAGCGCGAGCGAGTGCTTGGCATCGGGGGCAAGAGTTTGCTTGCGGCGGCGCATGCTGCGGCGGTGCCGGTGTACACTTCGTCACCCGGAGACAGCTCGATAGGGATGAACGTCGCGGCCAAAGCCCTAACTGGAAACAAGCTGCGCTACGACGTGAACGCGGATGTGAACGAGACTGCATCAATCGTTCTCGACGCCAAACGCAGCGGCGGCAAATCCGCGGTGTTAATCTTTGGGGGAGGCAGCCCGAAAAACTTCTTGCTTCAAACCGAGCCGCAGATTCAGGAGGTGCTCAAGATCGAGGAGAAGGGTCACGATTACTTCTTGCAGGTGACCGACGCTCGGCCGGACACCGGAGGTCTTTCAGGCGCGACTCCGAGCGAAGCAGTGAGCTGGGGCAAGATCGATCCCGATCGCCTACCCGATGCGGTTGTCTGTTATCTTGATTCGACAATTGGCCTGCCGATCCTCACGTCCTACGCGTTGGCCCGTCACAAGCCGCGTAAGCTGAAGCGGCTCTACGACCGGCGCAAAGAAATGATGAACCAGCTCAAAGAAGAACACGCGCGAGCAAGCGGCAAATCAGCCAGTCGCGGCCGATCAAGCACGCAACCTTGATCGAATCCGATGACCGAGCGGCTACTATCGGACACCTGGGTGTATCGATTCGGTTCGCTCCGGTGCGTCGAGGACGGCATGCAACATCTCTAAGGGTTGCGAGAGGAAACAGCGTGAACCAAGAGAGCTGGCACAGGCGTTGATTGTAACCTGCTACTACACGCGCAAGGTGGAAGTTTTGAGCGATACTCAAGGAGTAAACGGGATGAAATCGATACTGTTGGGTTTGTCTAAGCTGATCGCTGTTTTTGTACTAGCGGCGGTTTTGTTACCGTTTTCCGCGGCTGCGCAAGGTCGTGGGTTCGGACGAAGTGTACCCGGAAAATCTGAGAGGTTTATCAACGGTCATGACGCTCGAGACGGTCGCTGGGATGGTCGAGGTCCAGGATGGAGGTATCGGCGTTATCCCAGAAGACCAAGGGTTCGTGTATTGGCGTACCGGTACCCTCGTCGCCATTGGGTTTGGATACACCGAAGACACAGAAGAACCCGGGTGTTCCGCATTCGCTGAAAGGCGACAAACAGGCTAGCTTCGTAATTGGTGATCGTACCCTTGCATTGCGGACTCTCACGAGGTTCGGCCGTCCGGATCGAATGACAGTTGAAAACTGTCGGCTTTGAATCTTGAACAGTTTGGATGCATGTTCTACGCCGATCTCTCGCTCGCACGCAGACTCGAAGGAACCGACGGGCTCGCTGGAGTCGAGTTCGCTCGCTCATGGGCGCGGCGGCACTCTTTCGAAGGTGACTTCTCTCTCGATGTCGCGGGTGGTTTCGCCGGCTTCGCTGGGGTCGACTCTCCTGTGACTCAGGCCTTCGGTCTGGGGTTGAACGGCCCGGTAACTGAAGCCGACATGACTGCGATGGAAGAGTTCTATCGAGCGCGCGGCGCGGCCGTCAACATCGAGACTTGCCCGCTGGCGGATCCGTCGTTGTTGAAGCTGCTGAATGAGCGGGGCTATAGGCCAATCGAGTATTCGAACGTATTCGCGCGGGCCCTTGTCGTTGGTGATTCGGCGTCGTGGCCAAACCCGTCAAGCGACGTTCGCGTGCGCCAGCCGACGAACGATGAGGCCGAAAGTTATTCGTTAGTGGTTACGAAGAGCTTTTTTGAGAACGCCGAGATTTCGCCCGCCTTCCTGGACATTTTCGCAAGCTGCTTTTACGCCGCCGGCGCATTCTTTTTTATGGCGGAACTGGACGGCGTTCCGGCCGGTGGCGGAATGATGTCGATTCATCAAGGCGTAGCCTCGTTGGGAGGCGCGGGCACGCTTCCCGAGTTTCGCAATCGAGGCGTCCAAAAAGCCTTGCTCCTCGCCCGGCTCGCAACAGCCGCTCGGCAAGGCTGCGATCTGGCGATGGTGGCAACTCTGCCGGGCAGCGGGTCGCAACGCAACGTCGAACGTCAGGGATTCCGGGTCGTCTACACGCGAACAAAGTTTCTACGAGACTTGCAACAGGCGTAGCGGAAAAGCCAGTGACATCAGCGTGGCTTCGCCCGAAGCGGACATCTCGCTGTTGTCACTCGACTAAACCCCTGTTGCTCATCCCAATCTGATTTAACAGCAATCTGGCCTATTTGTCTTGTCTGGCACTCTCTCCATTTTGTCGATTGCTGTGCTAGTCTGCGACCGTGAGTCTGTGGGAGGCGCCACTAGTTTTTCTGGTCGCGTTCGCAGCTGGGATGATGAACTCGGTCGCAGGCGGCGGCACGTTGATTACTTTCCCAATGCTGGTGTGGCTCGGCATCGACCCGATTGGAGCGAACGTTACTTGCACCGTCGCGCTGTGGCCGGGCTCGCTGGGGGCGATGGTCGGCTTTCGACGCGAACTTGGCGACAGCCGACGCTGGATGCTGCTGCTCGGAACGCCTTCGGCAGCCGGTGGATTGATCGGCGCCTACCTTCTTCTGCTCACGCCTTCAAGTCTGTTTGCATCAGTAGTGCCTTTCCTCATCCTTTTCGCAACGATCCTCTTCGCGGCCGGGGAACCGCTAACCCGAAGACTGACGCGCACGGATCGGCAGCTTCACGCCGAGAGGTCGCCGACTCGCCCGTGGTGGATTGGTGCGATCGTGTTTCAGTTTGTTGTCGCGATCTACGGAGGCTATTTTGGCGCAGGGATGGGAATTCTGATGCTGGCCGCACTCGGCCTGATGGGACTGACGGACATTCACCGGATGAACGGGCTCAAGAACTTTTTTGTCGTCTGCATAAACATTGTGGCTGCCGCCTACTTTATCGCGTCGGGGCGAGTCGAGTGGACCTATGCGCTGGTTATGGTGTTTGGCGCGATCGCGGGTGGCTACGGCGGGGCTGGAATAGCTCGCAAGCTTGGACGTCGATTCGTTCGTCGGGCGGTGATCTTGATCGGACTTGGAATGGCGGTGTCACTCCTATTTCGCGGCTGAGGTTAGAAGAGCAGCAAGAAATGACAAAGCGAGCGAAGGCTACGCTTGCCAGAAGGTAGTTTCAGGAGTCCGTCGACCTCTAAATCATACCTTGTTGAAGTCTGGATGATACCTCACCAGGCCCTGTCGTCCGGCCAACGCGCCTTGTGCAAGCTCTACCACCATGAACACTTCGTCAGGAACATCGTATTCGCAACGAAGCCCTTTCGAGCCGGCGGGTGTAAACCCGAAGCGGGGATAGTATTTCGGATGCCCGAGCACCACGACGATGTCATGCCCAAGCTGCCGAGATCCTCTCAGCCCCTCTGTCACCAAGAGCGTTCCGATTCCTTGATTCTGGTATTCGGGCAGGACCGCCATCGGAGCAAGACCCATCGCGGTGAAAACCCCAACCTCGGATTCAACCGACACCGGACTGAAAAGTATGTTTCCGACGACCT
>CAZOOE010000040.1:0-3773 GCA_964581275.1 uncultured Clostridia bacterium
TCCAATTGTGAGACCCGCGTTCGTCGGGAGCGCTGGTGTGACGGCGTCTTACCTTGATGTTTTGGGAAGCAGGCGCTAAAGGCCGAAATCAAGCTCCTTAACGTAGCCATCGTCTCGCACCATGATGTTGTCGGGTTTGATGTCGCGATGCGTGATTCCCGCGGCGTGCGCTGCGTTCAACGCTTTTGCCATCTGACTGCCGAGCGCTAGCAAGGTCTCCAGCGAATTGTCTAAGGCAATCACGCCACGCAAAGTTCGGCCCGCGACCAGTTCCATGACGATGAAGCGCCCAGCGGCGCTCTCGCCGATGTCATAAACGGTGATGATGTTTGGATGATTGAGCGCCGAGGCGGCTTTAGCTTCCTGCATGAAGCGGCGCACGCGGTCGGCGTCCTGGGTGAATTCAGCGGGCAGAAGTTTTAACGCAACTTTGCGGTCGAGTCGTGTGTCTTCAGCCAGCCAGACCTCACCCATCCCGCCCGCGCCGAGCTTCTTTATGATCCGGTAGTGGGAGATGTTCTGAGGTATCATACTTCTCCCATCTCATTCGCTGATCAAGCTCACCTAACGCCTGACCAATGTTTCGAGGTGCGGAGCGTTGCTCATCACCGTTTAGTCTTTCTTGAACATCAGCGATGCTGTAAAGGAACGACCGAACAATTATGATCCTCAATACGGAGTACGGCTACAAGACAAACTATGACGCGCTCTCCGGCACCTCAATGGCCACCCCGGTTGTTGCCGGTCTGCTCTTGTCGAGCGAATGGGGTGTGCGCCGTTTCGTCGTTCAGTCACGCGTTAAGGTATGAGGCAGCGATGAGGCAGCGCAAAGACGCGTCGATTTAGCTGCCCAAACCGAGGAAGGCTAGCGACTGCATCGAACATCTGAGTGTAGGCGGAGCGAGACCATGAATTTCTTGGTAACGGAGAAAGTAGCTTCGTGCCGTGCGCGTTGAAGGCGAGCCGATGAAGAAGCGGTCAAAAAGCTTTACAATGCTACTGAGGCTCTTGTACCAAGACCGCTTCGTGCGAAACTGGAATCACAACGAGAGTGGTACATCGCGGATTACAGCATCAATCATCGAGTACCCGACAAGAATTAACGTCAGCGATTGGAGATTGAGACTTCAATGAACTATAGAGTTTTAAAACTCATTCCCCTGCTCGCCTTTCTCGGTAATGCGAGTGCCGGGTGTGTGAGCCCGGCCACAAACGAAAAGGAGCGAATACTGGTCGGGCACACGGTGGATGTCAAATCCGTAGCCTTTTCGCCTGACGGCAAGACTTTGGCATCGGCAGGTTATTCCCACGATACTGATAGGAAGTGGGCTGGCGAAATAAAACTCTGGGACATAGCAAGCGGCCGGGAACGCATTACACTCAGGGGACAAAAGGGAGCCGCTTTCGTAGCGTTTTCGCCCGACGGCAGAACTCTGGCTTCGGGGGGGTATTACCCAGACACTGATAATCTTGACAATAACGAAAAGAACGTTGTCAGCGAAATTAGGCTCTGGGATATAGCCTCAGGGGAGGAACGAGCGACCTTCAAAGAGCGGCTCGAAAGCGTCGTCTATAGCGCGTTTGCGATTTCTCCTGATGGCAAGCTCTTGGCAATGGGCACCGACGAAGGGGTCAAAATATGGGATGTCGCTGAGCGGGGAGAACCGTTGTTGTTTAAGACCGACAGGCCCAAGACGCTCACCTTCTCGCCAGACAGTAAAGTTTTGGCTGTGGGAAGTTCACGCAGCAGCGGGGAAATCGGGAGGCTCTTGGCGTCTTGGGAAGTGAAGCTTATCGATGTGCGGACGGGAAAGGAGCAGTTATCCTTTAAAGGCAGCGGCGATGACGCGTTTGTTAATTCAGTAGTCTCTTCGCTAGACGGTAGAGTTCTCGCGGCAGGGAGCGCGGACGGGACAATAAGATTGTGGGACCTTTTGACGAAGAAGGAAATGACGATTCGCGACGAGAGCAGTTACAGTATTGGTCGGGTAACCTGCATCGCCTTATCTCCAAATCATAAGATACTGGCCTCGAGCAACGGTAACGGGGTCATCACCTTGTGGGATGTGGATACTGGCCACCAACTGGCCACGTTCAAGCGCCAGGATGAATGGATTAATTCGGTGGTTTTTTCACCAGACGGAAAAACAATTGCCTGGGGAAGTTCGGTTAAGACAATCGCACTATCGGACGTGTCCGGCATGCTCGTCAAAAGACCGATGACAAAGAGTCAGTGACTGGGATTGGCGGAAAGCGGAAAGAAGTACTGATCCCAGTCGAGCCGATCGTAAGGGCATTGAATTATCCAGCAATCAGGGATATGAATAAGGCTCTGTACGTGTGACGAGTCGGAGAAGATTTCGCCAGGTGTGGTAGCCAGCGTCGTTCCGAAGCCCTCGTATCAACAGCTTAGAGCATAGTGGAACGAAGTGAACACTGTTAGAGTTGGCGTCTGCTAGAGTTGGCGTCCAGAAAACAAAACAATGCGAAAGGAGCCAAGCAATATGAAGTCGCTAATAAGTCATTTGCCCGCTGCGACGCTCTTGCTATTGCTGTTAATGTCCTGCGCACTGGCCGACATCCGTATTGACCTGATTAAAGGCAAGCGTCCGGTCAAGGACAGAGTCTCTTTCACTATCGAGGTTTCGCATGAGAGAGACGAGAATCCCAGGTACAAGGACAAACCCGAGTTCATCGAGATTAGTGCGGCATTTGTTAACCCTGCGAGCGGGGCTATCGCTATTGACGGGACGGGGGTGCAGCGCTTTGATGCTACTACAGCAGTTGACGGTCAGCGCACCGAGATTACGTATGGTCGGCACACTATTACCTTGCAGGTGAGCGAGCCTGCCGTTGCAACAAGTTTGGTGGTGTTTGTGCGTGGAGGCCTGGTTCGGGAAGTGATCGGAGAAAGCCTCCCGGGAGGACCTACAGGTACAGGCGCCTCAGCCAACCTGGAAGAGCGACTAGCTGACTTAGAGCGTAAAGTGAGACAGCTGGAGTCAGAGGTTGAAGCCCTTAAGAGAGGGCGGCGTAATCAGTAGCTGGTTGTGAATCATTTGGCGCTTGAATTGCGCCCCTGGATCGGGACCGGAGCGGTCTGCTTACTCGCTTGGATGTACAAACTCTCTAGCGACTCCTTGGAAGGTTTACTTCCCTGAATCGCAGCATCTTCGATGTTCCAAGTACAAGAAAATCGGGCACTTGTTTCAGGGACGTTATGGCGGTGAAGCGCTGACAAATGGCAACAAACTCAAGCCTGACCCCTCTCTCAATGGATTTTGAAGCATGACAGCAAAGAGGGTGCTCATTCACGCGATCGTGGCACTTGTCCTGTTGCAGGTGGCGTCGCGAATCGCTGTTGCTGAAAAGCTCCCGATAAAAAGCTACACAACTGCCGATGGTCTCGCGCATAACAACGTGAGCCGGATCGTGCGTGACTCGCGCGGGTTTCTCTGGTTCTGCACCTTTGAAGGTTTGTCGCGTTTTGATGGCTACACGTTTACGACCTACGGAGTCAACCAAGGCTTGCCGAGCCAGGTGGTGAATGATTTGCTGGAGACGCGCGAAGGTCAGTACTGGGTTGCTACCGACGCCGGGCTTTGTCACTTCAATCCGAAAGGTACTCCGCAATCGCATCCGATCCAGGTGACCGACCAGGCCTCGCCCGATTCGATGTTCACTACTCATTTCCCCGCGGAAGACCCAAAAGCTAAGCAGGTGACCTCGCTGTTGCAGGAGGTGCCAGCGCTGCATGGCCAGATCGCACGCAT
>CAZOOE010000040.1:3783-21772 GCA_964581275.1 uncultured Clostridia bacterium
GCGAAGGTCCGGGGAAGTCGGGTGCGGACGGGCTCGGGGTATCTACCCGGTTCAACGACAGTACAGACGCGTAGACTTCGGAGTTGTCGATTTGGGTATACCTGTTGCTTATGGCGAGGACCGTGATTTCCTCGTCCTGATCGAGGACCATATTGGATCGTTATGGATCGGTTCGATGAGTGGAATCTATCGTCTGCTGCCGGACGCACGTGTCCAGCATTATGACGAGTGTCGGGGAACGCCGCTGCGGTTTGTTCGTTCGTTGCTGGCAGATCGTGAGGGCCGCATCTGGGCTGGAACTGAAAGGATCCCGCTATGCCGGCTGGTCTCGGGATCCGATCCGGCGCAGCGGTTGAGTGTTACCGGTTACTTCGCCAAGGACGGGTTCCCGCGCGGAGTGATCTACAAACTCTTTCAAGGATCGGAAGGCAGTCTTTGGGCGGGTTCTGCAGCAGGCTTAATCCGATTTACTCCGGGTGAGGATGGCAGGGGTTTTCGACTGCATATTTACGGTCAGCCTCACGGACTGGATTCAGAGAATGTGCAGGCGATCGCTGAAGACCGGAGCGGAAACCTGTGGTTAGGAACAACCAGCGGTGGAGCAGCAAAGCTGGCGCATAGCGGCATCACTGCCTTTGGCGCGCCTGATGGATTCAAGAGCGCGAGGGCAATATTCAGCGATAAAGCCGGCGATCTCAATGTAATCACTACGATATCGAAAGCGTATTTGATTAATCGGTTCGATGGCGAACGCTTCACCGCCGTCCGTCTTAAACTGCCGCCCCGGACGTATTTTGGGTGGGGTTGGAATGGGCTGGTACTCGAAGACAGTGACGGGGAATGGTGGGTTGCCACCGGCAGCGGGCTATTCCGATTCCCAAGAGCGAGAAGCTTGGAGCAGCTTGGGCGCACGCCGCCCACGAACGTTTACACCGCGCGCGATGCGTTCCTCAGCCACGACATACTCCGGGTGTTTGAAGACTCGCGCCGAGTTATTTGGGTGGCGACTGCAAACGCAGCCGGCCTCTCGTACTGGGATCGAGCGACCAACGGTTTTCATCATTTCAATGAGCAGGACGGACTGCCCTCGCTGGTGAATTATTATCCGATCTCTTTTGCTGAGGATCGCGCGGGCGACATATGGATTGGATTCAGCTTCGGCGGCGGCCTGGTCCGCTATCGCAACCAGCGTTTCACTCGCTACTCCGCGGACGATGGTCTCGCGGCCGGCGGCATATTCAATCTCTTTATCGATTCGTTGGGCAGGCTTTGGGCGCCAACCACTCGAGGCGGCGTGTGCCGCGTCGATCATCCGGAAGACGAGCGTCCATCGTTTGCGACTTATACTACAGCGGATGGATTGTCGAGCGATGATGTCAAAGCCATAACCGAAGACCGATGGGGTCGGATATACCTAGGCACTGGGCGCGGGATTGATCGCCTCGATCCTGCGACCGGACACATCCGCCACTACACGGGTAATGAAGGCGCGCTGCTAGGCGATGTCCAGGCAGCGTTGCAGGATCGCGATGGCGCGCTTTGGTTCAGCTACACAACCGGGCTGGTCCGGCTCGTCCCGGAAGCGGATTCGCAGACACCGGCGCCGCCGGTTTGGATCACTGCCCTTCGAGTCGCTGGAGAGCCCAGATCGCTCTCCGCATTGGGCGAGTCTGAGGTGGCGCCGATCGAACTTCCCGCGAACAAGAACGATCTTCAAATCGAATTTGCCGCGCTCGGTTTTGGTCCGGGCGAAGAATTGCGATACCAGTATCTGCTGGATGGCGCGAATCAGGAGTGGAGTCCAGTCTCAGATCAGCGCGCGGTCAACTTCGCGAATCTGGCGCCCGGTCATTATCGATTTCTGGTGCGCGCGGTCAATCCCGATGGCGTCATGAGCGAGCGGCCCGCGAGTTTTTCATTTACGGTGCTTCCACCCTTTTGGCAACGGTGGTGGTTTGTTATCACCGCGATCGCCATCCTTGGAGCTGTCGCTTACTCGCTGTATCGCTATCGCATCAGACGATTGCTGGAAATCGAGCGAGTAAGGACTCGCATCGCCGCTGATCTTCATGATGACATCGGGTCGAACTTGTCGCAGATAGCGATCTGGAGCGATGTTGCTCAGCGACAGATGACCGAGGGCAACGGCCGGCTTTCGCCCGCGTCGGCCGCCGAGTCGCCCTCACCACTCGAGCGCATCGCCGCGACCGCACGCGAAACTGCTTCGTCGATGAGCGATATTGTGTGGGCCATAAACCCGAACCGGGATCATCTGAGCGACCTGGTCTCGAGGATGCGCCGTTTCGCGGGGGAAACGTTCGACTATCGTGAGATCGACTGGCGCTTCGACGCTCCGCAAATGAGATTGAGCATCAATGCCGATACACGGCGCGAAGTCTTTCTGATCTTCAAAGAGGCTGTTAACAACATTATGCGTCACGCCAGTTGTGCGCGAGTTGAGATCGCGCTGTCGATTGAACGAGGCCGATTGGTGCTGCGCATTCGCGACGATGGCAGTGGCTTTGACCCGCGCGGATCGAGGGAGGGTCACGGACTGTTCAGCGTGCGCGAACGAGCGGCAAATCTGGGCGGCGTGTTGGATATCGAATCAACGCCGGGGAGCGGCACAACGGTCGAGCTCGTGCTGCCTTTGGAGCGATCTCGCCGCTGGCGATGACTAGCTGTACAGCTAGTGACGGATGCGGACGATGGAACGCAAAATCAGATTGCAGCTTGAGCGCTGCGTCAACGCAACCACTTTGACGTTCAGAGCATGATGACTGACACTCCGGTACAATCCGCGTCCGCTCAACCCTCGATAATCAAGGCTGCGATCATCGAAGATCGCCGGGACCTCCGCGACGGCTTGACGATTCTTATCAACGGCACACCCGGATATCGATGCGTCGGAAGCTATCGTTCGATGGAGGAGGCACTCGGGAAAATCGGCGGCGACCTTCCGCACGTCGCGCTCGTCGATATCGGATTGCCGGGGATGTCGGGCATCGAAGGCATTCGCTTGTTGCGCGAGCGACATCCAAAGCTCGCGTTGCTTGTTCTGTCTGTTTATGACGATGACGAGCGGGTGTTCGAGGCGCTTTGCGCCGGCGCCTGTGGCTACTTACTCAAGCACACGACGCCGTTGCGTTTGCTTGAATCCCTCAAGGAAGCGATCAGCGGAGGCGCGCCTATGTCGCCTGAAGTTGCTCGGCGAGTGCTCGCGATCTTTCGTGAGATTCGTCCGCCCGAGCATGCGGACTATCAGCTTACTGCGCACGAAAAACGCCTGCTCAAACTTTTGGTGGAAGGTCACAATTTCAAATCGATCGCGCCGCAGCTCGGGGTTACCGTTCACACCGTTTCATTTCACATGCAGCGCATCTATGAAAAGCTTCAGGTCCACTCCAAATCAGAAGCGGTAGCCAAGGCGATGCGCGACCGTTTGGTCTGAAGTCTTGATCCTACCGATCGAACGTTTTTCACTCCTCGCTGTCTACTCACATTCCTAGCGATAGAGCTAGTGACTCTCTTCAAGCAGCGCATTACTCTAAGCGCGCGTTCCCGGTCGCCGCGATTCTACGTAACTCTAAACGCCTTCAATCTCGGTCGCGACGCCGAACTCGATTCAACAGGAGGAATCAAAATGGCGAAAAGATGGCTTTCTGGAATGGGGTTAATAATCACCGTGCTGGTTCTGAACCTTATATCTGCGCAGGCGCAGACGTCAGGCGCACAACTCAATCACGCGAGTAGCCATCCGGCTGGATTCAGCCTGATGCCCGCGAGTCGTGCCCTCAAGCGAAGCGCATCTGACTTTGACTTCGCATCAACCGCCGCCGGAGGGAGCTTGCCGGTGCTCGGAAGCGGCACGGTCGGGCGATTGACGAAATGGACGGGCATCACCTCGAGCAATTCGTTCATTGCCGACACGACGATCTTTGAAAATAAGAACGGCCTGGTCGGCATCGGCACCGACACGCCGACCTCGAAGCTGACCGTGGCGGGGATGGTCGAGATCACGCTTGGTGGGCTGAAGTTTCCTGACGGCACGGTGCAGACGACATCGGCAGCAGGCGCGTTGTTCACCGTCTCGCACGATATGACGCTTCAGGGCAATGGGACAAGCGGCTCGCCGCTCGCAGTTGCGGTGCCGCTCGTCCTGACCGGCTCGTCATCTCCCTTGGGGCTTGTCCGAGTGACTAACACTGCCGCGCAGGGTATCGGAGTTTACGGAGCCGGAGGCCCCGAAGGTACTGGCGTTGCTGCCACAGGCGGCGCTACCAGCGGCAGCGGCCATGAAGGCGGTGTTGGCGTACGGGCCACAGGCGGGGGCGGCTCATCAGGGGCCCCTGGTGGCCCTGGTGTTGTTGCCTTCGCCGGCGATAGCGACTCTTTAACTGGCGGCAGGGGCATAGAGGCCCACGGTGGCAGAAGTAACAGTGGCGATGGCGGTGACGGTGCGGTCCTTGGTGGCGGTCAAAGCTTCGGCGGATCTGGCGGAGTTGGCGCATCCGCTGAGGGCGGTGCCGGAAGTGGGGCTGGCAACAAGGGCGGCGATGGCATCATGGCTCGCGGAGGAGATGGCATATCCGGCGCGACCGATGGGATCGCTGGACATTTCGCGGGTGACGTTGAGATCACCGGGAAGCTCACCGTCACCAGCGGCATGAAGATGTTTCACATAGACCACCCGCTCGATCCCGAAAACAAATACCTTAACCACGTCGCCATCGAATCCGCCGAAGTCCTCAACGTGTACAGCGGCAATATTACCACCGATACCAATGGCGAGGCGGTGGTGGCACTGCCCGATTGGTTCGAGGCGCTCAATAGAGATTTCCGCTATCACCTCACCGTCGTCGGCACTTTTGCTCAGGCCATCATCGCCGGCAAGATCAAAGGCAATCGCTTCGCAATCAGAACCAACGCGCCGAATATCGAAGTCAGTTGGCAGGTGACGGGCGTTCGGTCAGATCCGACGACGCGCAAGTTTCCTTTAGAGGTTGAAGAGGCCAAGTCGGAAAGGGAGCGCGGCTATTACCTGAACCCCGGCGCCTACGGTCAGCCGGAAGAGCGCGGCATGGAGTGGGCGCGCTATCCAGAGATGATGCAGAGGATGAAGCGGCAGCGCGTTGAAGCCGAGCAAAAACTAAAGCAGCAACAAAGATGATGACGAACGCACAACAACGGTCGGCACTGGCAGACCGACGCCCCGTGAACAGCACGGCGTGAAGCTGCTGACAATCGAGGCTGCTGGAAATCGGTGTTGGAAACTTGCAATCCGTTGCAGCGCATAGCGCCAAGTAAGCCGAATACCATCGGCTCACGGCAAGCTGCCGGGCCGGCGCGGAATATTCCCCGCCCCAGCCGTCACGATCGTAGTCTACAAATCTGCATCATACAAGAGGGAGATGTTGAGCGCAGGTGCGGGAAGCGTGAACGTTACTGCGCCGAAAGGGTGCGATTGGACGTCGGTAAATAACAAAGAGCAACAGCAGCAGATCGAGCAATCAACCGCCAACGCGCAGCAACAACAAAAACAAGTCAATCAACAGCAGGCGCAAATTAAGCAGCAGCAAACGCAGATCAAGCGGCAGCAGAATGAGATTGACGCATTGAAAGAGCTGCTGTGCCAGGATCAACCGCAGGCGAGATCTGCAAACCGGAGCTGAAGCCATGAACCGATCGCGACCTTATCGACTCACGGTCATCGTATTGCTGTTCATCTTGCTGCCGCTGAGCGCACACTCTGCTCTCGCTCAGGGCACCGCGTTCACTTATCAAGGAAAGCTAACCGACGGCGGCAATGTAGCGAACGGGCAATACGACATGGAGTTCAAGCTGTTCGACACGATGAACACCGGCAGCGGGACTCAGCAAGGTCCAACCATCACGGCGACAAATATTTCAGTGACGAGCGGCGTGTTTTCGGCGGAGTTGGATTTCGGCGCGTGTCCCACTTGCTTCGACGGCTCGGCGAGATTTCTCGAGATCGGTGTAAAGAAGTCTGTCGATGCGACGTACACGACGCTTAGTCCGCGCCAGCAGGTGAACTCAACGCCGTACGCGCTTCGCAGCTTGAATGCTACAGCAGCGGATGGTCTGAGCGTGGCCTGCATCAATTGCGTGACGAGCAGCCAGATCCAAAGCGTAAGCGGCAGCGCAGTGACGGGAACCATCCCAGTGGCGAGTGTGCCGCAAGGCAGCGGCTTTTACATTCAGAACGGCACGAGCCAGCAGGCGTCGGCTGACTTCTACATCAGCGGCAACGGCGCTGCTGCTACCTTCGATGCCACGACGCAGTACAACCTCGGCGGCCAGCGTGTGCTCAGCGCCGCCGGCACGTTCAACACCTTCACGGGCATCGGCGCTGGCAGCGCAAATACAGGCGTACAGAACTCTTTCTTCGGCAGTATGGCAGGCCAGAACAACACATCAGGTATCAGCAACGCCTTCTTCGGGACTTGGGCAGGAAGAAACAACACAACCGACGGAAACTCGTTCTTTGGGGCGTTTTCGGGCCGATACAATACGTCCGGAATTCAAAACGCTTTTTTCGGTTATCAGGCGGGTATACTCAATCAGACAGGCTGCTGTAACGCCTTCTTCGGCTACGATGCCGGTCTGTCTAGCAATGCCAACGACAATTCCTTCTTCGGCAACAACACCGGCCAGGCCAATACGACTGGCACGCGCAACTCTTTCTTTGGCAGCGCGGCCGGCTACTTGAATCAGACGGGTAGTGATAATTCCTTCTTCGGCGTTAGCGCCGGGCAGAACAACAAAGCAAGCTTCAACACCTTCGTCGGCAGCAGTGCCGGTCTCGGCAACACGTCGGGCGGGTTCAACTCATTCTTTGGGTATCTGGCAGGAATGAGTAACGTGACGCAGCACGACAACACCTTCATAGGTAACGGCGCGGGGAGGTTCAACGGGATAAACGATCCGGCCGGCAATGCCAACTTCAACACCTTCGTCGGCAGCAATGCGGGCGTGCTCAACACGACGGGCAATCTAAACTCCTTTATCGGAGCCGGTGCAGGTTTCAACAATAATACCGAGCACGACAATACGTTTATTGGCGCCAGCGCAGGGGTGAACAACGGGACGAACGACACGGGCTCGCTCGCCAACTTCAACACGTTCGTCGGCAGTCTATCGGGCCAAAGCAACACGGTGGGCGCCGCCAATTCCTTCTTTGGAAGTGGGGCAGGCCAAGTGAACACATCAGGCAGCTTGAATGCCTTCTTCGGAGCCGCTGCCGGTTTTAGTAACACGACTCAGGGATACAATACCTTCATCGGCCGCGGGGCGGGAGAGGGCAACGGACTTAACGATACGAATAACCTGGCTAGCTTTAATACCTTTGTGGGTGCTGACGCTGGCCGCATGAACTCGACGGGAGAAAAAAATACAGCGATTGGTGATTTGGCGAATATGGGCGCCGGTAATCTCAACAACTCCACAGCGATTGGCGCGAGGGCGCTGGTCGCACAAAGCAATTCATTGGTGCTCGGCTCAATCAACGGTGTCAACAGCGCGACGGCCAGCATCAACGTCGGCATCGGCACAACCGCGCCGGACTACAAGCTCCATATTGCCGGGCACACCAACAACGACTGGCCCATCATCAAGCTCCAGAACGTCGACTCGGGCGGCCACTCCTGGTGGCTTTATGCAGGCGCCGGCGGAACGACCAGCAACTTCGGCATTTACGATGAAACCGCCGACGCCTATCGTTTGTACATCGATGGGAGCAATGGCAACGTCGGGATCAACACCTCTCCGCTCGACCGCCTCGATGTCTTCGGCGACATCCGCGTCGGCGTGGCTCACGGGTGTGTCAGAGATCGGCTTGGCAGCGTTATCGCCGGAACCTGTGGCTCAGACGCGAGACTGAAGCGTGACGTCACGCCCTTCCCGAGGCTGCTGGAGAAGCTGGCTAAGCTCCAGCCGGTGCATTTCTACTGGCGGACGGAGGCCTTTCCCGAAAGGCATTTCGGGAAAGCGCAATCTTTCGGGTTGGTGGCGCAGGACGTCGAGAAGGTGCTGCCTGAGTTAGTGACAGAAGATGAACAAGGGTACAAGGTAGTGCGCTATAACAAGCTGCCGCTGTTGCTGCTTGAAGCGATAAAAGAGTTGAAAGAGGAGAATGATTCATTCCGTCAGCAGATTGAGCAACAACAGCAGCAGCTCGAAGCGCGCGCGCGACAGGCGGCCTTGCCGCAGGACGAGCTTAGGAAACAGCAGACAATGATATACAGATTGAAGAAGCTGATCTGCCTCGATCACCCACAGGCAGAGGTTTGCAAATCGGAGAGGCAACCATGAACGATCAACTACGCGATCCACTCTCTAGTTGTCAAGCTTGCTGACATCTACGAACAGCTGTATCTTGACAAGACTGACCCACACGTACTACGGTCATTAGCGATTAGCGGCGCTTGTGCTTATCTTGTTGGAAGGAGTGAGCACATGAAACGACGCTCATATCGCATGCCGCGCCTGGTGATCCAGGCGGTGCTTACGCTCGTGGTGGCGGCCTCCGCCCACGCCCAATCCGTGGACAACAGCGCCGCGCGCCGGACGCCAAATCTGAAGCTGGACCACTTCTGGAGCTACATCGTCAGCAGGGAGGAAACTCAGCAACCGGCAGTAGCGGCGACCCTCAAGGACCAATTTCAAACAGTTTCGGTCTCAGTGGGCTCGCCCCTGCAGTTCCTCAACCCAGCGCAAAAGACCATTGGCTCGGTCGTGACACCCATTGTGGACCTGAACGACCATCTCACAATGTACAACCTGCTGAGCCCAGCTCCGCTACCAACATCCCAGACGCTGACCGCCACCAATCAATTCGGCGCGCAGCAGCTGACAGTCGATAGGGCGACGACCCTCATGGTCCCTACGCAAAAGGAGGACTTGCGACTCCCGAGGAGGCTCGACCATTTCTTGTGCTATCCGGTTACTGCGCCGTCGCTCGCACAACCGGTCTCGCTGACTGACCAGTTTCAAACTAAGGACGTCATCGTGGAACAGCCCGTTCTGTTTTGCAACCCTGTGCAAAAAACGATTGGAAACAACACGACGCGCGTCCAAAACGCTGCGGCGCACCTGTTGTGCTACAACATCAGGCTGTCGCAGTCGACTACATCGAGGCAGGTGAATATCAAGAATCAGTTGGAGACCGACTTGTTCACTTTGACCACCACGCAAATGCTCTGTGTGCCCTCCACGAAGGCGCTGCCCTAGTCAACGTCGCGGAGATGGCTTCTCGTCCTTTGAGTCGCGCTTCTCAGCTCCGCTGCCCGCCGAAAGTTGATTACACTTTTGGAGGAGGAGCCCCATTTAGGACGGGGATGCCGAACCAGACCTGCGGTCGTCGGCGGGAAGGGATTCGTTGAAATCAACAGAGCCCTGTGGGGGCGAGTCCGAGCCGCCGCAACAGATCCCGGAATCTCGGATCAGAGCGCACGTTGGAAAATCGTTGGTCAACCTTTAGGAAAAGGAGAGCAGGCACCCGTTCCGCATACGATTTTTCCAGCCACTCAAATCCCTGATCCTTTTCACCGAGGCCGATGCAAATGATCGCTTTGTCGAGAGGCGTGACGTAACGCTGCCTTGACCTTTCGTAAAGTTCGGCGAGTATTCTCTTCGCGTCTGCTTTTTTTCCCATCACCGCATAAGTATACCCGAGAGACGCTTTATTACCCGCCTGTTGATACTCCGAAACGGCCTTCTCATACATTCCTTTGGCCAAATAAACGTCCCCCAACCAGTCATGCGCCTCGCTAAAGTTCGGGTTCAATTCCAGAGTGTTCAGTTGCTGTTCGATGGCCTTATCATAGAGTCCGACGTGGAACAACGCATCGCCCAGACCGGCGTTTATTGCGAGGTTCAATGGATCAAGCTCGTGTGCTCGTGTTCTCTCTGCCAGATTCTCATCCTCTCGTCCCAGGCCCTCCAAAAGATAGCCGTACCATGCATGAGCAAACGCGTAGTTCGGGTTTAACTCGATGGCCCGTTTGAATTCTCTTTCGGCCTCTTGCCAATTGAACTCAGCTTTCTCATAGGTCGCCATTACTGTGTGAGCTTCGGCCAGGGTGTCATCTAGTTCCAGCGCTTTGGCAGCCACAAATCTCATTCTTTCCGAAGCTTCCGCGGGCCGAATAAAACCGAGCGCACCCAGCGCGGTGTATGTATGCCCTATGCCCGCATACGCCAGCGCATAATTCTGGTCTATCTGGATAGCCTGCTCGAAGAACACAACTGCCTTCTTCATCCCTTCTTCTGTTCTCTGGTCCCAGAAGTAGCGGCCTTTGAGGTAGAGCTGGTAGGCCTCAATGTTTTCAGTATAACGTTTTGTCAGCCGGTTCTGGTCCTGATCGCTCAGGGTGATGGCCAATGCGGCTGCGACCTTCTCAGAAATAGAATCCTGGACGATAAAAATGTTGGCGAGCTTCTCATCAAACTTGTCTGCCCATAACTGAGTACCGTCCGGCACGCTCAGCAGCCGAACTGTCACTCGTATTTTATCGCCTGCCATTTGCAGGTTTCCCTCGAGCACCGCATCGACTCTTTGTTCTCTTCCCGCTGCAACTGGATCCTGATCAAGGCGATCGTAGTTACGCACCGCGCTGATCGGCCGAACGATTATTTGCCTCAGATTGCTGAGTCTGGTTATGAGGGTATCCGCCATCCCCATCTCGAGGGACTCGTCTCTGCTTTGCACCACCAGCGGCTTGAATGGCAGCACCGCGATTGACTTCGTTTTCACTGGTGCGATGTGATTTGATCCGCTCCGAACCAGGAAGTAAAGAACGACGGCTGCGAATACGGCTAATCCAATAACTACCAGGACCGATCGCCTGACTTGGCGCGGGTCACGGCTGGGCATCGAAACTGCCGGATGCGAAAACCCCGTGCCTGCCTTGTTGAGCGCCTCGTATTTCTGTTCGTCATCTTCTATGACTACCCTGATGCCCTCGACCTGCTGTCTATAACCCGCGTCGGGTCTTAGTGAGTTGTTGTCGCTAACCGGCGCGGTGAAGATGTATCCGCGCCTCGGGACGGTCTTAATGTATCGCTGGGTGTCATCTCCCAACGCCAGCCGCACATCCATCATGCACTTTACCAGGGAGTTTTCGGTTACGAATGAGTCAGACCATAACCTCTGCATCAGCTCATCCTTACTGACAAGCCGCCCGCTGTTCTCCACAAGGTATCGGAGTGCCTCGAATGACTTTGGTCGCAGCTTGACCTCCTGGCCGCTGCGTCTAAGTGAGCCGGCGGTCAGGTCGAGGGCGAAGTCTTCAAATGCATAGATATGGTGAGCTTTCTCCACCCTGGCTCCAGTTAGGTCGAGCTGACACAAACACTCTGTAAACGTCGCTCTTATACGCCTCTCAGTGTCAGGAAGAATCGGCTAGAAACTCCTACAGCGATTTCACTATTCTGCTCCCGCAGTCGGCCTCAAACACTTAGTCGTCAATATTAGCATCAATTCGGGCCCGATGTATTCAACATGAAGATCACCGCCTTCCGTCTAACCAGGATTTTTTCACCAATCTTTCAGGGGTTTTTCCTCAATCTTTCACTACTTGCTTCGCTGCGTGGTGTACTTTGCCTGTCGCTGAAGGCGGTAAGACCGAACCGAGTCGATCTGATTCCTAGGCATTACCGATTCGATGTCCATATCCGCCTGAGGAGACAAATTTGAAGAGAACGCGACGAGTTGAGATCACAGCCTTTCGCTGGACGACCACCGCCTCCGCCGCTGAGCCTGATGCCGGATTCAGCAATCAACGGTCAAGTCAAGTCGATGTCAAGAACTCGTCCGTCCACCGCTTGAGCCAGTTCATTGAGACAGATTTGGCCGGGGCCTTGATCGTATCCGTTGATGACGCTCGATCGTCTGAGTTGACCCAGTTAATTGACGCCTTACTCGTGAGGAATGACGACACTCCGCGCGCACAACAGGTTTGGATGAGCCGAAACAGATCTTACTCGAAGCTGCGCATGCTCGGACTCCCTCTCCGACAGCTCAAGACCCGACTCAACATTTTGCGCCACATCCTTTTGCCAATTCTGCTTTTGTTTGCCACGTCAGGCGCTGCTGTGGCCCAGACCACCACCTTCACCTACCAAGGACGACTCACGGATGGCGGCACCGTTGTTAACGGCAACTACGATTTTCAGTTCGCGCTCTTTGACACGAATACGGTCGGCACGGGCACGCAGCAAGGCACTACAGTGATCGTGTCGAATGTAACAGTCACGGGCGGCGTCTTCGTGGTGCAGTTGGATTTCGGCGCGGGTGTCTTCACCGGAGCAAATCGCTTTATTGAGATTGCCGTCAAGCAGACGAGCGCCACCACCTACACGACGCTTGGACCGCGCCAGCCACTCACGTCAACTCCATACTCAATTCGCAGCTTGAAGGCTGCGACTGCTGATGGGCTTTCGATAGCCTGCGTGAGTTGCATAACGAGCAGTCAGATTCAAAGCGTTTTGGGGAGCGCGGTGAGTGGCGCGATTCCGGTGGCCAGCATCCCAGCGGGGAGCACGAATTACATCCAGAATCAGAACGCGGCGCCGCAGGACTCGTCCAACTTCAACATAAGCGGCACAGGCACAGCTACGACATTAAACGCCGTATCGCAGTACAACCTTAACGGGGCGAGAATACTCAGCAATCCAGGCAATCTCGGCTCCAACAATCTGTTCGTCGGAGTGGGGGCGGGAGCGGCCAACACAGGCACCGACAATGCCTTCTTCGGCCGAAACGCCGGATTCTCCAACATAGGCCTCGACAACTCCATCTTCGGAACGAACGCCGGATTTTCCAACACAACCGGCAGCCTAAACTCCTTCTTCGGCAGGAGCGCGGGTCAGAGCAACAGCAATGGCACTGACAACTCATTCTTCGGCGCCTACGCCGGATTTTCGAACACCACTGGCTTCAACAATTCCTTCTTCGGCAGGAGCGCAGGCCAGAGCAACACGACAGCCTCTGAAAACTCATTCTTCGGGAACACCGCCGGATTCTCTAACACCACTGGCGCCCAAAACTCCTTCTTCGGCGATTTTGCGGGCAATGCGAACCTGACCGGCAACAACAACTCCTTCTTCGGCGCGAACGCCGGGACTTCCAACACAACTGGCGGCTCAAACTCGTTTTTCGGCGATAACGCGGGCCAGAACAACACCATTGGCAGCGACAACTCTTTTTTCGGCACACTCGCGGGCCAAAACAACACCGGGCTCGCAAACTCCTTCTTCGGCAGGAGCGCGGGCCAGAATAGCGCCACCGGCCCCAACAACTCCTTCTTCGGCATGAGCGCCGGCTTTTCTAACACAGCCGGCGGCGACAACTCCTTCTTCGGCACGAACGCGGGCCAAAACAACACCACTGGCTTTGAGAACTCCTTCTTCGGTAGGGCCGCAGGTCCAACCATAACGACTGGGCAGGGTAACACCGCACTGGGATTTGTCGCCGATTTCGGGGCCAACAATTTGTCGAACGCCACCGCCATCGGCTGGAGAGCCCGTGTAGATTGCAGCAATTGTTTGGTCCTTGGTTCGGTCAACGGCATCAACAGCGCACCCTTCGATACCAAAGTCGGTATCGGCACGACTGGGCCGGCGGAAAAGTTGACCGTCAAAACCGCGACTAGCATGTACGGTTTCATTCACACTGACGGCACGGTTACCGTTGGCTCATTTGTCGGGGGCAGCACTGGTGGCGGCTGGTACGGCACCAAGTCCAATCATCCGCTCAGTTTTTTCGTCAATGACGGCAGCCCGACCATGACGATCGCCACCTCTGGCAATGTCGGCATCGGCACACCTGCGCCACAGCGCCTGCTACATGTCAACGGCAGGGCGCGGGTTGGCTCCATTCCGCTGGAGGCGTCTTTCGGATCGGTCTGTTTCAATCAGGCAGGCGATCTGCTGCAATGTGGTGCTTCGAGTCTGCGCTGGAAGACAAACGTGCAGCCGTTCCTCGGCGGGTTGGACATTGTGCGGCGGCTCAGGCCCATTAGCTTCAACTGGAAAGAAGGCGGACAACCCGACATCGGGCTGGGCGCTGAAGACGTAGCTCGCCTCGCTCCGTCGCTCACCTTGACGAACAGCAAAGGCGAACCCGAAGGCGTAAAGTACGACCGACTGGGCGTCGTTCTCGTCAACGCCGTCATAGAGCAGCAGGCGCAAATCGAACAACAGCGAAAACAGATTGAGAGCTTGAAGAAACGTGTCTACAAGTATCTCTACCCTTCGTTCGTGGAATCGCCGGATATGAAGGATATTTATGACGGCGTTGTCGTCCTCGATTCACGCGGAGAAGCTGTGGTGAAGTTGCCAGAGTGGTTCGAGGCTCTTAACACGGATTTCCGTTACCAACTCACACCTATCGGCGCTCCTGGTCCCTACCTTCACATCGCCGCAAAGGTTGCTAACAGTCTATTCAAGATTGCCGGAGGCACTGGGGGTATGGAAGTCTCCTGGCAAGTGACTGGGATTCGTCAAGACGCATACGCGAATGCGAAATAGGACATAAGCTCAGATGGGATTTCCTGATTCTGAGACTCGCCTTCCCAAAGCCGCACACGGCGTAGACAATCGTCAGGTGCGCGCCTCATCAAACTACACTAATGACAGAGCTTAGACTCCTTTGAGTATGGCACGGAAGTTGGTCTAGCAGTGTTGATCTCCGTTCGTCCTCGCGGCGAAGTGTTTTTGTTCTGCGAGGAGGTTGTCGTATCACTTCGCTCGGTCGCTTATTTTCGATTGCCGATCAAAAGGGGAACAACGATGGAGAAACTCATTCAAGATCTTAACTACGCGGTCCGGATGTTGGGCAAGAAGCCGTCGTTCACCGCGATAGTATTACTGGCGCTGGCTATGGGTATCGGAGCGAACACCGCAATCTTCAGTGTGGTCAACGCTATTCTGCTAAGACCTCTCCCATACAAGAACTTCGACCGCATTTACATGATCTGGATGGACAATCCAAAGCTGGGCGTGGCTGAAGACTGGCACTCATATCCCAACTATGTGGATTTCAAAGAGCAGAACCAGGTCTTTGAAGACATGGCCGCGTTCAACGATCGCAGTTTCAATCTCACTGGCACGGGCGACCCAGTGCGGGTTATGGGAGCGTGGTCCACGGCAAGCCTCTTTCCGGTCCTCGGTGCAGAGGCAGCACTGGGCCGTACCTTTACGCAGGAAGAAGAAGAGCCCGGCAAAGATCTTGTCGTAGTCTTGAGCAACGGTCTGTGGAAAAGGCGTTTCGGCGGCGATACCGGAATTGTCGGCCAGTCCATCAGCCTGAACGGGATCAATCGAATGGTCCTCGGCGTCATGCCGGCGAGCTTTGGATTTCCTGAGAAGAAGACTGAGTTTTGGATACCTATTCCAGTCTCGCCTCAAAGAAGGCACGAGCGCTACGCGATTGGCTACAAAGCCGTTGGGCGGCTGAAGCCGGGTGTCACGATGGAACAGGCGCAAGCCGATATGGGCGCCATCGCGAAACGGATTGACGATCAGTATTTTCAATCGGGGTACGGCATCAACCTGGTTCGGTTGCGCGATCAAGACACTCGCAAGGTAAAACCCGCGCTGCTGGTCTTATTGGGAGCTGTCGCCTTCGTTCTGCTTATCGCCTGCACGAACGTTGCGAACCTGCTTCTTGCGCGCGCGGCGATGAGAGAGAAAGAGATCTCCATTCGGCTTGCGCTTGGGGCAGGCCGCTCGCGAATCATTAGACAGCTGCTCACTGAAAGCGCTTTGCTTGCTCTATTCGGCGGGGCAGTTGGACTGCTCCTGGCTATCTGGGGGCTGGACGCTTTGGTCGCACTCAGTCCGGCGGATATCCCTCGTCTCGATCAGATCGGTATTGATGGCAAGGTGCTGGGGTTCACGTTTGCGGTCTCACTGCTCACTGGATTCATTTTCGGACTCGTGCCCGCTTTGCAGGCCTCAAATCCTGACCTGAACGATTCGCTCAAAGAGGGCGGCAGAGGATCAACAGGTGGGATTCGCGGCGCGCGAGTTCGGAACCTCCTGGTGGTTTCCGAGATCGCGCTTTCACTGGTTCTGCTCATAGGCGCCGGACTCCTGATCAGGAGTTTCATGCGCCTTCAAGAGTTCAACCTTGGATTCAACGCCGACAAACTGATAACAATGCGCATACAATTGCCCCGGTCGAAGTATCGCGAGGAGAAACAGATTGCGAGCTTTTACACGCAACTACTCGAGCGAATGGAAAGCGTGCCCGGCGTGCAGTCGGTAGGCGCGATTGCGGACATGTTCCTGACCGACACGGCAAGTTCTACAAACTTCGCAATCGAGGGGCGGCCCGCGCCGGTTGGAGCAGAGCAGATAGAAGTTCCTTTTGACGCGGTGTCGCCGAGCTACTTCCGGGTGATGGGTATTCCGCTGCTCAGCGGCCGCGAGTTCGATGAACGCGACATCGCTGGCGCAACGCCGGTCGTTATTATCAACCAGACTTTCGCGCTCCGCTTTTTCCCGGGCGAAGACCCGATCGGAAAGCGCTTCGCTTATGGCGGACTGGCGGGCCCGAACAACCCTTGGATTACGATCGTAGGCATCGTCGGCGATATGCGCCGCACCGGATTTGACAGGCCGGTGCGTCCGGAAACTTTTCTGCCAGAGGCTCAAGCCGGCGACAACGCGCTGACGATAGTGGCCCGCACCGCGACAGATCCAGCGAGCCTGGCAGGCAATTTGCGCAATGAGGTCTGGGCGATTGACAAAGACCAATCCGTTTACGACGTCAAGACGATGCAGCAGACGCTCTCGGAGATGATGTCACAGCGCCGCTTCAACATGTTGCTGTTGGGAATATTCGCGGCGGTAGCCCTGACGCTAGCGGCTGTCGGAATCTATGGCGTCATCTCGTATTCCGTCACGCAGCGCACTCACGAGATCGGAATTCGCATAGCGCTCGGGGCAGAAAGATCACACGTGCTCAGCCTAATAGTTGGACAGGCGATGCTGCATGCAGGCGCCGGCATCGCGATAGGAGTCATCGCGTCGGCGGCCTTGACGCGGCTGATGTCGAGCCTGTTGTTCGCAGTAAGCGCTACCGATCCGATCACCTTCGTTGCGATCTCAGTCTTGCTGGCTGGAGTGGCGCTATTGGCGTGCTGGATCCCAGCGCGGCGCGCGTCGAGGGTGGATCCAATGGTCGCGCTGCGCAACGAGTAAAGTCTGATGTCTCTCAACTCTGAGAACCAGACAAGAAGGGCAACCGTTATGGCTGCCCTTTTTGCTTGGCCGCTTCGTGTGCAGTTCGAGGAAGCTGTAGTTTAATGACTTATTGACATTTTTGGCATTATTTTGCAATTGACCAGCCTACTTCTGACAACTCTCAATTCGGGTTTCAATAGACTTAGCAGGTTAACCAACACGCTTTTGCAGCCTCGTTTTGTAGGGTCGGTCCGAAAGAGACTCTTGAAACTGACTGACGACAGGATAGCGGCGTCGCTTCAGCGGCTTCCCCTTGTGGTTTACCAGCACAGGTCGAACAAACTAATGTAACTTGTGTGATCGAGTGGCGAAAAGGAGACAAACATGCAAACGAAATTAGCGACTATTGGGATCGGAGCAGCTTTAGCAGTTCCGCTGAGTATTATCTCGATGGCGCTCGCTCAACACAGCGTAGCCCTCTCTAACTCGGGTAATTCCGCAGGGCACTTTGAGGAGGGTAGCGGTTTTCAGGGCGATAAGCCTTTCGATCAGGAACAGGCGCTCGCTGATCTGAGAAAGAAAATCGAGGGCCAGGAAACCAAACCAGCGGCTGAGGTCTTCAAGAATATTCAGATTCTAAAAGGGATGCCGGCGGGAAGGCTCCTGAAAGTCATGGAATTGGGTTACGCCAGATCCCTTGGAGTCAACTGCACGCATTGCCATACGCCCGGAGAGTGGGCGAAAGAAGACAAGCCTACGAAACAGGTCGCTCGCGATA